>JBEOKB010000078.1:0-5000 GCA_040275425.1 Siculibacillus sp. | reverse complement strand
CGACGCGCACCGCCGCCAGGCCGCCCGCGACCACGCCCGCCACGGCCAAGACGGCCGCCAAACCCACCGCGACCGCCAGGCCGCCCGCGCAACCGACCACCGCCTCGGTCAAGAAGCCGGACGGCGCCAAGGGCGCCAATCCGACCAGACCCGCCGCCGCGCCACCGCCCAAGCGCAAGTCGACCGAAGACTGAGTTCGAACCCTGCGTCGATGGGAGGAGAGCGGGTCCGCTCGCTCCCGCGCGATCGTCGCTCCGAGGACGCCATGACCACGACCCCCGCCCCGCGTCCGCCCGAACCGATCCCGTTGACGGTGATCACCGGCTTCCTCGGCTCCGGCAAGACGACGCTGCTCAATCGCCTGCTGCACGACCCCGCCATGGCCGACACGGCGGTGATCATCAACGAGTTCGGCGAGATCGGCATCGATCACGTCCTGGTCGAGCGCGCCGACGACGGCGTGGTCGAACTCTCGTCCGGGTGCCTGTGCTGCACCATTCGCGGCGACCTCGTCGCCACCCTCGAGGATCTCCTCAAGCGCCTCGACAACGGCCGCCTGAAGGCGCTCGCCCGCGTCGTCGTCGAGACCACCGGCCTCGCCGATCCCGCGCCGATCCTCCACACCATCATGCGCCACCCCTATCTGGTGCGCCGCTATCGCCTCGACGGCGTCGTCACCCTGGTCGACGCCGTCAACGGCATGGCCACGCTCGACGCCCAGGTCGAAGCGGTGAAACAGGCCGCCGTCGCCGATCGGCTGGTGCTGACCAAGACCGACCTGTGCGAGAGCCCGGAGCGCGCCGCCGCCGTCCGCGCCCTGCGCGCCCGCCTGCGCATCCTCGCCCCCGCCGCCCCGATCCTCGACGCCGCGAAGGGCGAAGCCACGCCGCGAGCGCTGCTCGAGACCGGCCTTTGGCGCCCCGAGACCAAGACCGCCGACGTCGCCCGCTGGCTCGCCGAGGAGGCCTATCGCGATCGCGACGCCGGGCATCGCCACGCGCCCCACGGCCACCATCACGGGCACCGGCACGGGCACGACGACGATCACGTCTGCGGCCCCGCCTGCGATCACGACCACGGCGACGATCCCGGGCACGACCACCGTCACGCCCACGATCCCAATCGCCACGACGACCACATCCGCGCCTTCTGCCTCGCCACCGACCGGCCGATGAGCGCGACCGCGCTCGACCTCTTCCTCGAGCTGCTGCGCTCCGCCCACGGGCCGAAGCTCCTGCGCGTCAAGGGCGTGGTCCGCCTCGCCGAGGACCCCGCGCGACCGCTGGTGCTCCACGTCGTCCAGCACGTCGTCCACCCGGTCGCCCAGCTCGACCGTTGGCCCGACGACGACCACCGTACCCGCCTCGTCTTCATCACCCGCGATCTCGAGGAGGCCTTCGTCCGGCGCATGTTCGACGCCTTCGTCGGCCATCTCGCCCCCGACACCCCCGACACCGCCGCCGTGACCGACAACCCGTTGTCGATCTCCGGCTTCTCGGGAACATTCTCGTGAGCCGGCTCGAGATCGTCGCCGAAAGTGCGAATCCGGCTCGAGATCTCGATCGCCCGCCGTCGATCCCGGAGCCCCGCCCCTGAACCCGATCGCCCGCGTCCGCCGCGCCCTCGCCCACCGCCGCACCCGCCGCGCCGTAGCCCGGCGGGTCGAGGCGCTGTTGCGCGACCCGGCGCACACGATCCGCGAGGAGATCGAGGAGGCCGCCGCCGAATGGAAGGACCGCCTCGCCCTGGTCGGCGACGGCGAGACCCTCGCCCATCGCGAACTCTTCGCCCGAGCCTGCCGCTGGGCGCGCTGGTCGATCCTCCACGGCGTCGCCCCCGGCGAGCGCGTCGCCCTCCTCTTCGCCCCGCGACCGGAACTGTGGGCCGCCTGGATCGGCGTCACCATGGTCGGCGGCGTCGCCGTCGTCCTCGACGACCGCCTGCCCGGCCCCGCCCTCGCCCGCTCGATCGCCGCCGCCCGCCCGCTCCACCTCGTCGTCGACGCGACCCTCCTTCCTCGCTTCGAGGCCGCCGCCGCCCACCTCGCCGTCGCCACCGCCGTCTGGGTCCACGGCTCCCACGACATGGCCTACATGCGCGTCGACGAGGCGCTGGCCGAACTGTCGCCCGCCCGTCTGTTCGGCCGCGACCGTCGCCCGCTCGCCCACGCCGACGACGCCCTCTGGATCGACGCGTCCGACGCCGAGGCGCAACGCTTCGAGCGCCTCGATCACGGCGGCGTCCTCGCCGCGCTCGCCGGCCTCGCCGCCGCCGCGCGGGCGACCCGCGACGATCGCCTCGTCGTGCCCCGCCCCGCCCCCGGCGATCTCGACGCCCTGCGCACGGCGCTCGTCACCGGCGCGCGTCGTCTCGTCGACTACGACTGCGCGCTGCTGCTCGAACGGCAGCCGCCGCTCGGAGCGGAGGCACGCGCGCGCTGGATCGTCACCGCCGCATCCGGCGTCTCGGGCGTGGCGCGGCGCGCGCCGCTGGTCGCGGCGTTCGAACGGCTGGTGGCCGAACTCGCCCGCGACGGCGAGGCCGACCTCGCCCAGGCGCAGGAGACCGTGCTCGACGCCGACGAGGCGGGGGCGGATCTCCGCGCCTTCACCGGCGGGTTTCCCCATCTCCTGTGGACGCCGCTCAGGCGACCGGACGGCGAACTCCTCGGGGCGCTCGCCGCCTTCCGCGCCGAGGCGTGGACGGTGCCGGGCAAGACGCTCCTCGCCTCGCTCGCCGGGCCGTGGAGCCATGCCCATGCGGCGCTCTCCGATCGCGGCGGCAGCTGGCGGCGGCTGATCGCCCCGTTCCTCGGCCGCACCCGGCTCGGGCTCGCCGGGCTCGCGGTCGCGGTGCTGGTGCTGGCCTTTCCGGTGCGGTTCTCGGTGCTGGCGCCGGCGGAGGTGGTCGGGGCCGGGGCGGCGGTCGTCACCGCGCCGAGCGAGGGCGTGGTGCGCGAGATCTTCGTCGAGCCGGGCGACCGGGTCGAGGCGGGCACGGCCCTGTTCGCGCTGGTGGACACCCGGGCGCGCAACGATCTCGAGATCGCCGAGAAGGCGCGCGCGGTGGCCTCGGCCAAGTATCGCCGCGCGGTCCAGGGCGCGGTGGCCAATCACGGCGACGGGCGCGAGATCGCGGTGGCCAAGGCCGATCTCGACGTGGCGGAGGCCGAACTCACTCTCGCCCGCGACATGCACGAGCGCACCCGCATCGCCGCGCCGCGCGCCGGGGTGGTGGTCTATTCCAACCGGTCCGACTGGGTCGGCCGACCGGTCGCCACCGGCGATCGGGTGATGGAGGTGGTCGATCCGACCGCGCTCGAGCTCCGGATCGAACTCGGCCTCGCCGACACGACCGCGCTTCGGACGGGCACGCCGGTGCGGCTCTTTCTCGACGGCGATCCGCTCGCCCCCCTCTCCGCCACGGTCGGACGCATCGGCTTTCGCCCGGTCGCCGACGCCGAGCGGCGGCTGGTCCATCGCATCTTCGCCGACTTCGACGAGGGTGCCGCCCCCCGGCTCGGGGCGCGCGGCACCGCGCGCATCGACGGCGAGCGGGTGACGCTCGGCTACTACCTGTTCCGCCGCCCGATCGCCGCGCTGCGCCAGAAGCTCGGAGTGTGACGCCGTGGCCGCCGCACCCTCGCCCTCCCCGGCTCCCGTCCGCCCGCTGCCGCACATCCGGCGCGATCTGCGCCTGTCGGACGGACCGATCGACGCCGACGGACGGGTGGCGCTGCTGATCCACGATCCGGTGCGCGACGAGCACTTCCGCCTCGGCCATCCGGCGGCGGCGGCGGTGCGCGCCTGGACCGCCGGCGACGGCGAGCGTCTCAGGCGCGATCTCGCCGCCGAGCACGGAGTCGAGATCACCGCCGCTCAGCTCGGCGAGATCGTCGAGTTCCTCCATGCGAGCGAACTCACCACCAGCGACCGCAACGGCTCGTGGCGCGGGCTCGCCGACAAGCAGACGTCGGCGCGGCCGGGGATCGCGACGCGGCTGATGCACGACTACCTGTTCTTCCGCATTCCACTGGTCGATCCCGACCGGTTCCTGACGCGGATCGCGCCCGCCTTCGCGGCGGTCGGCGGGCGGCGGGTGCTTCTCGCGGTGGCGGCGATGCTGGCGGTCGCGGCCTATCCGATCTCGCGGGAGTGGGACGCCTTCGTGCGCGACCTCTCCGGGGCGATCAGCCTCGAAGCGCTGCCGGGCATGGCCGTGCTGCTGATCCTGCTCAAGGCGATCCACGAGTTCGGCCATGCGATCGTCGCCAAGCGCCACGGCTGCCGGGTGCCGTCGATGGGCGTGGCGATCGTGCTCGGCGTGCCGATGCTCTACACCGACACCACCGACGCGTGGCGGCTCGCCGATCGGCGGAAGCGGCTGGCGGTCACGCTGGCGGGCGTCGGGGCGGAGGCGCTGGTGGCCGCGGCCGCACTGCTCCTGTGGCCGTTCCTGCCGCACGGGCCGGCGCAACAGGCGGCGTGCGCGCTGGCGGGCACCTCGCTCGTCACCTCGCTCGCACTCAATCTCAATCCGTGCATGCGCTTCGACGGCTATTTCGCCCTGTCGGACCGGCTCGACGTGCCCAATCTCCAGGAACGCGCCTTCGCGCTCACCCGCGAGCACATGCGCCACGTGCTGTTCGGGCTGGAGCGGAGCCCGGTCACCGACCTGTCGGGGCCCAAGGCGCGGCTCCTCGTCGTCTACGGCTGGACCACCTGGGTCTATCGCGCGGTGCTCTACACCGGCATCGCCGCGCTGGTCTACGCCATGTCGTTCAAGGTGCTGGGGCTCGCGCTCTTCGCCTTCGAGGTCGCGTTCTTCCTGGTGCGCCCGGCGTGGCGGGAGGGGAGGATCTGGTGGGCGATGCGGGCCGATCTCGCGGCACGGCCACGCGCGCGCGCCGCCGCCGGGCTCGCGCTCGCCGCGCTCCTGCTCTCGGTGCTGCCGTGGAGCCGGGTGATCGAGGCGCCGGCGGTGCGCGGCGCGCGCGGCGA
>JBEOKB010000077.1:0-6573 GCA_040275425.1 Siculibacillus sp. | reverse complement strand
CGCCCGCCGCGACGGCCCCTCGGCGCTGATCCTGTCGCGCCAGAACCTCGCGCCGCAGAACCGCCTCGCCCCTCCGGACGCCACCGGCGCCCATCTCCGCCTCGCCCCCGACGGCGCCCGCGCCACCATCGTCGCCACCGGCTCCGAGGTGCAACTCGCCCAGGCGGCGGTCACTCTGCTGGAGGCGGAGGGAACCCCGGTGCGGCTGGTCTCGATGCCCTGCGTCGAGGCGTTCGACCGACTCGACGCCGCCGCCCGCGAGGCACTGGTGCCCTCCGATCTGCCGATCGTCGCGGTCGAGGCGGGCTCGACCCGCGGCTGGCGCGGCTTCGTCGGCCCGACCGGCGCCGTCGTCGGCATCGATCGCTTCGGCGAGAGCGGCCCGGAGAAGGCGCTGTTGAAGCACTTCGGCTTCACCCCCGAGAACGTCGCCGCCATCGTGCGCTCCGTCCTCGCCTGATCTCGAACCGTCCCCTGCCCGGGGGACCGGCCCGGAACGACGGGAGGGCGCCGGCCCGCGCCCCACCCGTCGCTCCGGGCCACTCGTCACTCGACCCCGGCGCGCGCCGCCGCTGCGGAAAGGACCACCCATGAACCCGCTCGTCATCGCTCCGTCGATCCTGTCGGCCGACTTCGCCCGCTTGGGCGAGGAGGTGAAGGCGGTCGAGGCCGCCGGCGCCGACTGGATCCACTTCGACGTGATGGACAATCACTTCGTGCCCAATCTCACCTTCGGCCCGATGGTGCTGAAGGCGCTGAAGCCCTGGACGAAGCTCGCCATCGACGCCCATCTGATGGTCGAGCCGGTCGATGCGCTGATCGAGGGCTTCGCCGCCGCCGGCGCCGATCTGATCTCGATCCACGTCGAGGCCACCCGCCATCTCGATCGCTCGCTGCGCCTGATCCGCCAGAAGGGCTGCAGGGTCGGCGTCGCGCTCAACCCGGCCACGCCCGTCGCCGCCCTCGACTGCGTGCTCGATCAGGTCGATCTGGTGCTGCTGATGTCGGTCAATCCCGGCTTCGGCGGCCAGGCGTTCCTGCCTCACGTCCTCGACAAGATCCGCGACGTGCGCGCGCGCATCGATCGCTCCGGTCGCGACGTCCGCATCCAGGTCGACGGCGGCGTCGCCCCGGACACCATCGCCGCCGTGGTCGGCGCCGGCGCCGACACCGTGGTCGCCGGCTCGGCGATCTTCGGCAGGAAGAACTATGCCGAGGCCATCACCGCCCTGCGCGAGGGCGCGGCGGGCGCCTGACGGCGCGGCCCGGAAAGACCGGATGCGGGCGGCGGAGCCACGAGCGAGCTCCGCCGCCCGTCCGCGTTTCGGCCCTCGCAGCCCACGCAGGGACCGGGGGCAGGGGTGTGTGATGCCGAGGCGGATAGGCGGACGCCCCGCTCGAGCGGGGCGATCCCTGCATCGACACCGTCCCGATCCCGCGCCGTCGCGAGGCGTCGGAACCTGCCCCGATCCTCGCCGCCCCCCCGAAACGAGAAACGGCGCCGGAGTTGCCTCCGACGCCGTCGTCCCGGGTCCGATCGCGAGAGATCAGAACTTGTAGGAGTAGCCGAGCGAGAGCTCGTACTGTTCCATCGACAGCTTGAGGTCCTGGCCGCCCATGACCGCCAGCGACTGCCCGCTGACCGAGTTGCGCGGAACCCAGGCCGCGGCGAGGTCGATCCCCGAGTTCTTGGTCAGCTGGTAGGACAGACCGCCCGAGAAGTGATCGGTCACCACGCCCGGCGCGAAGATGTTGAACATCACGTCGGCCTTCTGCACCGGATTGGTGTTGTGCGAATAGCCGACGCGCAGGGTCAGGTCCTGAGAGGCCTTCCACGCCGCCGCCAGAGCGATGACGTCGACGTCCTTCCAGCCGAAGCCCGGACCGCCCGCGAGACCGAGGTTGCCGGCGCCCGGCGCCATCGCCGTGGAGGAATTGGCGATCGAGCCGACCCCGCCGTAGAAGATGTGCCGGTAGTCGGCCATCAGGGTGACGGTCGGAGTAACGTCCCAGGCCACGCCGAGGGTGACGTTGGCCGGGATGTCGAAGCCGCCGCCGTCGGCGAACAGGCCGCTGTAGCGCTCGAACTTGGTCGACCAGATCGGCGTCGAACCGCTCAGGCCCAGGCGCAGACCCGGCTGGAGCGTCCACTCGACACCGACGCGCACGCCGGCGCCGTAGGCCCAGTCGTCACCGCGATTGGAGAGATTGGCCGCGTCCGAGGAGGCGCCCATGGCGCCGAACATCGACAGGCCGTCGGCACGGAACTTCTGCAGCGCCATCACCGGCGCGACGCCGACCGACAGGCCGCCCATCCGGCGGGCATAGCCGACCGACACGAACATCTGCTCGAGATTGACGCCGGCCTTGCCGCCGCAGAACAGACCCATGCCGGGCGCGGGGCACATCGCGCCGCCGGTCATCGCCGACCAGTCGGTGTTCATGCCGCCGTTGCCGAAGACCGCCACGCCCCAGGCCGACTGCGCGTCGATCTGGCGGCTGTAGGCCATGTTCGGCATCAGGAACATGGTGGAACCCGAGGTGTGCTTGCCCGACGGCAGGAAGCCGGGCGTGCCGACCTCGACGTCGCGATGCGGCGAGAACAGCGTGAAGGCGGCGTTGAACTGGTTGCCGACCGAGACGAGACCGGCCGGGTTGACCGACAGCGACATCGCGTCTTCCGAATGGGCGACGCCGGCGCCGGACAGCGCCTTCTGCTTCGTGCCGTAACCGGTCTGGAAGTAGCCCTCGGTCGCTTGCGCGCTGCTCGTCGCCGCGACGCCGAGCGCGCCGGCGAGAACGAGCGCGGATACGCCGTTCACGAAATGCTTGATCGACATGTCAGACCCCCATCGGCGGGTTCTGTCGCCCGCCTGACGTCCCGCGTCGGCCCACACGGTCGTCGATTTCACCGACTTCTCGGAGGAGCGACCCGAGGGACCGCCTCCGCACGAAATCGCCGAACCCCCCGGCTCGACGAACATTCCGATATTCCAGTGTCGCCGAAGCGATCGACCACCCCGAACCCACCGTTTCATCCGGTGGGTCGGAGGTGGCTACGGGCCGTCGAGCGCCTCCCCGCGGCTCTCGACGGCGTATCGATCACGCCGCGCGGCGGATGACGAATCTGAAGACGCCACCGTCGGAGGATTGTTCCACCAATTCGTTCCCGGTGGTACGGCAGAACGCCGCGAAATCGGCGACCGAGCCCGGATCGGTGGCGATGACCTCCAGCGTGTTGCCGACGGGCAACTCTTTCAGCATCTTCTTGGTCTTGATGATCGGCAGCGGGCAGTTCAGTCCCTTGGCGTCGAGCACCTGGTCGGCCATGTCGAGTTCCTCTTCTCTCGAGTATACGTCGTCGCGTCGCCCGAGCGACGCGTCCGACGACGTCAGATGTACAGGTTGATGTCGGACTTCAGCGCGTTTTCCATATAGGTGGCGGCGCCGCCGAGCTTGATGCCGTCGATCATGTCCTCGAGCTTGAACTCGAACAGGTCCATGGTCATCTGGCAGGCGATCATGTTGACGTCGCACTCGATCGCCATGTCGCGCAGTTCCTCGATCGAGGCCACGCCCTTCTTGGCGATCATGTTCTTCATCATCTTGCTGGCCATCGCGTCGACGCCCGGCAGCATGCCGATCAGGTTCGGCATGGTCATGTGCATGCCGGCCATCGGCATCACCATCGCGGGATTGCCGAGCGTGGTCACCTGCAGGTCGAGCTTCTTCTTGAGGAGCGGCAGACCGTAGAAGGTGAAGAACAGGGTGACGTCGACCCCCATCGCCGCGGCGGTCGTCGCCAGGATGAAGGGCGGGTAGGCCCAGTCCAGCGAACCCTTGGTGACGATGATGGTCATCGACTTGGGGGAGTTCTCGTCGTTCGCGCTCATGTGCGGACCTCGCCTGCGGCTGTTCTTGGGGCGCGTCGGTTTCGCGCGTCGAGGCATATTCGCATATTAGATTGAGTAGATGGAAGAGGCGTAGGCTCGTCCGCGATCCCGAGCAAGTATGTCATATCACGAAGGAAATGTGCTGCGACGCACATGCTGCGACTGCGAAGAAGACGGGGTTCGTTTTGATATTTCAAAAGAAATTCCTCAATGATCCTCTGGTGGTCGCCTCCGACGTCTATCGGCGTGCGGCGTACGGCCGCAATCATCCGCTGGCCATTCCGCGGGTGGAGACCGCTCTGGACATCGCGGCCGATCTGCACTGGTTGCAGGGCAGGGTGCGCCCGTCGCCCGTCGCCGGGTGCGACCTGTTGACGCGTTTTCACACCTCCGCCTGGGTCGAAGCCCTCGCCCGCGCCGATGCGGAGGGAATCGTCTCCCCCGAGGTGCGCGCCCGCCACGGCCTCGGCGGGCTCGAGAATCCGCTCTTCGCGGGCGTGTTCGAACGCGCCTCCACCTCGGTCGGCGGCTCATACGAGGCCGCCCGCCTCGCCCTCGAAGGGCGCGTGGTGTTTCACCCGGCGGGCGGCACCCACCACGGCCGCCCCGACGGCGCCTCGGGGTTCTGCTACTTCAACGATCCCGTCTTCGCCGTTCTCGGCCTGCTCGACGGCGGCGCGGCCCGAGTCGCCTACGTCGACCTCGACGCCCACCACGGCGACGGCGTGGAGAACGCCTTCGCCTCCGACCCGCGCGTGACGACGATCTCGATTCACGAGGCCGGGCGCTGGCCCGGCACCGGCGCTCTCGACGATCGCCGTGAGGGCAGGGCGCGCAATCTTCCCGTTCCGCGAGGAATCGTCGACGACGAATGGGACGTGCTCATCGACGACGCGGTCGTCCCCGTGCTGGAGCGGTTCGATCCGCGGGCGATCGTCGTCACCTGCGGCGCCGATCCGCTCGCCGGCGACCCGCTCTCCACCATGGCCCTCTCCAACCGCGCCCTGTGGCGCGCGGTCGAGACCGTGATCGCCCGCGCGCCCGCCGCCGTGGTGCTCGGCGGCGGTGGCTACAATCCCTGGACGCTCGCCCGCTGCTGGGCCGGGCTGTGGGGCGTGCTCGCCGGCGAGCCCCTGCCGGACGCTCTGCCCGAGGTCTCCCGCGCCCGCCTCGCCGCCCTCGACTGCGATCTCGTCGACGAGGACGATCGCGACCCCCTGTGGCTGACCACCCTGGTCGACGCCCCCGTCCACGGTCCCGTCCGCCCCGAAATCCGGGAAATCGCCCGGATCACCCGCGCCCCGTGAACGGAGGCGCCCGACCCGATCCGGCGACACGCGGCGCCCCGTCTCCTTCCCCCCTCGCGGGAGAAGGGACGTCGTGGCTGGCGCCGCCGTCTCGCACGGGATCGGCCTTCGGGGCCAAGCGCCCGACTTGACCGTTCCGCTGGACTGGAAACGCCGCTTCCGGTCACAGTGACGCATCCTGATGGGAATCATCCCGATTGCGCCGAACGTCGAATGAGCGTTTTCTCGGTCGAAATATCAGAAGTTACGAATATGCCGGAGGAAAGGTCGATGAGCTGGAGTGAACGCCTCGCGGCGATCGAGCCGCTCGAGGACGCCGTCTTCGATGTGGATCTCCTCGCCGCGATGGAGGCCGCCGCCGCGACCCGCGTCGACCCGCGCGGGCCTTCGCCGATTCGTTTCTCCACCCCCACCTTCCGCGAATACGAGACCAGCGAACTGTCGGGCTGCTCCAAGGGCACCTTCCCGGCCTTCTCGATCACCGGCTCGGCCTGCGCGCTCGAATGCGACCACTGCCGCACCGAGATCCTCAAGCCGATGATCCCGGCGCTGCGCCCGGAGGAGTTCGACGCCCGCGTGCGCGACATGATCGCCCTACGCGGCCTCTCCGGCTTTCTTCTCTCCGGCGGCTCCGACAAGCGCAACGAGATCCGCTACGAGCGCTTCTATCCCGTGCTCGAGGGCCTCAAGCGCGATTTCCCCCATCTCGAGATCGCCGTCCACTCTGGTCTGATCGACCGCGCCCGCGCCCGCGCCATGGCCGACGCCGGCGTCGACACCGTGATGATGGACGTGATCGGCGCGCAGGAGACCATCGCGCAGGTCTATCACCTCGACCGTCGCGTCGAGGACTTCGAGGAGACGCTCGCCGCCCTCACCGACACGACGATGAAGGTGGTGCCTCACGTCGTGATCGGCCTGCACTACGGCCGCATCCTCGGCGAGGCCAACGCGCTCGACATCGTCTCGCGCCACCCGGTCGACAGTCTGGTGTTCGTGGTGATCATGCCGTTCTACGCCGCGCCAGGCCTGTTCGTCGAACCGGCCACCGCCGACATCGGCCGCATCTTCCTCGAGGCCCGCGCCCGCATCCCCGATCGCGACGTGCTGCTCGGCTGCGCCCGCCCCGCCGGTATGCACAAGCGCGTCACCGATGCCTATGCCGTGATGGCCGGGCTCGACGGCATCGCCTTCCCCGCCGACGGCGCGGTCGAGGTCGCCCGCATGATCGGCCGCGACTTCGAGCGTCAGACCGCCTGTTGCTCGATGAAGGAGGGCGTCGACGGGTTGGTGCCCAAGAGGGGGGGCTTCGCCCCTTGCGCCGCATGAGAGATCCGCGCGCCGCTCTCGATTGCCCCACCCTCGCTTGCGAC
>JBEOKB010000076.1:0-2886 GCA_040275425.1 Siculibacillus sp. | reverse complement strand
CGTTGTAGTCGACCACCCGCTTCACGGGCACGAGAATCTTCATGGGGCTGGCCTCCGGGGGCTCACCGGCGTCGGACCGGCGGGTCTGGTGCATCGATCGAGCCGGATGACGCACGAACGACGCCGCGCGACACCCGTTCCGACTTGAAAAAGGCGGGCGGACGCTACTGACCTCGCGCCTCCCTGTCAATTCGCCCTGTGTACCATAAGGGCACCGAATTGACGTACGGTGCGAAGGCCGATTTCCGCCGCCCTGCGCCGATCGGCGCGGACACCCTCGCGAGCGCCCGCCCGCCCCGCGTCGCGACGCCTCAGCGCGTTCCGCCCGGCACCCAGGTCACGTCGGAACGTCCGTGATCGTTGACCCAGCGCGCGGCCACGAAGAAGAAGTCCGACAGCCGGTTGACGTAGGCGATCGCCTCGCGGCTCACCCCGCCCGCCTCGGCCTGATCGAGCGCCACCATCAGCCGTTCGGCCCGCCGCGACACCGTGCGCGCCAGATGCAGATGCGCCGCCGCCGCCGACCCGCCCGGCAGCACGAACGACCTCAGCGGTTCGAGATCCGCGTTGAGACGATCGATGTCCTCCTCGAGCCGCGTCACCTGCGCGGCGATGATCCGGAGCGGCTCCCACTTCAGCTCGGCGCCCGGCGGCGTGGCGAGGTCGGCGCCGAGATCGAACAGCTCGTTCTGAATGCGCGCCAGCACCGCGTCGAGGTCCCCGGTCGTGTGGAGCCGTGCCAACCCGAGCACCGAATTGGTCTCGTCGACCGTGCCGTAGGCCTCGACCCGCAGATGCGACTTCGACAGCCGTTCGCCGGTCACCAGCGCCGTCGATCCGTCGTCGCCCTTGCGAGTGTAGATGCGGTTGAGAACGACCATGTCCCAGTCCTCCGAACGGCGTGGCGCGAGGCATCGCTATGACCGAGTTCGGCGCGCGCGGCAACGCCGCCGCTCGTCGATCAGCCGCGCAGGAACAACACCGCGAACAGCAGCACCAGCGCCAGCGCCTGCAGCCCGACCCGCATCCGCATCAGCGTCTGCGACCGCTGCGGCGCTCCGCCCTTGGCCATGTTCAGCACGCCGAGCCCCAGCACCACCAACACCGCGATCAGCGCCGCCGCCAGCGCCCCGTCGACCAACCAACTCATGAGCTTCCCCTCACTCTCGATCGGACAACCGCCCGGTGATCTTCGACAGCATCGTGTCCGACACCAACCGCTTGACCCAGCCGAGCACGATCGTCGGCACCGTCACCGCATAGGTGGCGCGCGGACGCGGCGCGTCGAGCGCCCGCATCAGCACCTCGACCACCGCGCTCGCCGGCAGCTTGAACCGCGACGCCCCGCCCCGCTTCAGCTTGGCGAGCCGATGGCGATAGACCTCGCGGAACACCGACGCCTCCGCGTCGATCGTCGCCTCGAAGGTCTCGATCACGTGCTGGACGAAGCGGGTGGCGATCGGACCGGGCCGGATCGACACCACCTCGATGCCGCTGCCGCGCAGTTCCATGCGCAGACAGTCGGTCAGGCCCTCGAGCGCGAACTTCGACGCGGTGTAGGCGCCGCGATACTTCATCGCCACGATGCCCAGCACCGACGAGCACTGCACGATCCGCCCCCGCCCCTGCGCCCGCATCGCCGGGATCACGCGTCGAGTGAGATCGTGCCAGCCGAAGAAGTTGGCCTCGAACTGCGCCCTCAGCACCTCGGTCGGCAGATCCTCCACCGCCCCGAGCTGGCCGTAGGCCCCGTTGTTGAAGAGGGCGAAGAGCCGCCCCTCGGTCTCCGCGAGAACCCGTTCGGCACAGGCCTCGATCGAGGCGCGGTCGGTGTAGTCGAGGAAGATCGCCACGACGCCCTCGATCGCCTCCAGCGCCGCCAGATCCTCCGCCCTGCGCGCCGTGGCGAACACCCGCCACCCGCGCGCCGCCAGCATCTCCGCCGCCGCCCGCCCGATCCCCGACGACGCCCCCGTCACCAGGATCGATCGATCGCCTCGCGCCTCGCCCATCACCGCCCCCGTCGATTCCCCGTGCCCGCACCATAGAGCCGCCAACGCGCGACCACCATCTCGCCGCGCGAGCGGAGAACGGCAGCCCACGACGAAGAACCGGCCGACGTTTCCGTCGACCGGTTTTCCGAGTGAGCTGCGATGACCGTGTGTGAGATGATGGATCTCACGAAGGGGCCGCGAAATCAATTCGAAACCTACGAAAGGGTTAATTTCGCGGAGCCTCGCCCCTCCGTTCCGATTCACCATTCGCGGCCGCGCCGAAAAAAAACCGGCCGAAACGAGTTCGGCCGGTAAAAGATACAGTGTCCGCCGAGAGATCCCCTGAACCCTCGACGTAACGGCATATTGTCGCCACGCCGCGTTCGGGCCAATCCCCGAAAATTAGGGGGTCGGAATACGTCGACCGCCCGGCCGAGGGCCGGATCGCCGCGAAGGGCGACCCGAAACCCCGATTTCGCTCACGCCGCGCCGTCGAGCAGCCGCCGCGCGATCACCTGCGCCTGGATCTCGCCCGCACCCTCGAAGATGTTGAGGATGCGCGCGTCGCACAGCACGCGGGAGATCGGATACTCGAGCGCGAAGCCGTTGCCGCCGTGGATCTGCAGGGCGTTGTCCGCCGCCGCCCACGCGACGCGCGCGCCGAGCAGCTTGGCCATGCCCGCCTCGAGATCGCAGCGCTTGTCGTGGTCCTTCTGACGCGCCGCGAAATAGGTGAGCTGACGAGTGACCATCACCTCGACCGCCATCATGGCGAGCTTGTCGATCACGCGCGGGAAGGCGATCAGCGCGCGGCCGAACTGGATGCGCTCCTGAGCGTAGCGCAGGCCGAGATCGAGCGCCGACTGCGCGACGCCGATCGCGCGCGCCGCCG
>JBEOKB010000075.1:0-8057 GCA_040275425.1 Siculibacillus sp. | reverse complement strand
GCGCCGCCGCCGGTGGGCCGCCGCAGGACGGGAATCGATTCGGCGCGGCAATGATCGAGGCGCACCTCGCGGGCGACGGCCTGATCGCGGCCGAGCGCGACGGCGGGCAAGGGGCGGAACAGGCGCAGGCGCGCGGGTGCCTCGTCCACGGCCACGAGCGCGGCGAGGCCCTCCGCGAAGACGGCGGCGGCATCGACCGGCGCGGCGTCGACGACGACGTCGAGCGTCGCGGTCGTGGGCGTCTCGATCGGGAACGTGGCGTTGGTGGTCTTCGTCATGGTCCGAACTCGCCGCCCTCCCCCGCCGACGAGGGGGCCTCGGCTCCTTCCTGCCTCGAGCGGTGCACCCGTGTCCACCACCGCGAAAATCACGATTCCCCGTCGCGTGCCCGCCCGCCTTCGCAATTGGTCGAACGGACCTTGCGTCAACCGCGCGGGATCGGCGCAAACACTCGGGAAACCACGGATTCCGACCCTGCGGAAAACTGCGCATTCTTTGTACGAAAGAATGTGACAAACCGATTTAGGTCGGCTATGGTCCGCGACATCAAAAGAGGGTGAGCGGCCGCCGCGAGGCGGGTGAAACACCCCGGTCAGAAACCTGACGCGGTCTAAGTCTCGGGAGGAAAACCTCGGGCGCCCGAAGTGGACGAGAACGTTCCACCGGAGCTGCCGGTCGCCCGTCACCATCGGGGGTGGCGACGCGAAATTAAAGAGGTCCGACGCGCAACTGAACGAGAAGCAAGGCACCGCAAGGCGCCTTGCTTTTTTATTGCCTTCCGGTCGACTTCGACCGACCGGAACGCGAAGAGGCCCGGAAGTCGCGCGACTCCCGGGCCTCTCGTTTCACGTCCGGTCGAGGTCGGATCAGCCGACCAGCTCGAGGCCGGAGAAGAAGAAGGCGATCTCTTCGGCGGCCGTCTCGGGGGCGTCGGAGCCGTGGACCGAGTTCTCGCCGATCGACAGGGCGAAGTCCTTGCGGATGGTGCCCTCGGCGGCGTTGGCCGGGTTGGTGGCGCCCATCACTTCGCGATTCCTGGCGATGGCGTTCTCGCCTTCCAGGACCTGGGCGACGATCGGGCCGGACGACATGAACTCGCACAGCTCGCCGTAGAACGGGCGGTCCTTGTGGACGGCGTAGAACTGCTGGGCCTGGCGCAGCGACAGCCACAGGCGCTTGGAGGCGACGACGCGCAGGCCGGCGGCCTCGAAGCGGGCAACGATGGCGCCGGTGAGGTTGCGCTTGGTGGCATCGGGCTTGATCATCGAGTAGGTGCGTTCGATCGCCATGGTGGACGGTCCTCTGGTCGCGTCTTCAAAGAAAAGGGGCCGCGAGGCGGCCGGTGGCGGGCTCATAGCACCGGGCGCGGGCCGCGCCAAGGCGAGGAGCGACGATTTTGCGCGTCGCGGGGCGACGTGTCGCGGCCGCGCCGCGCGGTCAGCGTCGTTCGGGCACGTAGACGTAGCCGGCGCCGCGCACGGTGCGGATGAAAGTCGGCTCGCTCGGATCGGGCTCTATCTTCTTGCGGATGCGGGCGATGCGCACGTCGATGGCGCGGTCGTAGGCTTCCGGATCGCGGGCATTGGCGAGATCGAGCAGGCGCTCGCGCGACAGCACCCGGTCGGGATTGTCGAGGAAGGCCTTGAGGAGGGCGAACTCCGAGGTCTGGAGCAGGGTCTCCACGCCGGTCTCCTCGTCGAGCAGGCGGCGGCTGTCGAGATCGAGCACACGGCGGCCGAAGCGGGCGAGGTTGCGCGCGGCAGGGGCGGCGGCGGCCGAGGCGGCGGCGACGCGGGCGGCGGTGTGGACCCGGCGCAGCACCGAGCGGATGCGCGCCACCAGCTCGCGCAGCTCGGCCGGCTTGGCGAGATAGTCGTCGGCGCCGAGTTCGAGACCGACGACGCGGTCGATCGGGCTCGCCGTCGAGGTCAGCATGATGATCGGCACGGCCGGGTGACGCTCCTTGAGGAAGCGGGTCAGGGTGAGGCCGTCCTCGCCGGGCATGTGCAGGTCGAGCACGACCAGATCGGGCTCGCGAGAGCGCAGCTCCTCGCGCAGCGCGCCGCCGCCGTCGAGGCGAACGACGTCGAAGGCGTGCAGCTCGAGATAATCGGCCACGGTCTCGCGGGTGTCGGCGTCGTCGTCGACGACGGCGATGCGCGTTCGCTCGTTCATGCCCCCCCCTCCGGCTCGGCGGCCGCGGAGCGTTCCGACCCGTCGGGCAGGACGATCTGGAAGACGGTGCCGGGGCCGGGAACGGCGTTGATCGCGCCGATGTGGCCCTGGTGCAGTTCGACGATGCGCTTGGCGATCGACAGACCGAGGCCGGTCGAGGTCTCGCCGCCGGTCGGTTGAGCGGACAGGCGCTGGAACTTGCCGAACAGGCGCTCGAAGTCCTCCGGCGCGAGGCCGGGGCCCTGGTCGGTCACCTCGAGGACGGCGCGATCGGCGACGTGGGCGACGCTCACGCGCACGACGCCGCCGACGGGGCCGTACTTGAAGGCGTTGGAGACGACGTTCTCGACGGCCTCGCGGATACGATCGGGGTCGGCGAGCGCGGGTACCGGATCGGCGCCGGCGACCTCGACGATCTGGCGCTTGCGCTCGGCGAGCGGGCGCATGTGGTCGAGCACGTCGGCGGTGAGTTCGGCGAGATCGAGCACGACCGGGCGGATGGCGATCTCGAGGGCGTCGGCGGTGGCCTGGCCGACCAGATCGCCGATCATGCGGGACATGGCGACGGCCGGGGCGGTGAGCTTGGAGACCTGTTCGCGCAGCACGGGCGCGGCGGCCTCGCCGCGATCGAGCAGTTCGCCGATGATCTCGGCGCGGCCGAGGACGGCGGCGAGCGGATTCCTGAGATCGTGGGCGATCATGCCGAGCAGTTCGATCTTGAAGGCGTTGGCGCGGCGCAGGATCTCGCGTTGGTCCGACAGACGGCGGTTGGCGTCGGTCAGCTCGCGGGTGCGCTCCTCGACCCGGCGCTCGAGCTCGATGTTCGCCGACTGCAACTTCTCGTAGAGAAGAACATTCTCGAAGGCGACCGAGAGCTTGCCGCAGAAGACCTCGACCAGGGCACGGTCGGTGGCGGAGAGGTGCTTGGCGACGTCGAGGACGACGGCGAGTTCGCGCCCGCCCTCGGTGCGGATGTAGAGCACCGAACGGCGGTCGAAGAAGCAGTGGCGCTTCTCGGCGAAGGCGACGTCGACCAGGGCGCGGGTGTCGTGGTCGATGTCGTCGACGTCGTCGGGACGGGCGGAGAGGTCGGCCCAGACGCCCGATCCGGCGAGGACGGCGAGGTGGGCGTCGTGCTCGGCGGGCGCGGTCTCGCGCACCACCAGCATGCCCGCGCACTCGACCTCGAGCAGGGTGGCGACCTGGGTCAGCACCCCCTCGGCGAAGCGCCGCATCGAATGGGTGTCGAACAGGGCGGTGGCGGCGTCGATGATCAGCTCGAGGCCGCGCCGGGTCTCCTCCATGCGCAGGAGCTGGACGTGGGCGCGGATGGCGGCGGTGAGCGCGGTGAACAGCTTGTCGGCCGTCAGCTCGGTCTTGGCCTTGTAGTCGTTGATGTCGTACTCGACGATCACGCGGCGCTCGGGCGCCTGTCCGGGTTGGCCGGTGCGCAGGATGATGCGGACGAGTTCGTTGCCGAGGTCGCGGCGGACGTAATCGACCAGATCGAGGCCGGCGGTCTCGGTCTCCATCACCACGTCGAGGAGGACGACCGCGACGTCGGGGTGGGCGGCGAGCAGGACGCGGCCCTCGGCGGCGGAGCGCGCGGAGACGATCTCCAGGCCCTGGCCGTTGAGCGAGAAGTCGGCGAGGGCGAATCGGGTGCCGTCGTGGACGGCCTCGTCGTCGTCGATGACGGCGATCTTCCAGGTGCGCAGCACCGGGGGTTCGACCGGGGCGGTCTCGTCGGCGAAGACGATGAGATCGTCGTCGATCATCTGCCCTCCCCTCCTCTCGCCTCAGGGCCCGCCGTCGCCTTCGACCCGCGGAGCGACCAGCGGCAGGACCATCTCGAATCGGCAGCCCGCGCCGGGCTCGGTGGTCAGCGTGACGCGTCCGCCGAGGCGGTGCACCACGATGTTGTAGACGATGTGGAGCCCGAGACCACTCCCGCCCTGGCCGCGCCGGGTGGTGAAGAAGGGCTCGAACGCACGTCTGGCCACGGCCGCCGCCATGCCGACCCCGTCGTCGGCGAAGACGATCGACACCCGATCGTCACCGATCGGTCGCGCCGTGATCGTCATAGTGCCTGAAGTGTCGTTAGGGAAGGCGTGAGTGAGGGCATTCATGAACAGGTTGGTGACGACCTGTCCCCAGGCGCCCGGAAAGCCGTCCATGCGCAGGCCCTCGGGGACGTCGACCTCGAGGACGTGGAGCGTGGTCTTCAGGCTCGGGCGCAGGCTGGCGACGATCTTGTCGGTGGCGTCGGCGAGGTCGAAGGCGCGGCGTTCGGAATGGGTGCGGTCGACCGCCACCTGCTTGAACGACTGCACCAGATCGCCGGCGCGGCGCAGATTGGCGACCAGTTGGCCGGCGGCGTCGGCCACCCCGGCGACGAAGTCGTCGAGGCGGGAGCGGCGGAGCGCGCCGGTCGCCAGTTCGTCGCGGAAGGCGTCGACGCGGCGCTCCAGGGTGGAGGCGACGGTGAGGCCGATGCCGACCGGATTGTTGACCTCGTGGGCGACGCCGGCGACCAGACCGCCGATGGCGGCGAGCTTCTCCGCCTCCACCAGCGAACGCTGGGCCTCGGCGAGATCGGCCAGCGCGGTCTCGGCGCGATCGCGGGCGGCGCGCATCTCGTCGGCGGCGCGCTGGCGGTCGGTGTCGTCGTAGACCCACAGGATGTGGGCGGGGCGGCCGGAGAACTCGATCGGCCGCACCTCCATCAGCGCCCACCACCGCGCATCGTCGCCGCGCCGCATCGCCGCCTTCCAGCCGGTGACGCCGTCGCCGGCGGCGACCGCCGCGCTCAGGGCGAGGGCGCCGTCGCGATCGGCGAAGAGTTCGGCGAGCGGCAGCGTGTCGTCGCTCTCGCCGCGCCCGCCGAACAGTTCGACCCAACGGCGGTTGCGGAAGATGCGGCGGCCGTCGACGGCGGAGATCACGGCGATGCCGACGGGGCTGGTCTCCAGGACGGTCAGCCAGCGGCGCTCCTGGGCGTCGTGATCGCGGTCGTTGCGGCGCATGACCTCGACCTCGCGGCGGAACACCTCGAGGGAGCGCGCGGCGGCGCCGATCTCGTCGACGGCGCCGAGATCGGCGATCGGACGTTCGTGATCGCCGTGGACGACGTCGCTCATCGACGTCGCGAGGCGGGCGAGAGGCGCGCGGATCGAGGCGGTGACGGCGCGCGCCACCGCCCAGGCCAGCCCGAGGAAGGCGGCGGCGACGAGCGCGAAGCGCCACATCGTCGCCTCGAACAGGCGTTCGAACCGCCGTTCGATCTCCTCGCCGCGCGCGGTCTGCTCGGCGACGACGCGCTCGAGGACGACGATCATCGAATCGCGATTGCCGTCGACGTAGCCGGTCAGCCACTGGCCGTGGCGATCGGCGATGACGGACAGGCGCTCGAGAACGCGGGTCATGGTGAGGAGGTGGGGGGCGAAGCGCTCGATCGCGTAGGCGCGGCTGTCGGGCGCGCCATCGACGCCGATCTCGTCGAGCGCCTGCTTCAACTGGGTGTGGGCGACGCGGGCGCGGAAGACGTGGTTCGGCTCGCGGTCGCGCCGCCAGGCGACGAGTTCGACGCGAAATTCGGCGAAGCGATCGTAGGCGAGCGCGACGAGCGGGCGCAGGACGGCATCGCCGGGGCGAATGGCGGCGTCGAGGGCGTCGAGGCGCTCGCGCATCTCGGTCTCGAGTTCGGAGAACTCGTCGTCGAACAGCAGAGCGACGTCGATCTCGAGGCCGCGCAACTCGTCGAAGCCGAAGAGATAGCGCCGCGCGGTCTCGGCGAACTCGTCGAAGTCGGCACGGGCGGCGACGGAGGCGTCGTCGCGGGCTCGCCACAGCGCGCCGGTGAACTCGGCCTTGGCGTCCTCCACGGCGGTGCGATGGTTCTCGTCGGGGCGCTCGAAGAAGCTGCGGACCTCGCGGTGGAGCTTCCAGGCGCTGCGTTCGAGTTCGGCGAGCTTGGCGGCGGAGGCCCGCACGGCACGGTACTCGTCCCAAGTGCCGCGCAGCTCGCCGCCGAAGCCGTGCAGCACCAGGGCGAGGACCAACGCGGCGACGAGCGCGACCGCGCCGGGCAGCGCGATCCGGTTCGGGATCGACAGGCGACGCAACCGAGCGACGACGAACCCGTCCGCGCCCCCGCGCGGAGGCACGGGGTCGACGGATCGCGCGGGCTCGTCCCCGGTCGGGCTCATGCCGCCTCCTTCGCGCCGTCGCCGCGCCGAACCGGTCAGCGGCCGCGGAAGTCGCGGAAGCCGATGTCGGGGGCCGAGGTGTTGTGGGTGGAGGGCACGGAGCGGGCGAAGGCGACGTCGGCGGCCTTGCCGTCCTTGTAGTCGACGACGACGGTGGACGTCGCCGGGCCGCCGGGGGTGGCGCGGACCACGGTCTCGGCGGTGTCGGCGTTGCCGGGGGCGACGTACATCGAGCGCAGCGCGGCGAAGGGCAGATCACCGAAGGCGACGCCGTCGAAGGCGACCTCGACGGCGGTGTGGCCGACGTCGAGCTTCTTCAGCGCCACGGTCGCCTTGCCGCCCTTGGCGAAGTCGATGGTGAAGGTCACGGTCTTGGGGTCGAACGACACCGCCTCGTAGGCGACGAAGGGCCGGGTGCTGACCTCGACCGGGCCGAGCAGGAACGACGAGCCGTAGGCGACCTCGCGCATGCGGTAGGGCGGCAGCGGCTTGAGGCGCCAATAGCCGTCCTGCGGGTAGAACACCATGAACTCGATCGGCCCGGCGTGGGTCTTGCGCCACACCTGGACCAGGTGGAGGAAGTTCTGGGTCAGCTTGCCGACGGTGACCGGCACCACGGTCGGGCGCCAGAAGTCGGGATAGACCACGCCCTTGACGACGTATTCGTCGTCCTCCCACAGCGTCGCGGTCGGGGGCACGTAGGGTCGGCCGTCGGCGCCGCCGGAGCCGCCGAAGGAGCAGCCGGAGAAGTCGGGGGCGGTCGAATCGCGCACGATCGAGTCGACGTAGGCCGGGGTCCTGGCCTCGACGGTGAAGGCGGAGACGGTCGGCGAGGTGAGCGTGTAGTAGACGTTGTCCTCCTCGGCACACTTGGTGACGTAGGACTTGTTGTGGACGTCGACCGCGATCGGCTCGGCCGCGGTGGCGGGCGCCGCGGCGGCGACGAACGCGGCGGCGAGAGTGGCGAGCACGAGGCTCCGCGTCGTACGACGACCCTCGTCGAAGAACCGCACCGTCATGTTCCCTCTCTCCTCGCGTCGCGGCGGCCGGCTCGATCCGAGCCCCGGCCGACCATTTCTCCTGCGGTGGTAGCCCTCGCCCGCCATTCCGGCAAGAGCATGACCGAGACGGGCGCCTCGACGTCGGCTACCCTCTCGGCGTTCCGCATCGACGGCGCGCGGGCGGGCACCCGTCCGAGCGCCGTCGGCAAACCCGAGAGGGCCTTCCTTGAGCGATCTTCTCTCCCCCCGTCCCGACGACCGACATCCGCTGATCCGCGCCCTCCTCCGGGTGCCGACGCTGATCTTCGTGTCGATCTACTTCCTGATCGACGACGTGGTGCTGGCGGCGGTCCGGCCGATCGTGGCGTGGGCGGCGGAGCTCCGGCTGTTCCAGCGGCTCGGGGCGTGGCTGCACGGTCTCGGACCCTATCCGACGCTGATCCTGTTCCTGGTGCCGTTCATCCTGCTGGAGCCGCCCAAGCTGTGGGGCCTGTGGCTGCTCGCGACGGGGCACCTCGCGCTCGGCGGCACGGTGCTGGCGATCTCGCACCTCACCTCGATCGTCCTGGTGGAGCGGCTGTTCCACGCCACGCGCGACAAGCTCCTGACCATCGGCTGGTTCGCCCGCGCCTACGGCTGGGTGAACGGGCTCTACGAGTGGTCGATCGGCCGG
>JBEOKB010000074.1:0-9066 GCA_040275425.1 Siculibacillus sp. | reverse complement strand
CGGGCAGGCCCTTGCGCAGGGCGACGACGGCGCGGGCGAGGTCGGCGGCGCGCTCGGGCGCCTCGTCGACCGTCGTCACGGCGATCGGGCGAAACCGGCCGTAGCCGACGGCGACGGCGATCAGCACGCGCGGGCCGTCGGGGCCGGCGAGGCCGGTGAGGCGGACGTCGACGGCGACGTCGTCGAGGGCGAGACGGCCGCCGTCGTCGACGACGAAGCCGAACTTGCCGGGGAGGTCGTGCAGCGCGGGATCGGAGGTGAGGCGAGCCTCGAGCGCGGCGCAGAGCGCGCGGCCGTCGATGGCCGCCGTCGGGTCGAAGCCGGAGAGCGGCGAGCCGACGATGTTGCGCACCGCCTCCGAGGCCGGGTCGGTGTCGAGCACGCCGAGTTCGGCGAGGCGGGCCTGGACCGCCTCGACGTTCTCGGCCTCGATGCCGCGCAGCTGCAGATTGGCGCGCTGGGAGAGGTCGATCAGTTCGTTGCCGAAGCGGCGGGAGAGGTCGGCGAGTTCGCCGGCGAGTTCGGCCGAGACGACGCCACCGGTCAGGCGGACGCGCACGAGGAAGCCGTCGCCGGTCTCCATCGGACGCAGCGCGCCGGGGCACCAGCCCTTCACGAGCTTGGGATCGGGCTTGTCGGAACCGCTCATCTGCCGGCCTCCAGTGTCTCGGCGATACGCCCGGTGATCGAATTGCGCCGCGTCGGCCACAGACCGCGCCGGATCGCCTCGTCGAACGATCGCGCCGTGGCCTCGGCCGCGCGGGGGTTGGCCGCCATCATGAAGTCGCGCACTCGGTCGCAGCCGAGTGTGGCGTCGAATAGCAGATCGAAGGCCCTCGGCGCCACCGCGTCGGTGGTCGCGGCGAAGGCGAGGAGATTGCCGACGGTCTCGGCGATCTCGGCGGCGCCGCGGTGGCCGTGGCGCATCTGTCCCTCGAGCCAGCGCGGATTGGTCGCGCGCGCCCGCACCACGCGCGCCACCTCCTCCGACAGGGTGCGCACCTTCGAGCGGTCGGGGCGGGTGGTGTCGGCGTGATAGAGGGCGGGCCGATTGCCGAGCGCGGCGGCGGCGGCGGCGAAACCGCCCTCGTGTTCGGCGAAGGCGTCGGCGTCGAGCACGTCCTGCTCGGCGGTGTCCTGGACGTGGACGAAGGCGTCGGCCCCGGCGATGCGGGCGGCGAAGGCGTCGGGTGCGGCGATGCCGTCGGCGTCGCGGCCGTAGGCGTGAGAGGAGGCGGCGAGATAGTGCGCGCCGAGTTCGTCGCGGCTCTCCCACGCACCGGTCGCAACCGTGGTCGAGAGGCCGATGCCGTAAGTGCCGGGCGCGGTGCCGAAGATGCGCCATCCGGCGGCGATGGTGCCCCCGCTCGCGCGGGCGGCCTCGGCGAGCGGGTTGTCGTCGTCGTCCTCGTCGAGCGCGGCGACGGTGCGCACCGCCTCGTCGAACAGCGCGATCTGGCTCTCGAACACGTCGCGGAACAGGCCCGAGATGCGCAGCGTCACGTCGACGCGGGGGCGGCCGAGCTTCGGTCCGACGATCACCTCGAAGCCGGAGACGCGGCCTGTGGCGGCGTCCCAGGTCGGGCGCACGCCCATCAGGGCGAGGCCTTGGGCGAGATCGTCGCCGCCGGTGCGCATGGTGGCCGAGCCCCACAGGTCGAGCACGATCCGCTTCGGCCATTCGCCGTGATCCTGGACGTGGCGGGCGACCACCTCTTCGGCGGTGCGGCGGCCGATCTCCCAGGCGGTGCGGGTGGGCACGCCGCGCGGGTCGACGGCGTAGAGATTGCGCCCGGTCGGCAGCACGTCGAGGCGTCCGCGCGAGGGGGCACCGGCCGGGCCGGGGGGCACGAAGCGGGCATCGAGGGCGATGAGCAGTCCGAGCCGTTCGGCCTCGGCGCAGGCGTCGATCCGGGCGGCGAGCCCGGCGCGGGCGGTCTCGTCGAGGCCTTCGCCGAGCGCCTCGATCGAGGCGGCGAGGAGGGCGGGCGAGGGGCGGCGGGCGAAGACGTGCAGACCGTCGCCGATGCGGGCGTCCTTGAGGTCGCACAGCCAGGCGTCGAGCCGGGTCAGCGCCTCGGCGGGGTCGGCGCCGTCGGCGATGCCGCTCTCGGCGGCGAGGCCGGTCTCGCGGGCGCGCTCGAGGATGGTGTCGGCGAGGAGGCGGGCGCGGCGGGCGTCGAGGGTCTGGGCCTGGGAGAACTCGTCGAGCAGGGCCTCGATCTCCGCCGCCGCGCCGTGGCTGCCGGCGCGGGTGAGCGGCGGGGTCGAATGGCCGAGCGTCAGGGCGGAGATGCGTCGCTTGGCCTGCGCCGCCTCGCCGGGGTTGTTGACCACGAAGGGGTAGATCACCGGCACCGGGCCGAGGAGCGCGGTCGGCGCGCAGGCCGAGGAGGGGGCGGCGGCCTTGCCCGGCAGCCATTCGAGCGTGCCGTGGGTGCCGAGGTGGATCATCGCGTCGATGCCGATCTCGCGCAGACGCAGATAGAAGGCGACGTAGCCGTGGCGGGGGGCGAGCGCGGTGTCGTGATAGTCCGACTTGCGGGCGTCGCGGCGGCCGCGATCGGGCTGCACGGCGACGGTGAGGCGTCCGAGCGCGACCTCGGGGAAGCGGAAAGTGCCGTCGACGACGTTCGCGTCCTCGGCCGGATCGCCCCAGGCGGCGGTGATGCTCGCGCGCAGGGGTTCGGGCAGCGTCGCGAACAGGCGGGCGTAGGCGGCGAGGGAGAGGGAGGATTCCTCCCGCCCCCTCATCCGGCGCTGCGCGCCACCTTCTCCCGCGAGGGGAGAAGGGAAGGGGGCGCGTCCCTCCAGAGCGGCCATCAGGTCGGCCGGGTCGGGGACGGGGCCGACGTCGTATCCCGCCGCCGCCAGATCCTCGGCGATGGCGACGAGGCTCGCGGGGGTATCGAGGCCGACGGCATAGGCGGTGCGGCCGCCCTTGGCGGGGTAGTCCGACACCACCAGGGCGAGGCGGCGTTCGGCGCGCGGGCGGCGGCCGAGGTCGACCCAGGCGCGCGCCGTTCGGGCGACGTGATCGATGCCGTCGGGATCGGGCACGTGGACGGCGCGGGCGAACTGGTGCGCCTCGCTCGGGGCCTCGCGGCCCTTGAACGAGATCGCCCGCGTCGCCAGTCGGCCGTCGATCTCCGGCAACACCACGTTCATGGCGAGATCGGCCGAGCCGAGGCCGCGGTTCGAGCCCGCCCAGGCCTCGCGCGCCGCCGTCGACAGGATCGCCTGGAGCACGGGCACGTCGGCGGCGTCGAGCACCGAGGAGCCGTCGTCGAGGCGGGCGGAGAAGGCGGTGGTGTTGATCACGACGGCCGGGCGGAGGGCGGCGATCCCGCGGCCGAGACCTTCGACGACGCGGCCGTCCTTGAGGCTCGTCACGTATTCGGCCCGCACGGCGAGGCCCCGCGCGGCGAGGGCGTCGGCGAGCGCCGTGATCGGGGCGGTGTCGGCGGCGGCGACGAAGGAGCGGTAGAAGACGATCAGCGCCGTCGGCCCGTCGCCCGGCCTTTCGGCGGGAAGGAATGGCCCGAGGGCAGGCAGGGGCTTCGGTTCGGCCCACGCGGTCGGGGCGCCGAGGCGGTCGGAGATCCAGCCGAGCGCCGAGCCGACGTTGTCGGGGCCGCCCTCCTGGAACCACGCCCACAGGCGGCGCAGGTCGTCGATCGCCACGGTCGAGGCGCGGTCGAGACGCTCGTCGACCTGCGCGTCGCCGGGGACGACGGCCAGATCGAAGCCGTGGGCGCGCGCGGCGGCGGCCAGTTCCTCGACGCCGTAGCGCCAGTAGTCGAGCCCGCCGAGCAGGCGCACCAGCACGAACTTCGCCCGGCGCCCGACCGCGTCGAGCCACAGATCGACCGAATAGGGATGGCGCAGGTCGGCGAGCGAGGCGATGCGCAGCGACGGCAGGGCGTCGGCGGCGGCGTGGACGCCGGCGACCTGACCGAGGTCGCTGTCGGAGAAGGAGAGGAAGACGACGTCGGCGGCGCTCTGACCGAGATCGATCGCCTGGGACGTGTCGTCCAGCGTGCGGATCGTCTCGGCCACGAGATGCATCGGGCGCGCTCCTCTCGCCTCAGGCCGCGAGGGCGGCGCGGACCGCCGCCTCGTCGAGCCCCTTCTCGGCGATCACCACCAGCCGCCCGGTACGCGCCTCGCCCGGCGCCCACGGCCGGTCGAAGCGGTGCTGGAAGCGGTTGCCGACGCCCTGGACCAGGAGGCGCATGGCCTTGCCCTCGACCGCGACGAAGCCCTTGATGCGCAAAACGTCGTGGGTCTCGGCGACGGCGCGCAGGCGCTCGACCAGTCCGGCGGGATCGCGCGCGGCGGCGACCTCGACGACGAAGCTGACGAAGTCGTCGTGATCGTGATCCTCGCCCTCGGCCTCGTGATGGGAGGGGCGGGCGGCGAGGTCGTCCTCGGCGGCGGCGAGGAGGCCGAGCGCCACGGCCGGATCGACCCGACCCTCGGACGCCGTCACCACCTTGACCGCGCGCGGGATCGCCCGGCGGATCTCCGCCTCGATCGCCGCGAGCGCTTCCGCGTCGAGCAGGTCGGTCTTGTTGACCACAACCAGATCGGCGGCGAGGAGCTGGTCCTCGTAGACCTCCTCCAGCGGGTTGTCGTGATCGATCGAGGCGTCGTCGGCGCGCTGGGCGAGGACGGCTTCGGGATCGTCGGCGAAGCGGCCGTCGGCGACGGCGCGGCCGTCGACCACGGCGACCACGCCGTCGACGGTGAGCCTCGCCCGGATCTCGGGCCAGTCGAACGCCTTGATCAGCGGCTTGGGCAGGGCGAGGCCGGAGGTCTCGACCACGATGTGGTCGGGGCGGTTCGGCAGCGCCAGCAGGCCCTCGATGGCGGGGAGGAAGTCGTCGGCGACGGTGCAGCACAGGCAGCCGTTGGCGAGTTCGACGATCGCCTGCGGCTCGCAGGCGCCGTCGTCGCAGGACCTCAGGATCTCGCCGTCGACGCCGACGTCGCCGAATTCGTTGACGACCAGGGCGAGGCGGCGGCCGCGCGCGTTGGCGATCAGGTGGCGGATCAGCGTGGTCTTCCCCGCGCCGAGGAAGCCGGTGACGATGGTCACGGGGATCTTGGAGAAGGCGGTCATCGGGCGGCGTCCACGGGCGCGGGAGGAACGAGGGAGGCGAAGGGGGGAATGCGCGCGACCACGCCCTTCTTGAGGGCGTCGGGCCGGGCCTTCCACGGGATCAGGCCGTCGTCGGCGGCGGCGTAGAGGGCGACGGCGTCGAGCAGGGCGGGGGCGGCGTCGGGGGCGAAATCGCCGTAGAGGTAGGTCCACTTGGCCTCGGCGGCGAAGCCGACCGTCACCGGCCGCTTGCACACCGACAGGCACTCCACCCCGACCACGCGCACGCCCTCACGGTTCGCCGCCTCCGCCTCGAGCGCGGCGTGGAGGCGGGCACCGGCACGCGGGGCCTCGGGCGCGTCGCCGTCGCGGCGGCAGGAGACGCACACCAGCACGGTGGTGGGCGAGGGCGTCGGGTCGAAAGGCGAGGAATAGGTGACTTCGGCGTCGCTCATGCGGCTTCCTCCCTTGTCCGCCCCACCGGCGGCTCGGGGTTCATCGGGCGACGGCAGGTCTCCTGGCTCGCGGGTCACGGCTTCGTGCCGCCTTCCCGGGGGGATCCCCAGTGGCCTGTCGGCACGTCGCTCGCCGCTCACAGTTGCGGGGGCAGCCGCGGCATCCCGGACGCTCGAAAGAGCCTCCGGACCGCATTCCCTCTTCGCCCTCGGGCTGAACCGAAGGACCGTCGATCGGTCGACATAAGAGGGGATGGCCGGGCGAGTCAATCACCGCCGGCGGTCTCCTTCGGCCGGACCATGGCCACCACGGAGTGGCGGTGTCCGGCGTGGCCGATGTTCCAGTCGAGCGGGCGGGGGTCGAACCCGGCCTCCTCGAGGCGCGCGCAGATCTCCTCGGGCGTGTATCCGGCGAGGCCGAGGCGGGCCCGCTCGCGCCGGTAGCTCGACCGCAGGGTCCGCGCCAGACCGCCGAGCGCGCGCAGCAGAAAGCCGTGGCGCAGGCCGAAGCCGAGCAGGGCGGTCACGTCCCGGAGGACGTGGCTGCCCGGCCGAACGAGGTCGCCGATCAGGAGCCGTCCTCCGGGTTTCAGCGTGCGGCGGAGCACCTCGAGCAGGCGGGGCAGATCGGGTTTGGGCACGTACTGGAGCACCGAGATCACCAGAACCAGATCGCGGCTGCCGGCGAGCCCGTCGAGATCGGTGACGACCGAGATGCCCTCGATCCCGGCGAAGGTGCGGGCGAGCGCGGTGGTGCGGGCTTCGGCCGCGTCGTAGAGCGCCACGCTCGCGCCGCGCGCCACCAGCGCCGGGGCCATCAGTGCCTCGCCGCAGCCGTAGTCGAGCAGCGTGAACGGAGCCGGGGGCAGCAGCGGTTCGATGTCCTCGAACAGGCCGCGATAGTGCGCCGCCAGATGGGTGTCGCCGACGTAGAGCGAGACGTCGCCGTTCCAGTACGCGAGCCATTCGCCGTAGGCGGACATTCGGTCTCTCCCCCCGCGTCGCTCCGTTCGGAGGAGCGTCGGCGTCGGCGGCGGTCGTTCTCGAAGGTGCGACCGTCTCTGTCGACGCAACGTAAACTTGCCACGCGATCGGCGGCGGGTCGAGCCGAAGCGGCCTCGCCGCACTTGCGGACCGACTGAGGACGGGGATAAGTCGCGGATCTCCACCTTCCCCACCTTCGCCCGACACGATCGAGAGCCCCATGATCCCCCCCGACGACGACGATCGCCACAAGGCGAAGATGGCCAAGCGCAAGGCGGTGCAGGATGCGGAGGTCGCCTCCAAGACGGTGACCGAGAAGGGCCTCCTCATCGTCAACACCGGGCCGGGCAAGGGCAAGTCGACGGCGGCGTTCGGGCTGGTGCTGCGCGCGCTCGGTCACGGGCAGCGCGTCGGCGTGGTGCAGTTCATCAAGGGGGCGTGGTCGACCGGGGAGCGCACGGCGCTCGAGCGCTTCTCCGATCTCGTGTCGTGGCACACGATGGGCGAGGGCTTCACCTGGGAGACGCAGGATCGTGCCCGCGACGTCGCCGCCGCCACCCGCGCCTGGGAGAAGGCGGAGGAGCTGATGGCCGATCCGGGCATCGCGCTGGTGGTGCTCGACGAGCTCAACATCGCGCTGCGCTACGACTATCTGCCGCTGGAGGCGGTGGTGGCGAGCCTCGTCGCGCGGCGCCCCGATCTCCACGTCGTCGTCACCGGGCGCAACGCCAAGCCGGAACTGATCGCCGCCGCCGATCTCGTCACCGAGATGGGCGCGGTCAAGCACCACTTCGCCGCCGGCGTGAAGGCGCAGGCGGGGATCGAATTCTGAGGCGAGCGATGGCGGGCGATCGAAGCGGGCGGCGAGCGGTCGCGCTGATGCTGCAGGGGACGGGCTCGGACGTCGGCAAGTCGCTGATCGTCGCCGGACTGATCCGCGCCTATGCCGATCGCGGCCTCGTCGTGCGGCCGTTCAAGCCGCAGAACATGTCGAACAACGCCGCCGTCACCGTCGACGGCGGCGAGATCGGCCGCGCCCAGGCGCTCCAGGCGCGGGCGGCGCGCATCGCTCCGACCGTCGACATGAATCCGGTGCTGCTCAAGCCGCAGTCGGACGTCGGCTCCCAGGTGGTGGTGCAGGGGCGGGTGATCGGCAACGCAAAGGCGCGCGAGTTCCAGTCGTGGAAGCCGCGGCTCGAGGGCGCGGTGCACGAGAGCTTCGAGCGGATCCGAACGGGCGCAGACCTCGTGATCGTCGAGGGGGCGGGCAGCGCCTCGGAGGTCAATCTGCGCAAGGGCGACATCGCCAACATGGGGTTCGCGGCGCGGGCGGGGGTGCCGGTCGTCCTGGTCGGCGACATCGATCGCGGCGGGGTGATCGCCCAGATCGTCGGGACCAGGGCGGTGATCGCGGTCGAGGACGCGGCGCGCATCGTCGGCTTCGTCGTCAACAAGTTCCGCGGCGACCCGAGCCTGTTCGCGCCGGGCATGGCGCTGATCGAGGAGAAGTCGGGCTGGCCGGCGCTGGGGCTGGTGCCGTGGTTCCGTCCGGCGGCACGCCTTCCGGCCGAGGACGCGGTGGTGCTGGAGACGACGCGGACGCGAGGGCGGGGCGGCTGCGTCGTCGTGGTGCCGCGCCTGCCGCACATCGCCAATTTCGACGATCTCGATCCGCTCGCCCAGGAGCCCGGCGTGCGGCTGGTGCTGCTGCGGTCGGGCGAGCCGATCCCGGCGGAGGCGGACGTGGTGATCCTGCCCGGCTCCAAGGCGACCATCGCCGATCTCGCCGCGCTGCGCGCCGAGGGCTGGGACGTCGATCTGCTCGCCCACGCGCGGCGCGGTGGTCGCGTGCTCGGCATCTGCGGCGGCTACCAGATGCTCGGCCGGTCGATCGCCGATCCCGATGGCATCGAGGGGCCGCCCGCCACCGTGCCCGGCCTCGGCCTGCTCGCGGTCGACACCGTGCTCGGCGGCGACAAGTGCCTGGAGAGCGTCACGGGGACGCTCGTCGGGCCGGAGGCGCCGTTCTCCGGCTACGAGATGCACGTGGGCCGCACCGAAGGGGCGGATCTCGCCCGGCCGCTCGTGCGGTTCGCCGACGGGCGCACGGACGGGGCGGTCGCGAACGGCGGACGGGTGGCGGGGGCCTACGTCCACGGCCTGTTCGCCGACGACCGCGCTCGCGCGGCGCTGCTGGCGCAGTGGGGCGCGGCGACGTCGGATCTCGCCTATGAGGCCGAGGTCGAGGCGACGCTCGACGCCCTGGCGGCGCACGTCGCCGCCCACGTCGATCTCGATCGGCTGCTGGCGATGGCGCGGTGAACCCTCATCCGCCGAACGCCACGGCCAGGGCCGCGAGCGCCAGGGCCTGGGCGAGGAGGGCGAGGCGGTAGAGCGTCAGCGCGCGGCGGACGTCGTCGGGGCCGAGGTCGCGGCGGCCGTCGCCCATGAAGGCGGCCTCGACGCGGGTGTCGCCGTAGACGCGCGGTCCGGCGAGGGCGAAGCCGAGCGCTCCGGCGGTCG
>JBEOKB010000073.1:0-5276 GCA_040275425.1 Siculibacillus sp. | reverse complement strand
TGATCGCCGCCGGTGGACCGCTGGCGGCCGCCGCCGCCCAGGCGGCCCAGGCCGGAGGCGGCGAGAGCGGCGGCGACGGCGCCCGCGATCTCCACCCCACCCACGTACGCATCGAAGAGGCCAAGGCGATCGGCGCCGTTCAGGCCGGTTCGGTGAAGAAGATCGGCGAGATGATCGTCGAAACCCCCAACGAGGCGGCCATGATCATTCGTGGCTGGCTCAACGAAGCCGCCTGAGGACCTCGCATGGCTCTTCCCGCCAAGGCCTCCGCCAACGCCGTCGCCTCCTCCGGGCAGGGGGCGACGCTGACCGTCTCCAACACCGAGGCCTATCGCGAACTGGCCGGCGCCGAACGTGCCGCCGTTCTGCTTCTCGCCCTCGGCGAGGAGCACGGCCGCGAGATCTGGCAGCGCCTCGACGAACTCGAGGTGCGGCAGATTTCGCTGGCCATGGCCAAGCTCGGCCCGGTCTCGCCGGAGATGCTCGAGAACCTGTTCGTCGACTTCGTCACCAAGCTGTCGTCGAAGGGCTCGCTCACCGGCAACTTCGACAGTACCGAGCGCATTCTCGCCTCGTTCCTGCCCCCCGAGCGCGTCAACGCCATCATGGAGGAGATCCGCGGTCCCGCCGGTCGCAACATGTGGGAGAAGCTGTCGAACGTTCAGGAGAACGTCCTCGCCAACTATCTCAAGAACGAATACCCCCAGACCGTCGCCCTGGTGCTCTCCAAGATCCGCCCCGATCACGCCGGTCGCGTCCTGGCGATCCTGCCCGAGGAGTTCGCCCTCGAGGTCGTCAACCGCATGCTGCGCATGGAGGCGGTGCAGAAGGAGATCCTCGACAAGGTCGAGCAGACGCTGCGCATCGAGTTCATGTCGAACCTGTCGCACACCACCCGCCGCGACGCCCACGAGCTGATGGCCGACATCTTCAATTCCTTCGATCGTCAGACCGAGGCGCGCTTCATCACCGCCCTCGAGGAGGAGAACCGCGAGAGCGCGGAGAAGATCAAGTCGCTGATGTTCACCTTCGAGGATCTCGGCAAGCTCGACGCCGGCGGCATCCAGACGCTGCTCCGCAACGTCGAGAAGGACAAGCTCGCCGTCGCCCTCAAGGGCGCGTCCGAATCCCTGCGCGACTTCTTCTTCCAGAACATGTCGAGCCGCGCCGCCAACATGCTCAAGGAGGACATGGAGGCCCTCGGTCCGGTCCGCCTGCGCGACGTCGACGAGGCGCAGGGCATCATGGTCAACATCACCAAGGATCTGGCCGCCCGCGGCGAGATCATGGTGTCCAAGTCCAAGGGAGAGGACGAGCTGGTCTACTGACCCGCCCGTGATCCGTCATGGCCGCACCCGCGCGATTCCTCTTCGATCTCGACTTCTCCCGGCCGGAGCCCCCTCCGCCGCCGCCCGAGCCCGAGCGTCCCACCATCGACCTCGAGCAGCACCTCGCCCAGCTCGTCCAGGTCGAGGAGCGCTCCCGCGCCGAGGCCTTCGCCGAGGGCCGCGAGGAGGGCTACGCCGCCGGCCGCACCGACGCCGCCGCCCGCGCCGCCGAACGCCTCGCCGACGCCGCCGCCGCCCTGGTCGGCACCGCCCGCACCCTGCTCTCCACCCTCGACGCCGATCGTCTGGCGATCGAGGAGCGCGCGGTCGAGCTCGCCGTCGAGGCCGCCCGCCGCCTCGCCGCCCACCTCGTCGACCGTGAGCCGCTCGCCGAGGTCCGCGCCCTCCTGGCCGAATGCCTCGGCCCCCTGCGCAAGGCGCCCCATCTGGTGGTCCGCCTCGACGCCGCCGACGCCGCCGCCCTCGAGCCCGAGGTCGCCCGCATCGCCCGCGAGACCGGTTTCGAGGGCCGCATCGTCATCCTCGGCGAAGACGATCTTCCGCGCGGCGATTGCCGCATCGAATGGGCGGATGGTGGTATCGTGCGCGACTCGAACGCCGTCGCCGAAGAGATCGGCGCGACCGTCGCCCGCTGGATCGAGGGCCGCCGCGCCGCCCTCGCCCGTTCCCTCGACGCCGACGCGGCCGCCGCGCCCGGCGCCACCCGGAGGCCCGCCCCATGAGCGCCACGCCCGACGATCCGGCGCGCGCCGGACTGACCCTCGACCTGATGGATCCCGACGAGCCCGCCCGCAAGAGCGACGACGGCGTCGTGGTCCCGCGCACCGCCGGCGATCTCGAGGCGGTGTTCGACGTGCCGGTGAAGGTGTCGGCCGTGCTCGGTCAGGCCCGCATGCAGGTCGCCGACCTGCTCAAGCTCAACCAGGGCACCGTCCTCGAGCTCGACCGCAAGGTGGGCGAGGCGATCGACATCTACGTCAACGACCGTCTGGTCGCCCGCGGCGAAGTGGTCCTGGTCGAGGATCGGCTCGGCGTGACCATGACCGAAATCATCAAGTCGGACAAATGAGGCGGGACACATGAGGCTCCTCATCGTCGGAACGCTCGGAGGACAGCTCGTCGTCGCCTCGCGCATGGCGATGGAGCGCGGCGCCTCCGTCACCCATGCCGACACCGTCGACGTGGCGATGAAGGCGCTGCGCTCCGGCAAGGGCGCCGACCTGATCATGATCGACGTCGGCCTCGACATCTCCGATCTGATCCGTCGCCTGGAGATGGAACTCATCCACGTGCCCGTGGTCGCCTGCGGCGTCGCCTCCGACGCCCGCGCCGCCGTCGGCGCCATCCGCGCCGGGGCCAAGGAGTACATCCCCCTCCCGCCCGATCCCGACCTCATCGCCGCCGTGCTCGCCGCCGTCGCCGAGGACGGCCGGGATCTGGTGGTGCGCGACGAGCTGATGGCCCGCGTCGTCCGTCTCGCCGATCAGGTCGCCCCGTCCGAGGCCTCGATCCTCATCACCGGCGAGAGCGGCACCGGCAAGGAGGTGCTCGCCCGCCACGTCCACAGGAAGTCGAACCGCTCGGCCAAGCCCTTCATCGCGGTGAACTGCGCCGCCATCCCCGAGGCCCTGCTCGAGAGCGAGCTGTTCGGCCACGAGAAGGGCGCCTTCACCGGCGCGGTGGCGCGGCGCATCGGCAAGTTCGAGGAGGCCGACGGCGGCACCCTCCTGCTCGACGAGATCTCGGAAATGGACCTTCGCCTCCAGGCCAAGCTCCTGCGCGCCATTCAGGAGCGCGTCATCGACCGCGTCGGCGGCACCCGCCCCGTGCCGGTCGACATCCGCATTCTGGCGACGTCGAACCGCAACATGGCCGAGGAGGCCCGCACCGGCCGCTTCCGCGAGGACCTGCTCTATCGCCTCAACGTGGTCAATCTGAAGATCCCGCCCCTGCGCGAGCGCCCCGCCGACGTCCAGGCGCTGGCCGACCACTTCCTCGAGCGCTACGCCAAGGCCAACGGCCTCAGGCCCCGCCCGCTCGCCCCCGAGGCCCGCCACGAGCTGATCCGCTTCCGCTGGCCCGGCAACGTGCGCGAACTCGAGAACTGCATGCACCGCGCCGTGCTGCTGGCGACCGGCGACGTCATCGATCTCGAGGCGGTCCGCACCCCCGACGGCGTGCGCCTCGACGAGGCCCACGGCGACCACGCCCCCGCCCCCCGCGCCGGCGATCCCGCCGTCGCCCGTGCCGCCGAGACCGCCGAAGCCGTCACCCGCGCCCTGGTCGGCCGCACCGTCGCCGACGTCGAGCGCGAGCTGATCCTGGAGACGCTGGGCTCGACGTTGGGCAACCGCACCCACGCCGCCAACATCCTGGGCATCTCGATACGCACCCTGCGCAACAAGCTCAAGGAATACGGCGACGACGGCTTCGACATCCCCCCGCCGGGCGGAGGCGTCGAAGCGGCGTGATCGCCTCGTCGTGAAGGTGGCGCGAACGCCCGGTCCGGGCGGCTCAGCGCTCGCGTCGCGGCGCGTCCTCGCGCGTCCACCGACCGATGGTCTCGCGCTCGCCCGGCCCTCGCGGCAGAGCCCGCTGCGCCGGACGGCGCTCCATGGCCGCGTCGAGCCCGACCCGCGCCAGCGCCGTGCCGAAGCCGAAGCCCGGCATGTCGGGGCCGAGATCGGCCGGATCACCGCCGCGCGACCGCCGGAGCGACGCCCCGCCGTCGAAGAGCGACCGCCCCTCGTTCTCCCGCGCGCCCGAAAGACCGCTTCGGATCGCCCCGATCGCGATCGCCGTTCCGCGCACCGCCGCCGCGACGGCGAGCAACACCCACACCCCCATGCCGAAGTGCTGGTGGAGGTGACGGTCGAACTTCTGCGGCTGGCCGAGCGGATGGGCATAGGCGACGATCTCGCCGACCGCTACCCCCCGCCCGATCCGCGCCGTCGACACCGTGGCGACGACGTCGAACCCGTCGGCGCCCACGACCGTCAGATCGGCCACCTCGATCGTGTGCTGCCCGGCCGGAATCGGCGTCGGGCAAGAGGTCGCGACCGGAACCTGCGCGTCGAGCGAATCGAGCGGCGCGCAGACGGTCCGGATCGCGCTCACCCGCGCCTCGGCGTCGACGAGCCCGTCGTCCCACAGCCGCAGCCGATCGACCGTCAGGAACACCACCGCCAGGAACAGCAACGCCGAGACGATCCGCAGCCCCTGCTCGAACGGATGCAGCAGTCTGGACACCGCCCGCCCCAGGAACCGTCCCACTCCCGTCGACGGCCGCACCGGCTCCTCGGAAGGAGCCCGCCCGAGGAGCGTCAGCACGAGACCGTGCGCGAACTTCAGCACCGCCCCGACGGCGACGAGAAGAACGATCAACGGCGCGGCGAACTCGACCATTGCCAATGCTTCGCCCAAGAGACCTGCCTCCCGATGGGGAAAGTTCGAAACTCTGCCTAACACGCCACGACTTGAGATCGCGTTCAGGAACTGGGTGAACGAAACCTCACTTCACGGCGCGCCGGCGACCGCCCGATCGGCGGTCGGCGCGAGGAACGCCGCCTTCGTGCCGGACGAGATCGTCCCGTTAACCGAGCGTTAACCATACACCGGGCAAATATTGCCCAGCCCCGGTAACCTTTTTCGGAAGCAGGCGGCTCGGAGGACCACGTTCGGTGAACGAGAGTTTCCAGATCATCGCCACTCTGGCCGCCGCGCAACTCGTCGTGGCGGTGGCGCCGGGGCCCGGCGATCGGCTCGCCGCCCGCGTCGGCCTCCAGGCCCGTTCGCTCGGCTTCGCCGTCGCGCTCGGCGCCTGGCCCGCCGCCGTCCTGTGGGCGGTTCTCGGAGTCGGTGGGCTCGGTGTCGTCCTCCCCGCCCTGCCCGGCCTCGCGCTCGGCGAGGACGGCGTGCCGCGCCTGC
>JBEOKB010000072.1:0-20698 GCA_040275425.1 Siculibacillus sp. | reverse complement strand
GCTGGAGAGGACGTCGATCGCCTTATCGGATGCGTCTGTCGGACGCCAGGCGAGATCGATGTCCTGGAACCGCATCTCATGCTGCTCCGCCCGTGAGAAGGCCTCGTCGGTTCGGGCGGCGTTGAGCTGGGCGGTGTGCTCTGCCGCGATGAGGGACATCAGGTCCGGCTGGTCCGAGGTCAGAGCGTTGGCGACGGGCTTACGGTAGAATCCCTTACGCGCATTGAAGACTTCGTCCGTGGCGGGGTCGAAGCGGTAAATATCATCCGAACTGCATTCAATGCAGACGCTGACCGTGCTGATTGGGCGATGTACGGACGTGCAGCGGTTGCAGCGTCGCCATTCCCCGCCGACCTCAAGCGCGAGGTTGCGCGCTACCATCCTGTATTGACCATTGATATTCTCGGTCAGCGTCAGCAGCAGGATAGGAAGCCAGTCGTTCCGAAATTTAGCCTTCAGTGCAGGTGTACTGAAGACGGTCTTGAGGGGCTTGAACTCCCCTCGGTGGGGTTTGACCAAACCGCCCGTGCCCCACCAACCCGGTGGCATGTCCTTGAACCAGATCCCAGGCTTACGGACCCAGGCCCGCAGCCAGGCCCGAACCACTGCAAGCTTGGTTTCAGGCGTCTCCGCAAGACCAGGCAGGTCGGGCAACGCGCCAACGAGCTTATCCGTGTGTTTGGGAGCTTCTCGCACCGTAGCTATGGCGAGGGCTTCGAGGCCCAGCACATTGTCACGCAGCGTATCCACGATCGCGCGCGTCAGATTGTAGGGGGGCTTCTCGTTGAAAAGCGCCATCAGTTCAGCAGCGCCCGGGGCCTCGCCAGGAGGTGTGTCTTTGAGGCTCGGCATCACTTCAGATGCCTCGAGTCCCGGGCGAAGACGCACGCCGAAACGATGAGCCGCCACGATCACCGCGATGTAGGCTTGGTCAAGGACGGCGGAGGACAGTTCCGACACCAGCATACGGTAGCCCACCGGCAGGAGGGCGCGGATCGTGTCTTTGAACGAGAAGTTCTGAAGTGTAGGAGCGAGGCGCGCCGCAACCTGCCGGGAATCGGAGAAAACCAGCACCTTCCGCCCGCGCAGAGGCGCGAATTCGCTGGCCGGCTTCGGGCTCGGCGGTTGGACCCGGATCTGGGAACTGAGCAGGGCCTGGAACGGTTGGTCGCCCTTGGTGATGTGGTCTTGGACGCTGGACTGGTTGCCGCGGGCAAACTTCTGACAACAGCCGCATGGCGCGAACTGACCGGCGCCCGGGGCTCGCCCCTCACCGTTCATTTCGCCCTCGTCATCGTCTTCTTTGTCACCGTCATCGGTCTGGCCGGCCATGGCTACCGTCGATGGTGCCAGATAGACGGTCCGGACCCGATCACTCGGATGTGGCGGATCGAGACGGCCGGTAACGAGATCATAGATGGCGGGTACGCCGAGCGTCGGATGGGTCGGCGGTTCGAGCAGGAGATCGAGAGGTTCAAGAGACTCGATGTATCCGTCGGCGGTTAACAACTGCTGGCCCTGTTCAGCGAAGATCTGTTTAGGCTGACTGACGTCCTTGGTGTAGGCTCGGGCATACGACGTGCCACAATAGCGGCAGGTGAAGTACTCCAGCACCGGCGCGTTGCAACCGCAACGTGCTCTAGGTTGGCCATAGAGGCGCCCGATCGGGCCGCCCCGCTCCACCTCCGGAAGTTCGGCGCAATCGGCATCCATGCACGCCCAGAGACCCGGCAATCCGCGATAGAAGGCGTGTATCCTGCACGGCAGAAGGCTTGCATCTTCCGGCTTCAACCGCGCTCGACTGCCGAGTGCCAAGAGTGCATTTATAGCCTGATCCCCTCGAGTGGGATCTACGTTCGGAAATATGGTCGTGCGGACTTCGTCGAAAGCAAGGGCGCTAACCATGGTCTGGTTGACGAGCCGGCTGAACGGTGCCCAGCCGGACAAGGCCTTGTACAGATCGGGCCCATGGCCGGCGCCTGCGCCAGTTTTCCGGTAGGCTAGAAACGGCGCGATCGCTTGGTCCCGCTCGGCCTCTGACTCCGAATAGAAGCGCGCCATGTCCACACTGCATAGCGCCTCGGCGTCGGCGTCGACGCCGGGTCCGTCGCCAGGCTGCATTTTCAGATCGCCGGTGATCGGCCGGAAGGACGTCGGATCGACGCCGGAGAGCTGGCTACCGAATTCGCCAGCTTTTTCCTTTCCCGCTGTGCTGAAGCTCGCAGTGGCGCAGATGACCTGAAAGCGTTCGGCGGGGATATCCAGGCGCTCTCGAAGGCGGCGCAGCAACAGACCAACTTCGGCGCCCTGGGCGCCGCGATAGAGGTGGGCTTCGTCCAGAACGATGAGAAACTTCTCGTCGGGGCACGCCTTCAGCCACGCTCGGGTCCGGTCGAAGATCGGCCGTTCTATAGGCCGGAGCATCATGTACTCCAGCATCGAGTAGTTGGTGATCAGCAGGTCGGGCGGACCGACCTGGGCTTCCCATCGCGTCAGAAGCTCGGCCTCGCCAGGCCCGGTGGTCGCCCGTCGAAACTCGCCGTTGTCATCCAGCCAATGCCCGCTGCCGAACCAGCCCGTCATGCTCGGCTTGGCCGGCCATTTGCCCTTCTCGCGGAGCTTCCCCTTGAGGGTGGCCGCCTTGGCGGGCGCCGACTGAGGCAGGGTGTTCGGGCCGTCCAGCGCGGCAGCGTTTTCAATATCGACAAAGAATTCGCCGATAGACTTGAGCCGACGGGAGTCCTTCTGGCGGGTCCGCACGCCGGCATATGGCGTGCGGCTGGTGTACCGCGCAAAGTGAGCGGCGCGCCCTGCCCATTGCTCGAACATGGCCACGACCCGCGGATCGCCGAACAAGAGGCGCAAGCGGCCGAGTTGGTCGTTCACCAGCGCGTTCATCGGGTAGAGCACCATGGCGCGAACCGCGTGGTGCTTGGCGAATTGGTCGGGCTTGTCGTGGGCTTCGACGGCCAACTTCCCGAGGATAGGAAGCAGGAAGGACTCGGTCTTTCCCGAGCCGGTCCCGGTCATGATCATTAAGTTGCGGCCCTCGACGAGGAGGCCCTCGATCGCCTGAGCCTGGTGAACATAAGGCGGATCGAAGAGGAGCGGTTTGCCGACGGGCGGTTCCGATAGGCGCGTGTAGATCTCACGCGCCGCCGCAGGTAGATCCTTCATTTGGGCGTAGGATTGACCAGTCTGGTACCGTGGCGTCGATTCTAGAAACGGGCTCTGGTAGATGCTGCCGACCTCTTCGAGGAGTTGGCGGCGCTGGCGAACGACGGATGGGTCAGCGATGTGATAGGTCGCCTCGATGTAACCGAGGAGCGTCCGTTGCAGCGCTTCAATCGTTTCCTGGATGGTCGCGGTCATAAGGGCTCCGTCAGCATCATTGCGTTTCGATCAACCAGAGCTTTTCCGAAAGCGCACCCAATTCCTCGGGCGCCGACGTCAGGGGTAGCGAGTAGGCGAATAGGCACCCACCGCGAGTCGACTTCTCGCCCTTGATTGCCAGGCGCCGTTCCGCGAAGGCGGGCAGCGGCGAGAAGAACTCCAGCGCCACCACATCGCCCGTTCGGGCAAGCCTGAAAAGTTGCGGGCGCCCTGCCGACGCATCGAAAGCCGCCTGAATGCGCCAGGCCAGATCACAAGGCCGCTCCCGGTCGTCGGTCGCGACGAGGTCCTGAAGCCGCCTAGGCTGGCCCATGTCCAGTTCGACTAGGCACCAGGGCCGCAGACCAAACAATTGCTGTCGGCGAGCGACATAAACGCCGCTATCGCTCGCAGTTGGCGGCCGCCAGCGGCCGCTATAGAAATTCACTGGTGCCACCGGATCAAGAATACTCAGTCCTTCCAGCGGCGCCGTAGCTACCTCGGTCCTAAGAAGTTCGCCACGGATCCGGTCCGAGTGGTCCTTGGCCGAGACAGTAACCGGGGACCGCAGCCAAGCGGATTCAGGAAGCTCGATCAGGCCCAGAGCCTTCAGTAAGTCGGTCGTTCCGGTTGGCAAGGGATGGGGGAGCGTCCGTAGCGTTCCTCGATACACCAACTTCTCGCTCAGTTCTCCGAGCAAGGCCGTTGGTAGATCTCCTGCGACGCCGAGTACGATCAAATCACCGTTCGTCCTTCGGACATAGCTCGGGGGGGCAGGCCGCAAGACTAGCTTTTCAGTCCGCCAGTGATCGATCTCCTGAGGTTTCACCTCAAGGATATCGCCATAGGCGATCAGCCCATCGAGCAATTCCTCGTACCGCTCTTCGGGTATCGACAGAAGACCGGCCAAGGGCTGACGCGCGAACCGCAGCGCTTCGGCCCTTGAGCAGGGTGCGAGCGCAGACACGGCGCGCCGCAAGACTTGAGCGGCGATGGCTTCCGATGAACTTTGCGATGCCGAGAGCGCGAGCGCCCGGCCCGTCCCCTCTAGGACCGTCGACGGGAGCAACATCCGGATCATGCCTCCACCCCACTTCGGACCGTGGGAATCATCGCACGCGCGAGATAGGCACCCCGCATCAACGGTCGGTTCGCGCGCAAGGCGTCGATGTCTTCAGCGGCGGAGGCGGGAGCCTGATATTTCCACGGACAAAAGGCCAAGGTAATCGCCCGATTAGCGACCTCCCGATCGGCCGTGACCTGGTAGCGATGCGCATGACCAAAAAACTCAGCCTGGGCCTGTTCCCAGGACATGTCCACCCATGCTGTTGTGCGCATTCTGGAACCGAATCCTGGCGATCCGCCAACGGCAAGCTGGGCACGTTCAAGGTCATGTTGCGTCGGCGCGCCAAGGCGCTCAGACCAGTCGCTGCCGCAGAACAGGCGTCGCAATTCAATTTGGAGGCCACTAAGCGTCTGCATCTTGCGCACCACCGCCATTCGGCCGATGGGACGAGCGCACCGCCAGAGCTGTATCGCGTCGATCTGTCCTATGATCGACTGCGCAGGACTCGGGACGTCGAGATGGAAGTCCTGAACAAGCTTGAGCTCGGACAAGGCATTGAGGCGAACCCTCGACGGTGCTGACGCGAACGCGACGAACCGTTGCCCCTTGTAGGCCGCGCTGAACAACGCGCCAGGCGATGCGAGTTCGATCCCGGCAATGAGCTCAGTGTACCCCACCGCCAAACGAACGGCTGGGAACACAAGATCGAACCGCGTCACGACAACTTCCTCGTCGTGCGCTGTCTCATCAATCAGGCGCAACCGATGCTCTATCGGATCGAGGATCCACCGGAGGGGAGAGACCTGGTGGGGGAAGCGAAGGGCCTGCCGACCCAACTCGCCGAGTTCCGCGACGAGATCTACACGATGGGCGGCATCGATGTCGTCCGAATAGTCTTTCAGCCGCTTGAGCGCCGGAGCGAAGCCGTCGCGGGCCATTGGCACCGGAATTTGGGCAAGTGGTCCGCCACCGACGGCGTGCCCACTGGCGTCGATCGTCTCCACTCTCCAACTGACGCGCCGCCCCGTCGGCCCGTAAACCGATACAGCCGCCTCGCCGTTCAAAACGCTCTCCAGGTTCGCGTTCGCCGGCTCAAGTAGCGCACGGAAGCCCGCGCGCTCTGCTGCAATATCCGTCCAAGGTCGAGGTTCGAAAACGTTGAAGTCGAAGTCAGTTGGCGTGGCTTCCACACCTGCATCCAAGGGAACTCCCTTGGACGCCGCGGCGATCCTCAAGTTGTGGCGGCCGACCGGCAGGGCGCCGAGAGAGATATAGATGGGCGCTTCCGTCATGGCAAAGCGAGCGCGGTGGTCGCCATCCAGTTCTACAGTGAACTCCGCAGCAGGAAAGTCCGCTGCGAGACGCAGCATGATCTCCTCGCCTGCCGCCCAGGCTGGTCCACAGCCCTCCGCATTAGGGAGTGGGCTCAGACCGACGGGCTCGACCCGCGCTCGCAATGAATATCCCAGTCCAAGTGCCTGCAGCGCCAATCTATACGGTTGCGAAAAGGATGCCGGTGCGTCGAAGGCATAGGCGTTCACCTCAGCTAGACCCGTCGGCGAAGATCTCAGCGACAGTGCTTTGCTGACATCGGCAGGTAATTCGCCCCTGGTGACAACCAGATAGGTCTGGCTTGGCCGGAGATGACCACCGACGACTTGGCGGAAGACGTTATCGGCCTCTTGTCGCAGCAACCAGACGGGGCGCTCCTCCAGCAAGGTCAAGGGCTGGAGGATCGGATGGAGCGTTACTGACACTCCATCCAATTCGATGATGGGGACATTCCCGTCGGGGAACACAACGAACTGCCGGTCGCGGTTTGACCAACTTAGGAGGGCAGCGCCGGGTGACCAACGCTGTGTCTCTCCGTGCATCCTGACGCGCAGGCGACCCAGCGCCGTGGTCGAAAGTTCGGCCTTCTTCAATGCAAGGTCAAAGTCCGGAAGGTGGACGCAGAGCAACACCCCGCCGTCCCCCTGTTGACGTGCGATCAGACGAGGCGGCTGAACGGACTTGTCTTGAACCGGCTGGGAGGTAAGAGATCGCCGCGTTCCGCCAAGCGACGCCGACGCCACTCCTCGGGCCGAACGAAGGACTTGTCGGGCCGACTGCAGGTATTCGCCAGCGCCGTGGTGTTGCTCCAGATCTGTCACGATCCGCGCCAAGGTGTCCGGAGAAATCCGGGACACAGGCTCACCGAGGTCTTCGTCCCGGAGCGCCAGGACGATGCGCCCAGTCAGATCCGTTTGCTCAAGAAAGTCATCGTAGCGGGAGGATCGCCTGTCACTGGTAGAGCCAAGAAATGCCCCGATCTCATCAACGCTGGCGTTCGCCAAACGACTGAGTCCATAGCGGATCTCGTAGAGATGGCGGGCGAAATGCCCTTGAAGATAGCGAGGGAGCAGGGCCCCAGTGATGGGCCAGGCGATTATGCTGAAATGGTGGGCCCAACGTCCCCGTGGGGTGGGTCCGTTAAACTGCCGCTGGAACTGCTCAAACCAACTGCGCAAGACCTCGCGATCGTGTTGTGTTCGCCATTCGCCCGGCTTCGCCTCCAACGATGGCCAATATTCCTCGCCATCGTAGCGGTATCCCGCCTCCGCTGCCAAGACGATCCAAAGGAGCCAGTGGCATCGCTTGAGGCCAATCGTCCGATGATGATGGGCGGCTTCAGCGCGCGCCGACTGGATGACTTTATCGGTGAGGCAGTGCTCGATCGCGTAGACGGGATAACCTGCAGAGGCCCGCAACTTCGCAAGTGCTTTGAAATGTGCATTTAGTTGGACTTGCAGGTCGTCAAGCATCGTGGCTCACCCGTCTGCAAGAGGTGGGCGCTGGGTAGGTCGACGAGTCCGCGGATCAGCCGCGGCACCTTCGCCCTCGTCCAACTGCGATAATCGATCTCGCCCCTGGCAGCGCGCGGCGCCATCCAGCGCTCGACTGCCATCTCGGAGATTTCCGTGACACTCGGAAGGGTGGAAATATCCGGTTCCGCACTGCCGGCCCGCAGAACGTCGAAGGCGTTTGTGGCAAGCTTGGCGATGAAGACCTCTCGCTGAATCCCGTGCTTGAGCACGGCCTCGTTAATCTTCAGGGCCTTTAACGCCGCCCGAATGGTCCGCAGGCGCCAATTGGGGCCTTCGCCAAACTCGTGATGGTCGGCGTAGGCGTGGTCCCTCGTGCGCAGGAAGTCGCGCATCTGGTCGAACAACGCATCTGTGATGTGGAAGTGCCCCCAGCCTATCGTGTAGCCGACCCGCTCAAAATAGGTTTCGCCCTTCAGCCGCAGGCGATTGTAGACGGAAGAGCGGCCCATCGACGAACTGGTGGTGACGGCCAAGAGGTTCGCGCCCTTTGGTACACCGGAGATGACACCGACGGAGGCACCGTATTTGGCTTGGAAATCCGCATAGACGTCGCGGGACCTGACTAGGCACGCGACGGCCTTGCCGCCGAGGAGAAAGCTGTACGGAGGAACGGCGCCGAGGACGTAGGCGTCCATCAGTCCAACCAGCCGCTCCGCCCGATCGTGGACCGACCAGCCAATGGCTTTATCCCGAACGGTCAAGTTGTAGACGGGATCGCCCAGAGCGATCACCCCCGCCAGCCGATCATGGCCCTCGTCCCAGACCAAATAACGCATCCGGCGTCCGAAGCCGACCGAGACCGGTACCGACCAAGTCATGGTCGCAACTCTGAAGAGGTCGGCTTCCGGTGTACCGGACTTCACCACTCGAAGCGCTAGGCATATGTGTTTCGGGTCGATTTCCAAGCCATTCGCAAAGCTCGGCAACGCCTTCGGCAATGCGCGCTCCAAGAAAGGCTGCGCGGTCTGGAGGCGGCTTTTTCGCTGGGCTCGGTGCAATTGGCGGACAACCGTCTTTCCCTCGCCCGGAAGCACAAGTTCACCTTCAGAATTCTTGGTGAACCCAAGGGTTTGGAAGTGTCGCCGGATTGCTCGCTTGAGCGCAGCCTCCTTTTCGAAGGGGCGCGCCACAACTCCCATCTCATTGCTCACGTTACTTCCGCGGCCTCCCCGAATTTAGCGGAATATCGGCGCTGCCCCTCACGCAACCATCCTTGCATTGCCACAGCACAACCGTCAATGGTTGTGCTGTGGCGAGCCAAATTGCCTGTGCTCAAGATCACCCGAGGCGGTAGCCGCTGACGTGCTCCCCGTCATTCCGGCCACTGATAAGTTTGGTCCCCTCATCAGGAGTAGGACCATGCGGCGCAGCCGTTTCAGTGAAGAGCAGATCATCGGTGTGTTGAGAGAGCACGAGGCGGGCATGAAGCCGTCGGATCTCTGCCGGAAGCACGGGATCAGCGAGACGACCCTCTACAAGTGGAAGGCCAAGTTCGGTGGGATGACGGTTCCGGAGACGGCGCGCCTGCGCACGCTCGAGGAGGAGAATCGGCGGCTGAAGAAGCTCTTGGCCGAGCAGATGCTCGACAACGCCGTACTGAAGGATCTCCTGGGAAAAAATTATGACGCCTGCAGCCCGGTTCGATGCCGTGCGGCGGGCGATCGTCGATCACGGACTATCGGAGCGACGGGCCTGCAGGCTTCTCGGCGTGGATCGATCGAGCTTCCAGTACGAGCGGAGCGGCAGCGACGATGCCGCCGTCCGAACCCGGCTGCGCGAGTTGGCGAACGAGCGACGACGCTTCGGGTACAGGCGCCTGGCGATCCTGCTGCGGCGGGAAGGCCGGGCGATCAACCTGAAGCGCGTCTATCGGCTCTACAGGGAAGAACGGCTGATGGTGCGCAAGCGCGGTGGGCGGAAACGGGCTCTGGGCACGCGCGCGCCGGCGACGATCCCGCAAGGGGCAAACCAGCGCTGGTCGCTCGACTTCGTCTCCGATGCGCTCGACGACGGTCGCCGCTTCCGTGTGTTGAACGTCGTCGACGACTTCTCGAGGGAGTGCCTCACCTGCGTCGTAGACACGTCGTTGTCGGGCACGCGGGTCGTGCGCGAGCTGGAGGCGCTGATGGCTCGGCGGGGAAAGCCCCTCATGATCGTCAGCGACAACGGCACAGAACTCATCAGCCACGCCGTCCTGCGCTTCAGCGAAGCGACCCGGATCGAGTGGCACTACATCGCGCCGGGCAAACCGGTCCAGAACGCCTTCGTCGAGAGCTTCAACGGCCGGCTCCGCGACGAATGCCTGAACGAGCACGTCTTCTCCTCGCTTGCCGAGGCGAGACGGATCATCGAGAACTGGCGGATCGACTACAACACCCTCCGCCCCCATTCGAGCCTCGGCGGCCTCGCGCCGTCGGTGTTCGCCACCCGGTCCGATCAGGGCCAGATCACCGCCGGACCAAACTTATGACCGGCAGGAAAATGGGGAGCACGTCACCGCGACACGGCCATCCCCGACTTCGCTGCTGAATGTCCGCTTACCGCCTCAGAACCAATGCCCGCTATCGGCGCCATGCAGTAGGTGACGGTCGACGGTGCGGTGGCGGGGCGGTGGTGGGGGCGGGGCGGGTCAGCGGGATGGGCGACCACCGCCGCGAAGTTCCCACGCTTTCGGTGCCGGTCGATCGAGCGCGACAGAAGGGCGCGGGACCGCGAACCGACCATGGTGCACCGGTCGACCATTCGGCACGCGAGAGACGACAGTGGGGCCGGAAGTGGGGCCGACCGTGTGGGGCGATTAGAAAACGGCCGAAAACAGCCGTATTACGACAATAGTTAGAAGTCCTTCCGGGACACCACCTCACGCGACACGATCGCTCGCCCGAGCGCGGATCGCGTCGGGCCGCTCGCCTCAAGGGGTGGCGATCCGGCCGTCGCGCAGATGGAAGATGCGGTCGAAGCGGTCCCAGATCTTCTCGTCGTGGGTGACGACGACCACCGTCGCCGACTGTTCCACCGCCACCTTGCGCAGCAGATCCATGACGATGCCGGCGCGCTCGCCGTCGAGGGCGGCGGTCGGTTCGTCGGCGAGGATGATGCGCGGCCGGTTGGCGAGCGCGCGGGCGATGGCGACGCGCTGCGCCTCGCCGCCGGAGAGCGAGGAGGGCTTCGCCGTCCGGCGATGACCGACCTCGAGATAGTCGAGGAGCTCGCGGGCGCGGGCGAGGGCGCCCGTCTTGGGGACGCCGGCCATGTCGAGGACCAGGGCGACGTTCTCGCTCACGTCGAGGAACGGCAAGAGGTTGTGGAACTGGAAGATGAAGCCGATCTTCTCGAGCCGCAGGCGCCTGAGATCCGGCCGCAGCCACCTGCCCTCCCACACCGTCTCGCCGTCGAGCCGGAGGGTGCCGGCCGAGGGCTCGACGATGCAGCCGATCAGGTTGAGCAGCGTCGTCTTGCCCGAACCGGAGGGGCCGAGGAGACCAACCACCTCGCCGGGCCAGAGGTCGAGATCGACCGCCTTGAGGGCATCGACGCGGGCTTCGCCCTCGCCGTAGTGTTTGGCGAGGCCGCGGCATTCGACCAGGGGACGGGGGCCGTCTGCGCTCATCTCAACCTCCCAGCGCCGTGGCCGGGTCGACGCGCAGGGCGAGGCGGACGCCGAGCCCGCTCGCCACCAGACAGACGACGACCACCACCAGCCCGAGCGCGGCGGCGTCCTCCGGCAGCATCACCACGCGGCGCGGGAAGAAGTCCTTGACCGAGGTGATCAGGCTCGCCCCGACCGAGAAGCCGATCAGCCCCAGCGCCAGCGCCTGCTGCACGATGAGGCCGACGATGCGGCCGTCGGGGGCGCCGATCAGCTTCAGCGTGGCGATCTCGCGGATCTTGTCCATGGTCATGGTGTAGATGATCAGGGCGATGATCACGGTGGAGACCACCAGCAGCACCGTGGTGAAGAGGCCGATCTGCTGACGCGCCTTCTCCACCACCGAACGGGTGAGAATGGTCTCCTGCTCGTCCTGAGACATGGCGGCGAGATGCTTCCACCGCTTCGCCGCCTCGACCACCGCCTCGACCGAGGCGTCGGGGGCGACGCGCGCCACCACGGCGTTGATCGTGTCGGGAGCGCCCGCCGCCACCGGTCCACGCGCCGCCTCGCGCCGCGCCGGGGCGGGCGACAGGCGAAACTGCAGCACCTGACTGTCGCGCAGCGCCATCCACACCACCGGATCGCCGCCCGACGAGACCGCGCCGCGCGTGGTGCCGACCACGGTGAAGACGTCGCCGCCGAGGGGGATGCGCTCGCCGACGACGAGGCCGGTCTTGACGTCGGCGACGATCTCGAAGCGGCCGCGGGCGAGACCGCGTCCCTCGGCGATCGCCGGCGGTCCACCGAGGCGGCCGGGCTCGTACCCCACCACCTGGAGGCGGAGCTTGCGGTCGCGGTGGGCCGCCTCCAGCGACTGGAAGGTCATCGAGCCGGTCTCGCCGACGCCGGCGAGGCGGGCGATACTCTCGCGCGTGTCGCCGGGGATGCGCGAGCCTTCGGCGAAGGGGCCGCGCGTGCCGGTCTCCACCACCCAGACCTCGGCGGCAGGGGCGCGGACGAGGCCGAGGGCGTCGGCGACGAGGCCGCGATAGATGCCGATCATCGACAGCACCACGCCGAGCAGCAGGCCGAGGCCGAGGGCGGTCATCAGGAAGCGGCCGAGATGGTGGCGGATGTCGCGCAGCGCCAGGTTCACGGGGTCGCCTCCGGGCCGGCGAGGCGGGCGGCACGGCCGTCGCGGAAGCCGCCGGCGTCCTTCGAGATGACGACGCGGCCGCCGTCGGGGAGGCCGCCGACCACCTCGACCCGGCCGTCGAGGAGGCGGGCGCCGAGGCGGAGACCGGCCTCCTTCAGGCGGCCGTCGGCGACGATCCAGCCGATCGCCTCGGCCGGTCCGACCATGCGCAGAACCGTCTCGGGCACCAGCAGGGCCTGCGGCAGACGGCGGGTCGTCACCACCACTTCCGCCTGTTCGCCGAGGTGGAACTCGGCCGGGCAGTCGTCGCAGGCGACGAAGACGCGGCGTTCCTCGCCGACGCGGTCGTTCTCGAGGCCGATGCGGGCGACGCGTCCGGCGAAGGCGCGATCCGGTCGCGAGCGCAGGCGCACCTCGGCCGATTGGCCGAGGGCGAGATCGCCGGCGCGGGCCTCGTCGACGAAGGCCTGGATCCACACCGAGGCCGGATCGACCAGGGTGAACAGCGCCTCGCCGGGGTTCATCACCGCGCCGAGCTCGCGGTGGCGGGCGATGACCACGCCGTCGTAGGGGGCACGCAGGCGGTGACGTTCGTAGAGGACGCCGTCGAGCGCGGCCTGGGCGCGGGCGGCGGTGAGCGCCACCTTCGCCGCCTCGACGTCGCGCTCGGCGACGGCGGCATCGGCCTCGGCGACGCGGGCATCGAGCTCGGCCTGTTCGGCGGATTCGATCGATACGGTCTGGCGCTCGACCAGCGAACGGCGGCGCTGATCGACCCGGCGCTTCTGCTCGGCGACGACACGGGCGCGGGCGGCGAGCGCCTCCGACTTGGCGAGCGCGGCTTCGGCCGCAGCGACCCCGGCGACCGACTTGTCGAGCCGAGCGCGGGCCTCGCCCTCGTCGAGTCGAGCGAGGAGGTCGCCGGACTTCACCCGGTCGCCGTGATCGACCCGGGTCTCGATCAAGGCCGCCTGGGTCTCGAAACCGAGGCGGGTCGAGATCCGCGCCTCCTGGGTGCCGAGGCCGAAGACACGGACGGCGACGTCGCTCTCGGGGCGGGCGAGCGTGACCTCGACCGGTCGAGAGGCGAGGTACATCCGCAGGCCGATCGCGGCGGCCGCGACGAGGACGATCACCAGGAGGGGGCGGACGAGGCGTTTCATGGGCGGGAACCGGGTTCGGCGCGGACGAGCCCGGCCAGTTGCAGATCGAGGAGGCGTCGTGCCTCGGCGAGGAGGTCGAAGCCGCGACCGGCGAGCGACCAACGCAGCGCCAGGCCCTGGACGAGGCCGAGGACGAGGAGGGCGGCATCCTTCGGGGCGACCGACGTTCGCTCGGCGAGGGGAGCGAAGGCGGCGACGAGCCGCGCCGTCAGATCGGCCATCAGACCGCGGAACACCGCGGCGAGGGCCGGGTTCGACACCCGCAGTTCGTGCGAGAAGACGATCGCCAGGATCGCGGGCTCGTCGGTCACGAGACGCGCCTGCGCCTCGACGATGCGGCGCGGGCCGTCGTCGGGCGAGGTCGGCCCCGTCTCCACCGCGGCCCAGGCGGCGCGCATCCGCGCCGCGACGTGTTCGGCGACCGCCACCCACAGCGCCTCGCGGGTGGGGAAATGGCGGAAGATCGCCGGCTGCGAGATGCCGACCGCCGCCGCCACCGCCGCCGTGCCGAGCCGATCCGGTCCGACCTCGACGGCGAGACGCAGCACGGCTTCGATGATTTCGCTGCGGCGGAGATCGGCGGGTTTGCGCATGGAACTCGATGAGGTGAGTGATCGATAACTCACTAACAGGATCTCGACCGCTCGACAAGACGGCTCGCGACCCGGCGCGGGCCGATCGGCGGGGGAGGGGGCGGCGGAGGTGCCCGATCGCACATGCCCGACCCCGATCACGGGTCTCGGGAACATACCGTTTTCATTCGGGACCGTACTCTGTTAGCTCGGGCGTTCCCGCCGGCTCCGCCGGCCGCGACGTGTCACCGGAGCCCGAGGAAGCGATGTCGGCGGACGGAATCGAGGAACTTCCCGGCGGCGGCAACGCCGACGTCGCGCGGCTGGCGATCGCTCAGGCGCTCGCCGGGGCCAATGCCGCCGTCTTCTACGCGACGGGGGCGATCGTCGGCGACGTTCTCGCGCCGACCAAGGCGCTCTCCACCCTGCCGCTCTCGGTCTTCGTCGTCGGCATGGCGGTGTGCACGCTGCCGGCCGGGGCGATCGCCCGCCGCCACGGCCGCCGCGCCGCCTTTCTCGTCGGAACCGGGGCGGGGGTGCTGGCCGGGCTCCTCGCCATGCTGGCGGTGCTCGAGGGCGCCTTCTGGCTCTTTTGCCTGTCGGCCTTCCTCGGTGGCGGCTACGGCGCGGTCGTGCTGTCGTTCCGCTTCGCCGCCGCAGACTGCGTGCCGCTCGAGCGGCGGCCGCGCGCCATGTCGCTGGTCATGGCCGGCGGGGTTTTCGCCGGGGTGATCGGGCCGCAGCTCGTCACCCACACCATGGACCTGTGGCCGCCCTATCTCTTCGCCGCCACCCATCTCGCTCAGGCGGGGGTCGCGGCGGTCTCGGCGCTGGTGCTCGCCGGTGTCCACATCCCGATGCCGAGCCGCGAGGAGATCGCAGGCGGTCGACCGCTCGGCGAGATCGCGCGTCAACCGCGCTTCGTCATCGCCGTCGTCTGCGGTGTCGTCTCCTACATGGTCATGAACTTCCTGATGACCGCCGCGCCGTTGGCGATGCGGCTGTGCGGCCTGCCGCAGGAGACGGCGAACCTCGGGCTGCAATGGCACATCATCGCCATGTACGCGCCGGGCTTCGTCACCGGGGGGCTGATCTCCCGCTTCGGCACGGTGCCGATCGTCGCCGTCGGCCTCGTTCTGACCGGGCTCTCGGCCGGCGCCGGGCTGATGGGCGTCGAGGTCGCCCATTTCTGGTGGATGCTGATCCTGCTCGGCATCGGTTGGAACTTCGGCTTCGTCGGCGCCTCGGCGCTGGTGCTCGAGTGCCACCGTCCGGAGGAGCGGACGCGGGTTCAATCGCTCAACGACTTCCTGGTCTTCGGCACCATGACCCTCGGCTCGCTGTCGTCGGGCACGATCTTGGCGACCTCGGGCTGGAGCATGGTGCTGATCACCTCCTTCGTGCCGCTGGCGCTCGCCGCCGTGGCGCTCGTCGTCCTGGGCCGGTCGCCTCGGACGCAGGCGAGGTGACGGGGTCGGGGCCGTGCGGCTCCAGGACGACATTCGGCGGCGGCGGCGCGAGCGCCGGTCGATCCGAGATGTCGCCTCACGGCGGTGGTCCTCCCGGATCCCGTGCCCGCTCGCCCCTCACGATCGCTCGATCACCATCGCAATCCCCTGGCCGACACCGATGCACATCGTCACCAGGGCGCGGCGGCCGCCGCGCCGTTCCAGCTCGCGCAGCGCCGTCAGCACGATGCGGCCGCCCGAGGCGCCGAGCGGATGGCCGATGGCGATGGCGCCGCCGTTGGGGTTGAGACGCGGGTCGTCGGCGGCGAGGCCGAGGCCTCGGCAGCATCCCAGAACCTGGGCGGCGAAGGCCTCGTTGATCTCGATCACGTCCATGTCGGCGAGCGAGAGCCCGGTGCGTTCCAGCACCTTGTGGGTCGCGGGCACCGGTCCGAGTCCCATGAGACGCGGCGCGACGCCCGCGACCGCCGAGGCGACGATGCGACCGCGCGGGACGAGACCGTGCCGGTCTCCGGCCGCTTCGGAGCCCAGGAGCAGCGCGGTCGCGCCGTCGTTGATGCCCGACGCATTGCCGGCGGTGACCACCCCGCCCTCGAACAGCGGCCGCAGCTTCTCGAGCGAGGCGAGCGTCGTCCGTGGACGCGGATGCTCGTCCGTCTCGACCACGATCGGCGGCCTGCCGCGCCCCTGCGGAATCTCCACGGCCTGGATCTCGCCCGCGTGGAACCCGGCGACGCGGGCCGCCTCGTACTTCTCCTGCGAGGCCAGCGCGAAGGCGTCGCAGGCCGCCCGTTCGAGGCCCAGTTCCCGCGCCACGTTGTCGGCGGTCTCCGGCATGGAGTCGGTGCCGAACCCCGCGTCGATCCCGGGATTGGAGAAGCGCGCGCCGATGGTCGAATCGTGTACCCGCACGTCCCGACCCCAGGGACTCGCCTGCTTGGCCATGACGAAGGGCGCGCGCGTCATCGATTCCACCCCGCCCGCCAGAAACAGGTCGCCCTCGTCGCAGCGGATCGCCCGCGCCGCGTCGGCCACCGCCGACATCGCCGAGCCGCACAGGCGGTTGAGCGTCACGCCGGCGACCTTCTCCGAGAGCCCGGCGAGCAGGGCGGCATGGCGGGCGACGTCGCGCGAATCCTCACCCGCCTGATTGGTGCAGCCGACGACGACGTCCTCGAGCGCGTCGAGGGCGAGGCCGTTGCGGCGGACCAACGCGGCGAGGAGGCCGGCGAGGAGATCGTCCGGGCGCACGGCGGCGAGCGCACCCGCATGGCGGCCGAAGGGGGTGCGCAGTCCATCGTAGAGGATCGCAGACGACATGACAGGGTCTCCGAGAGGCGATTTCACCCGCCGATCGCGGGCCGGTCTCGCGAGGTTGGCCGATCGAAAATAATATAGCAATACCTTGACATGAAAATTCGAGGACCGTATGTTCGCGAACAAATGCAGCAATGCATTTATACAAAAGTGAAGGGTGGAACGATCGAGCGAGGGGTCCCTCCGGGTCCCGCGTGCGCGTGCCCGATCGCCCGGGCGGTCGGCCCCTTCGTCGCACCGAAATCCATCAGGCGGGACGACCATGACCCATCAGGCCGCTTCCAATTCCACTGCCCCGCAGTTCGCTCTCTCCGAGGATCAGGTCGCCTTTCGCGAGACGGCGGCGCGTTTCGCCGCCGACGTCCTCGCGCCGGGCTACAAGGCGCGCGAGAAGTCGGCGACCGTTCCGCTCGAGCTCAGGCGCAGCATGGGCGACCTCGGCCTGATCGGTGTCGAGTTCCCCGAGGAGTTCGGAGGGCTCGGTGTCGATCACGTCACCGCCGGCGTGGTGCTGGAGGCGATCGCCGAGGGTGACTTCAACGTCGGTTACGTCCAACTCCTGTCCTCGCTGTGCGGGGCGATCCTGACCCGGCATGCCGCGCCCGAGATCGCGGCCGACCTCCTGCCGAAGGTCGTGGCGGGCGAGACGCTGCTGTGCATCGCGCTGACCGAGCCGCAGGGCGGATCGGACGCCGCCTCGCTGCGCCTCAAGGCGGTCCGCGACGGCGACCACTGGGTTCTGACCGGTGAGAAGACCTCGATCTCGATGGCCGATCAGGCCGACTGGGCCGTCGTCTTCGCCCGTACCGGCACGGTGGAGAGCCGCGCCCACGGCATTTCCGCCTTCCTGGTCGACATGAGGTCGGCCGGCATCTCGACCACCCGCTTCGACGACCTCGGTCAGCTCGCCATCGGGCGCGGCTCGATCTTCTTCGACGGTGTCCGCGTGCCCGCAACTCACATGCTCGGAACCGAGGGCTCGGGCTTCGTTCAGGTGATGCAGGGTTTCGACTTCTCGCGCGCGCTGATCGGCCTGCAGTGCCTGTCGGTCGCCCGCGTCTCGCTCGCCGAGACCTGGAAGTACGTCCAGGAGCGCAAGGCCTTCGGCAAACCACTCTCCGACAACCAGGGCGTCACCTTCCCGCTCGCGGAGGCCGAGACCATGGTCGAGGCGGCCCGCCTCCTGTGCTTCAAGACCCTCGCCGCCAAGGACGCCGGCCTGCCCCACACCAAGGAGGCGGCGATGTGCAAATGGTGGCCGCCCCGGCTCGCCTTCGAGGTGGTGCAGACCTGCCTCCTGATGCACGGCCATGCCGGTTACGACGTGACCCTGCCGTTCGAGCAGAGGTTGCGTGACGTGCTCGGCCTGCAGATCGGCGACGGCACCGCGCAGATCATGAAGCTCATCATCGCCCGCGAGGCACTTCGCGCCGCCGCGGCCTGATCGAAACGAGGCGCCGGGAGAGCGCCCGAGGGAGGACGAGAACCATGACCAACGACCTGAGCCCGGCCGCCCGCCGCACCGACATGACCGCCGGCGGTCTGTGGCGCGACGAGACCCTGCTCGATCACTTCCGCCGCAACGTCGCCCGGCTCGGCGAGAAGATCGCCGTGGTGGCCACTCGGGCCGACGGTGCTCCGGAAGTGCGCCTGACCTACGCCGATCTCGATCGTCTGTCCGATCGCGTCGCCGTCGGGCTCGCCCGGCGCGGCGTCGGCGAGGGCGACGTCGTCTCGTTCCAGCTGCCCAACTGGTGGCAGTTCACGGTGCTGCATCTCGCCGCCCTCAAACTCGGCGCGATCTCCAACCCGTTGATGATCATCTTCCGCGAACGCGAGCTGACCTTCATGCTCGGTCTGGCCGAGACCAGGGTGCTGGTCGTGCCCGCCTCGTTCCGCGCCGTCGATCACCGGGCCATCGCCAAGGCGGTGCAGGCGGCGGTGCCCACCCTCGCCCACGTCGTGGTGGTCGACGGCGACGCCGACGAATCCTTCGATCGCCTGATCGTCGACGACGCGAGCGAGGCCGAACTCGCCGTGCTGGCCGAACGCCGGTTGTCGCCCGACGCGGTGATCCAGCTCCTCTACACCTCCGGCACCACCGGCGAGCCCAAGGGGGTGAGCCACACCTCCAACACCATGCTCTCCAATCTGGTGCCCTTCGCCGAACGGCTGCATCTGGCCGAGGGCGACGTGATCCACATGCCCTCGCCTATGGCTCATCAGCTCGGCTTCATGTACGGCCTCGTCCTACCCGCGATGCTCGGCGCCACCGCCGTGCTCCAGGACGTGTTCGTCGCCGCGACCATGGCGAAGCAGATCACCGAGGAGGGGGCGACCTTCACCATGGGCGCCACTCCCTTCCTCAACGATCTCTCCGATCACTGCATCACCACTTCGACCACCACCCCGACGCTGCGCATCTTCGTCTCCGCCGGCGCGCCGATCCCGCGGCCGTTGGTCACCAAGGCGCGACGCGCCCTCGGCGCCGCCGTCCTGTCGGCCTGGGGCATGTCGGAGAACGGCGCGGTCACCACCACCCGGCTCGAGGACCCCGAGGAGAAGGTCACCTCCACCGACGGTTGCCCGCTGCCGGGCATGGCGGTGCGCGTGGTCGACCCGACCGGGCGCGAGGTCGGCGTCGGCGAGGAGGGCCAGCTCCAGGTGCGCGGCTGCTCCAACTTCGTCGGCTACATGAAGCGCCCCGGCCTCGCCCAGGTCGACGTCGACGGTTGGTTCGACACCGGCGACATCGCGCGCATGGACGCGGACGGCTACATCCGCATCGCCGGGCGCTCCAAGGACATCATCATTCGCGGTGGCGAGAACATTCCCGTGGTCGAGGTCGAGGACATGCTGTTCAAGCACCCGGCCGTCGCCACGGTGGCGATCGTCGGCTATCCGGACGACCGCCTCGGCGAGCGCGCCTGCGCCTATGTCGTGCTGCGGCCCGGAGCGGCGCTCTCCTTCACCGATATGGTCGCCTACCTGAAAGAACAGAAGATGGCGGTCCAGTACATCCCCGAACGACTCGAGGTCGTCGAGGACGTGCCGCGCACGCCGTCGGGCAAGATTCAGAAGTTCAAGCTGCGCGACATGGCCAAGACATCGGCCTGATCGACGCCTCTTCTCGTTCCCGCAACCGTCCGGCGTCGCCCGGCCTCGGAGATCCGTCATGGACTTTCAGGACATCACCTACGAAGTGCGCCCCGAGGGCGTCGCTCGCATCACCATCAACCGGCCCGACAAGTACAACGCCTTCCGTGGCCAGACCGTCGAGGAACTGATCCAGGCCTTCCAGAAGGCCGGTTGGGATCGCTCGATCTCGGTCATCGTGCTGACCGGCGCCGGCGACAAGGCCTTCTGCACCGGCGGCGACCAGTCGGCCCACGACGGCCAGTACGACGGTCGCGGCACCATCGGTCTGCCGATCGACGAGCTGCAGAGCCTGATCCGCGACGTGCCCAAGCCGGTCATCGCCCGCATCAACGGCTTCGCCATCGGCGGCGGCAACGTGCTCGCCACCATCTGCGACCTGTCGATCGCCTCCGACAAGGCTCAGCTCGGTCAGGTCGGCCCCAAGGTCGGCTCGGTCGATCCGGGCTTCGGCACCGCCTATCTCGCCCGTATCGTCGGGGAGAAGAAGGCGCGCGAGATCTGGTATCTGAACAAGCGCTACACCGCCGCCGAAGCCCTCGCCATGGGTCTCGTCAACGCGGTGGTTCCGCACGACGAACTCGACGCCGAGGTCGATCGCTGGTGCGCCGAGATCGTCGAACGCTCGCCGACCGCGATCGCGCTGGCCAAGCGCTCGTTCAACGCCGACACCGAGACCATTCGCGGCATCTCCTCGCTCGGGATGGCGGCGCTCAGCCTCTACTACGACACCGACGAGTCCAAGGAGGGCGGCATCGCCTTCCGCGAGAAGCGCAAACCCGACTTCCGCCGCCACGTCATGAAGAAGAGCTGATCGCTCCTCCGGACGGCGGAGGGTTTCTCGAACGCTCCGCCTCCGGCGCGCGGTCGGTCGCTGACCAGACCGGCCGCGCATCCTCCTCTCGAGTTCGCCGAGGCCAGCCCCATGAAGATTCTCGTGCCCGTGAAGCGGGTGGTCGACTACAACG
>JBEOKB010000071.1:0-30574 GCA_040275425.1 Siculibacillus sp. | reverse complement strand
TGTTCCGGCGGTCAGAGAGCTACATCGGCGTGATGATCGACGATCTGGTGACGCGGGGTATCACTGAGCCCTACCGGATGTTCACGTCACGGGCCGAGTACCGGCTCTCGCTGCGGGCGGACAACGCCGATCGGCGGCTGACGCCGGTGGGGATCGAGTGCGGGCTGGTCGGCGCGGAGCGCCGGGTTGCGTTTGAGGCCAAGGTGGGCGAAATCGAGCGGCTGGAGCGGTTGACGCGCGAGCTGGTGCCGGCGCCGAGCGAGGTGGAGCGATTCGGGATCGCAACGAATCGGGACGGTGTGCGGCGGAGCGTCTATGATCTGCTGTCGCTGCCCGACATGACGATGGCGCGGGCGGCGGAGGCGTGGCCGGTTCTCTCCGGGGCGATCGGGGACGTGGCGGAGCAGGTCGAGATCGACGCCAAATATGCCGTCTACATGAAGCGGCAGGAGGCGGAGATCGAGCGGGTCAACCGGGAGGAGGACGCGGTCATTCCGGCCGAACTCGACTTCACGGCGATGGCGGGTCTTTCCAATGAAATTCGGCACAAGTTGACGTCGGTTCGGCCGGGAACTCTGGCGCAGGCCGGGCGGATCGACGGGATGACGCCGGCGGCATTGACGCTGATCCTCGCGCATGTGAAGCGGGCGGATGAGGCGGCGCGGGCGTCGTCGGGGATGCTGGGCCTGTGACGGGCGAGGACGGGAGAGTGGGTATGGAAACCACGGAGGCCGATCGGGTCGGTCAGGCGCGTCTCGACGAGATCGTGACGGTTTCACGTGAAACACGCGAGCGGTTGGCGCTCTATGTCGAACTGGTGCGCAAGTGGCAGAAGAGCCAGAATCTGGTGGCTCCGAGCACGCTGGCGCATCTGTGGGAGCGCCACGTGGCCGACTCGGCGCAGGTGGTCGCGCTTCTGCCGCACGCGCGGCGATGGATCGACATCGGGTCCGGTGCCGGGTTCCCGGGACTGGTGACGGCGATCCTCTCGGCCGAGCGCGAGGGGGCGGTGGTTCATCTGGTCGAGAGCAATCGCGGAAAGGCGGCGTTTCTGCGAACCGTGGCACGGGAAACCGGGGCGCCGGCGATCGTTCACGCTCGGAGGATCGAGGATTTCTCCAGGGATTTCGAAGAGCCGGTCGACGCGGTGAGTGCTCGGGCGCTGGCTCCGCTGGTCGAATTGTGTGGATTCGCGGCGCCTCATGTGGCTCGGGGAGCGGTCGCAGTTTTCCACAAAGGACAAGATTTTGCGTCGGAGGTTCACGAAGCCACTCTATCTTGGGATCTGGATCTGCTAGAACATCCAAGTCGGGTCGAGCGCAGCGGACGCTTGATCGAGATCCGGCAGATCGTTTCGAGATCCCCCGCCTGACGGAGCGTCGGTTCATGGCAGCGCTTTCGAAATCTCCTCGCGTTCTGGCGCTGGCCAACCAGAAGGGCGGCGTCGGCAAGACCACGACCGCGATCAATCTGGGCACGGCACTGGCGGCGATAGGGGAAGAAGTCCTGATCGTCGATCTCGATCCGCAGGGCAACGCGTCGACCGGCCTCGGCATCGACCGGCGCGCGCGCAAGCGCTCGACCTACGACGTGCTGGTCGGCGAAGCCTCGCTCGACGAGGTGCTGATCGAGACGGCGGTGCCGCGGCTGTGGGTCGCGCCGTCGACGCTCGATCTGCTCGGGGTCGAGCTGGAGATCGCGGCGCGCCAGGACCGCGCCTACAGGTTGCGCAAGGCGCTGGCCGAGCACGTGGTCGAGGCCGACCCGGATCGACCGCGTTTCTCTTATGTTCTCGTCGACTGCCCGCCGTCGCTCAATCTGCTCACCATCAACGCCATGTGCGCGTCGCATTCGGTGCTGGTGCCGCTGCAGTGCGAGTTCTTCGCGCTCGAGGGTCTGTCGCAGCTCCTGTCGACGGTCGAGCAGGTCAAGGGCACGCTCAATCCGGAGCTGTCGATCCACGGCATCGTGCTGACCATGTACGACGCGCGCAACAATCTGTCGGGCCAGGTGGTCGCCGACGTGCGCGAGCACATGGGCGCGGCGGTCTACGACACGATCATTCCGCGCAACGTGCGCATCTCGGAAGCGCCGTCGCACGGCAAGCCGGCGCTGCTCTACGATCTGAAGTCCTCCGGCAGCCAGGCCTATCTGCGGCTGGCGTCGGAGATCATTCAGCGCGAGCGGCGGCTGAAGGCGGGCGCGGCCTGACGTCACCGGGCGGGTGACGGACTCGGGCCACGCGGTTTCGAATTCGAGAATTCAGATGTTGCGGGAGGCTGCAGTGGAAGAACGTAGGCGTTTGGGGCGCGGGCTTGCGGCTCTGCTCGGCGACATGGCCGAACCGGAATTGATGGCGGCTTCCGAACGGGGTGGGTCGAAGCGGGTTCCGATCGAACTCGTCCATCCGAATCCGCGCAATCCGCGGCGTCAGTTCGGGGAGGCCGAGCTGTCGGATCTGGCGCAGTCGATCCGCGAAAAGGGCGTGGTGCAGCCGATCCTGGTGCGCTCGGCCAAGGGGCAGGCCAATCACTACGAGATCATCGCCGGCGAACGGCGGTGGCGGGCGTCGCAGCGCGCGGGGCAGCACGAGATTCCGGTGATCATCCAGGAAGTTTCCGACAAGGAAGCGCTCGAACTGGCGATCATCGAGAACGTTCAGCGCGCCGATCTCAATCCGGTGGAAGAAGCCTTCGGCTATGAACAGCTGATCGCCGAGTTCGGCTATACGCAGCAGGATCTGGGACAGGTGATCGGCAAGAGCCGCAGTCACGTCGCCAATACGCTGCGTCTGCTCAAACTTCCCGAACCGGTCAAGGACCTGCTGCGCGAGGGCCAACTCACTGCCGGTCATGCGCGGGCGCTGGTGACGGCGGCGGATCCGGAAGGGCTGGCGAAGCGGATCGTCGAGGGCGGTCTGACGGTGCGCGATGCCGAGGCTCTGGCGCAGGCTCCGACCGAAGCGGAGAGCGCGGGCGGGGTGGTCAAGCCGAGAAAGGTCAAGGACGCCGACACGGCGGCGCTCGAGAAGACGCTGGCGGAAGTGCTCGGGGTGGCGGTGTCGATCGAGCACAAGGCCAACGGAACCGGCGAGCTGCGGCTCAAGTACCGCTCGCTGGAGCAGCTCGACGACCTGTGCCGCCGGCTGCAGAACGGCTGAGCGATCGGTCGATCGGTCGATCGGACGAGATCGAGGGGTGCCCGGCGACGGGCGCCCCTCTTTCGTTTCCGTCGAGCGGGAGCTTCAGCCGCGCGTCGAGGCGGCGGCGGCGCGGGCGAGGGTGAGGACGGCCTCGCCGTGGATCGCCTCGCCGAGGTGCTGCATCTGGCGGCTCTTCCACATCGCCTCGTCGAGCAGGGCGAGGGCGCGGCGGATGCGGGCGGGTGTCCAGCGGCCGACCTGATCGAGGACGGCGGGACGGCGGCGGAAGAACAGCGGCGGTTGAAGCGCGGAGACGACGTCGGAGGCGGTGCGGCCGCCGGCCATTTCGGCGCGGATGCGGTCGAGCATCTGGAAATGGCGGATCAGCATGGTTCCGGCGACGGAGGCCGGGGTGCCGGAGGCGACGAGGCGGGCCAGCGTGCGGTCGGCGACGGCGACCTGACCACCGGCGACGGCGTCGAGCAGCTCGTCCATGGCGAAGGCGGAGGCGTCGCCGACGATCGCCGCGACATCGGCGAGAGTGATGCGATCGCGGCCGTGGGCGTAGAGGCAGAGCTTGCGCAGTTCGCCGCGCGAGGCCATGCGGTCGCCGCCGAGGTGGGCCTCGAGCGCCTCGCGGGCGTCGCGATCGATGGCGAGACCGGCCTCCTTCAGCTCGCGCTCGACCAGACGGGCGATGTCCTCGGCCGAATCGGCGTAGCAGGGCAGGGCGACGGCGGTGGGATGGTCCTCGATCCGCTTGCGCAGGCCGGTGCCCTTCTTGAGATCGCCGGCCTCGAGCACGACCAGACTGCCGCCGACGGGGGCGTCGAGCAGGGGCTGGACGGCGGGAAGGATGTTTCGGGCGGCGCAATCGCGCACCCACACGACGCGGCGCGAGCCGAACAGCGAGATGGTTCCGGCCTCGTCGACGAGGCGGGCGGGATCGGAGACGAGATCGGCGCCTTCGAGGCGGACGAGCGAGAACGGATCGTCGGCCTTGCCGGAGGCGGCACGGACGAGGCCGGAGGCCCGTTCGGCGACGAGACCGTCGTCCGGGCCGAACACCAGCACCAGCGACACGCGCTCGGGCGGGCGGCGGACGAAGGACTCGATTTCGGACGACTTGAGCGAGGTCATCGAGTCGGTCCCGAAACCATGTGCGCCGGGCGCCGAGGGGTCACCCTCGGCGGGCCGACATCAGGGGCGCGGATTGGCGGCGAACCACACCGCCACCTTGTTGCGAATGTCCGAGGCGACGGTCAGAGCGGCGCGATTCTCGGCGTCACGCTTGGCGCGCAGGCCGGCGAAGCGCTGCTGCGACGAATCGTAGGCGGCGTTGGCGAACGACGTGCCGGAGGTGAGGGTGCGCCCGGTCGCGACCTCGGTCAGGATCCAAGAGGCGGAGACCTGATCGAGATAGGCGGAGGCGAGGTTCGAATAGCGATCGATGCCGACGGCGGTGTCGGCGGTGGCGGTGGAGACGTCGAGACGCCAGCGCACCGGCGAGGTCGCCTCGCCGCTGCCTCCGTAGAAGCCGAACACCAGCTCGTTGCGAATGACCTGACCGATGCGGCCGGTCGAGACGACGTCGACGTGGCGGAGCGCGTCGACGGTGCCCTGACCGGCGGCGGTGCCGTAGAGCGGCCGGATACCGCCACCTTCGGCGCAGCCGGCGAGACCGGCGGCGAGGAGGCAGAGGGCGGCGGCGGAGGCGAGCGCTCGCATCGGGGGGATCCTTCGATCAGGCGACGACATTGACGATCCTCTGGGGCACGACGATGACCTTCTTCGGCGCGCGTCCCTCGAGGGCGGCGGCGACGGCATCGAGCGCGAGTACCGCCTCACGGACCTCAGCCTCACCCGCTTCGCGGCGAATAGTCAACTCCGCACGCTTCTTGCCGTTGATCTGCACCGGCATGGTGACGGTGTCGTCGACCACGAGCGCGCGATCGACCACCGGCCACGGCGCCTCGGAGACCAGATCGGCATGGCCGAGGGCGGCCCAGCACTGCTCGGCGAGGTGAGGCATCATCGGGGCGATCATGCCGACCAGGACGTCGAGGGCCTCGCGCAGCGCGGCGGCGAGGCTCGCGTCGGCGCGGACGGCGTCGGGGGCGGCGAGGGTGCGGCCGATGGTGTTGCCGAGCTCGTAGAGCCGCGCGACGGCGCGGTTGAAGCCGAGGCGCTCGATGTCGTCCTCGACGGCGGCGAGCGTCTTGTGGGTGGCCTTGGCGAGCGCCAGGGCGGCGTCGGAGCGGGGCAGGGCGGCATCGGCGCCGGCGATCAGTTCGACGCCGTCACCGACCAGACGCCAGACGCGCTGGACGAAGCGGTGGGCGCCCTCGACGCCGGCCTCGGTCCAGATCACGTCGCGGTCCGGCGGGCTGTCGGACAGGACGAACCAGCGCGCGGTGTCGGCGCCCCAGGTCAGGATGATGTCGGAGGGGTCGACGGTGTTCTTCTTCGACTTCGACATCTTCTCGATCGAGCCGATTTCGACCGGGCCTGAGCCGTCCTTCATGTGGGCGGTGCGCCTGCCGTCGAGCTCTTCGACGACGATCTCGGCGGGCGAGACCCAGGCGCCGTCGGGGGCCTTGTAGGTCTCGTGGACGACCATGCCTTGCGTGAACAGGCCGGCGAAGGGCTCGTCGAAGCCGACGTGGCCGGTCACCTTCATGGCGCGGGTGAAGAAGCGCGAATAGAGCAGGTGCAGGATCGCGTGCTCGATGCCGCCGATGTACTGGTCCACCGGGAGCCAGCGATCGGCGACGGCGCGATCGGTCGGGGCGGCCTCGTTCCACGGGTCGGTGAAGCGGGTGTAGTACCAGGACGAATCGACGAAGGTGTCCATCGTGTCCGTCTCGCGGCGCGCCGGCTTGCCGCAGCTCGGGCAGGCGACGTGCTTCCAGGTCGGGTGATGGTCGAGCGGGTTGCCCGGCTTGTCGAAGGTGGCGTCGTCGGGGAGCCTCACCGGCAGCTGGTCGACGGGCACGGGCACGGTGCCGCAGTCGTCGCAGTGGATCATCGGGATCGGGCAGCCCCAGTAGCGCTGGCGCGAGATCAGCCAGTCGCGCAGGCGGAAGTTCACCTTGCGCGCGGCCATCGGCTCGCCGTCGAGGACGCGGGCCTCGAGCCGGTTCGCGACCTCGTCGAAGGCGGCGTCGACGGTCATGCCGTCGAGGAAGTCGGAGTTGTAGAGGGTGCCCTCGCCGTCGGCGGCGACGTTCTCGACCGCGAAGGTGGCCGGGTCGGCGCCGTTCGGCAGCACCACGGGCACCACCTCGAGGCCGTACTTGCGGGCGAAGTCGAGGTCGCGCTGGTCGTGGGCCGGGCAACCGAAGATGGCGCCGGTGCCGTAGTCCATCAGAATGAAGTTGGCGACGTAGAGCGGCAGCGTCCGCCCTTCGACGAAGGGATGCTTCACGCGCAGGCCGGTGTCGTAGCCCTCCTTCTCGGCGGTCTCGAGGACCGCGACGGAGGTGCCCATGCGGCGGCACTCGGCCTGGAAGGCGGCGAGATCGGCGTCCTTCTCGCCGAGCGCGCGGGCGAGCGGGTGATCGGGCGACATCGCCAGGAAGGAGGCGCCGAACAGGGTGTCGGGGCGGGTGGTGAAGATCTTCAGCGTCGTCTCGCCACCGGGGCCGGGAGCGGCCAGCTCGAAGCGCACCTCGAGGCCGACCGACTTGCCGATCCAGTTGCGCTGCATCAGGCGGACCTTGTCGGGCCAGCGATCGAGACCGTCGAGGGCGGTCAGCAGCTCATCGGAGAAGGCGGTGATGCGGAAGTTCCACTGCACCAGCTCCTTCTGCTCGACGAGCGCGCCGGAGCGCCAGCCGCGGCCGTCGATGACCTGCTCGTTGGCGAGCACGGTCATGTCGATCGGGTCCCAGTTGACCTTGGAGGTGCGGCGATAGGCGAGGCCCGCCCGGAAGAAGTCGATGAACATCTTCTGCTGGTGGCGGTAGTAGTCGGGATGACAGGTGGCGATCTCGCGCTTCCAGTCGAGCGACAGACCCATCGCCTTCAGCTGACCCCGCATGTAGGCGATGTTGTCGTAGGTCCAGGCGGCGGGATGGACCTTCTTCTCCATGGCGGCGTTCTCGGCCGGCAGGCCGAAGGCGTCCCAGCCCATCGGATGGAGCACCGAATAACCCTTGGCGCGCTTGTAGCGCGCGACCACGTCGCCCATCGTGTAGTTGCGGACGTGGCCCATGTGGATGCGGCCCGACGGGTACGGGAACATCTCGAGGACGTAGTACTTCGGCCGGGAATCGTCGTTGGAGGTGGTGAAGACGTCGCGGTCGGTCCACACCTTCTGCCAATGGGGTTCGGATTCGCGGGGATTGTAGCGCTCGCCGGCCATGGGTCTCGTCGTCCGTCGGGGTCGTCGGGAGGGGGGGGCGCGATCGGCGTCGAGGAGAGGTTCGGCGCGTCGCGGCCCGTCGGGGCCGACCTTCACCAGAAACCGCCGCCACGGTCAATGGTTCGCTCGGATTTCCGCCTCTTTCCCGAGACTTCGCGGCGGTGACGAGCGGGCGGGCGCGTGCTAAGGCGGGGCGTCCCTTCTCCTCCGCCGGAGTGCCGCGCCATGACCGCCGCCGATCGTCTCGCCGAGATCCGCAATCGAATCGCTCGGGCGGAGCGCATCGCGCGTCGTCCGGTCGGCTCGACGACGCTGGTGGCGGTGTCGAAGACCTTCGGCACCGACGCGGTGACCGAGGTGATCGCGGCGGGTCAGCGGGTGTTCGGCGAGAACCGGGTACAGGAGGCGGAGGCCAAGTGGCCGGATCTGAGGGCGACGACGACGGGGATCGAGCTGCATCTGATCGGACCGCTGCAGTCGAACAAGGTGGCGGCGGCGGTGGCGCTGTTCGACGTGATCCATACGGTCGATCGCGACAAGATCGCCGGCGCGCTCGCCGAGGAGATGCGGCGCCAGGGGCGAAGCCCTCGCCTGTTCGTTCAGGTCAACACCGGGCTCGAGGAGCAGAAGGCGGGGATCGACCCGCGCGAGGCGGTCGCCTTCGTCGATCACTGCCGGTCGGCGCACGGGTTGGCTATCGAGGGTCTGATGTGCATTCCGCCGTTCGACGAGGCGCCGGGGCCGCACTTCGCGTTGCTGGCGAAGCTCGGGCGCGAGGCCGGGGTGGCGGGGCTGTCGATGGGGATGTCGGCCGACTTCGAGACGGCGATCGAATTCGGCGCGACCCACGTGCGGGTCGGGAGCGCGCTGTTCGGCGCGCGGTGAAGAGCCTGCGATCTCCGATTACCTTCAACATGTATACCCGGTATAATTGCTTTCGCTTTCGAAACGATCGACCTCGTCAGAGACTCGTGGGCGGCGAAACGCGGTGTGGTCGAGGGTGAGGGTGCGGCGGAGGCGAACGGCCGTCCCGCGGACTCCCAGTGGCCTTGCGCGCGATCCGATTCGCAGCCGTGACGATCGCGACCGATTCGGGGCCGAGACGACGATCGGACCAGCGGAACCGATCAGCCGATCTCCATCACGCAGCGTCCGCTCAGGCGGGCGAGCAGGCGGCGCATGTCGGCGGGGCGCAGGGCGACGCAGCCGGCGGTGGGGGCGAAGTCGGGCCGGGCGAGATGGAAGAAGATCGCGCTGCCGCGTCCGATCACGCGGCGGCGGACGTTCCAGTCGAGCACGATCACCACGTCGTAGAGCGCGTCGTCGCGGCGAAGCGTCTCGTGCGAGGCGGCGAGGGGGAGCCGCACGAGCCGATTGTAGCGGCCGTCGCCGACGTCGTCGCACCAGCCGTCGTCGACGCGGATCGGCCGGAGCGGAATCGGCGCGACGGGGGGGAGGGCGCGGTCGGCGCGGCGGAAGCCGTGGAGAAGCTCGAAGCGGCCGACCGGGGTGGCGCCGTCGCCCTCGCGCTTGAAGCGGGTGAGGCCGGAGCGTCCGAGCGCGCAGGGCAGCGACAGGCCGGCGCCCTCGAGCACGCCGATATGGACCGACCCGGGGCGGCGGCGAACGCGCAGGACCATCGGCGGACGGGCGCCGCGCGGGCGGGTGGGCGTGGGGGTCACGATCGGGCGTCTCCTCGCGACGGCGGGCGGCCGGGTTGAAATTCGGGTTTCGAACCACGATCTGGGGTGAACCGCAGCGGTGAAATCACGCTTCTCGCCTCGGCTTGCACGGACGCGGGAAGGATGGTCTCCTGCGGGCGCCGGAGCAAGACGGGAGCGCGCGAGATTCGCGACGTCGCCGCCGGGACCCGAAAACCCCCGTCCTTCGCTCGGCGGGGATGCGTTCGACGACGAAGAGGACACGTATGGCGGCCCGCAAGATCCTCATCTGTGACGACGACGCCGATCTGCGCGAGGCGCTGGTGGAGCAGTTGTCGCTCTACGAGGAGTTCGAGACCATCGCCGCCGAAGGCGCGACCAAGGCGATCCAGATCGCGCGCAGCGAGCCGATCGATCTGATGCTGATGGACGTCGGTCTGCCGGAGATGGACGGGCGCGAGGCGGTCAAGCTCCTGCGCAAGTCGGGCTTCAAGGCGCCGATCATCATGCTGACCGGCCACGACGGCGAGTCGGACACGATCCTCGGCCTGGAGGCCGGGGCGAACGACTACGTCACCAAGCCGTTCAAATTCGCGGTGCTGCTCGCCCGGGTGCGGGCGCATCTGCGCCAGCACGAGCAGACCGAGGACGCGGTGTTCTCGATCGGCCGCTATACCTTCCGCCCCTCGGCCAAACTGATGGTCGACGAGAAGGGCGGCAAGGTTCGCCTCACCGAGAAGGAGACGGCGATCCTGAAGTTCCTCTATCGCGCGGGCGAGAAGTCGGTGTCGCGCGAGGTGCTGCTGCACGAGGTGTGGGGCTACAATTCGGGCGTGACCACGCATACGCTCGAGACCCACATCTATCGCCTGCGCCAGAAGATCGAACGCGATCCCTCCAACGCCGAGCTTCTGGTGACCGAGGCGGGCGGCTACAAGCTGGTGCCGTGACCGGGGTTTCCCCGCGCGGGCACGAGGATCGAGGCACCATGACGCTCGAACGCGACATCGACATCCTGACGAGCATCCCCTTCTTCGAAGGCATCCCGATGGAGCCGATGAAGCTGCTCGCCTTCAGCGCCGATCCGCGCGACTTCGCCGACAAGGCGCGGATCTTCTCGTCGGGCGACGTCGCCGACGGCGGATACGTGATCCTGGACGGGCGGATCGACCTCGTCGACGAACGCAAGACGCCGCCGAAGGTGGTCGAGCGTCTGGGGGCGGGGGTGCTGCTCGGGGAGACGGCGCTGATCGTGGAGACGCGGCGCCCGGTCAGTGCGATCGCGGTCGGGTCGTGCCGGGTGCTCGGCATCCGCCGGGCGCTGTTCCGGCGCATGCTCGAGGGCTATCCGGAGGTGGCGGCGCTGCTGCAGGCGCGCATCGCCGATCGGCTGACGGCGCTGTCGCCGGAGATCGAGCGGATCGGCGAGCGGATGGCGGCGGTCGATCGGGGCTGACCCCGCCGACCACCGCCGATTTCGAACCCAGGGGCGCGGGCACCCGCGGGGGCCTCTTCGCTCCTCAGGCGCCGAGCGCCTTCTCGAGGACGCGCGCGAGGCGGCGGCCGAAGTCGGCCGGGTCCTCGGGGGCCTCGCCGTCGGCGATGCGCGCCTGGCCGTGCAGCAGGTGGCCGGCGTCCTCGACCAGGGCGTCGTCGGTGCCGAGGCGGGCGGCGACGGCCTTGACCAGCGCGTGGTTCGGATTGATCTCGAGCACCGGTCGACCGAAGGGCGAGGCGCCCTGGTGGCGAGCCATGATCTTCTCGAACTGCTTGTCGGGGCCGTGATCGGCGGCGACCAGACAGGCGGGGCTAGAGGCGAGACGGGCGGAGGTGCGCACGTCGGAGACCCGGTCGCCGAGGATCTTCTTCAGCTCGGCGACCAGACCGGCGACGCCGGCGCTCTCGGTCTCGGACGGAGCCTCGGGCGGGTTCTCGAGCGGGATCGCCTCGAGATCGCTCGACCCTTGAGTCACCGACTGGAACGGCTTGCCCTCGTAGCCGAGCGCGGTGCGCACCCAGAAGGCGTCGACCGGGTCGGTCAGGAGCAGTACCTCGATGCCGCGGGCGCGGAAACCCTCGAGATGGGGGCTCGCCTCGGCACGGGCGAGATCGTCGGCGAGGACGTAGAAGATCCGGGTCTGGTTCTCCTTGAGGGCGGCGACGTAGTCCTTCAGCGAGCGGGTGCCCTCGCCGCTGGTGGTCGTCCTGAAGCGGGCGACCCTGAACAATTCGTCGCGGCGCTCGGCGTCCTCGTAGATGCCCTCCTTGATCACCGCGCCGAAGGCGTCCCAGATCTTCTCGAAGGTGGCCGGATCGTTCTCGGCGGTCCTGGAGAGTTCGGTGAGCAGGCGGGTGGTGACGTTCCTGCGGATCGCCTCGAGCACCGGGTTGTGCTGGAGCATTTCGCGCGAGAGGTTGAGCGGCAGGTCCTCGCTGTCGACCACGCCCCGGGCGAAGCGCAGCCAGTGCGGCAGGAGATCGACGTCGTCGGCGATGAAGACGCGGCGGACGTAGAGCTTGAGGTGTCCCTTGCGGCCGGGATCGAACAGGTCGAACGGCTTCATCGAGGGCACGAACAGCAGCACCGAGTATTCGTGGCGGCCCTCGGCCCTGTAGTGGAGGGTGAGGGCGGGCTCGTCCCACTGGCCGGAGACGTTGCCGTAGAACTCCCGGTAGGCCTCCGGGCTCACTTCCGACTTCGGCTTGGCCCACAGCGCCGAGCCGTCGGAGAGGGAGGCGGGTTCCTCGCCGTTCTTCACGAAGCGGACCGGCACCGGCACGTGAGCCGAATAGGTCTCGACGACGCGCTCCACCGTCGAGCGTTCGGCGTAGGCGCGGGCGTCGTCGGTGAGCTCGAGGCGGATGACGGTGCCGCGCGCGGGGGCGTCGGCCTCGGCGGCGGGCAGGACCTCGTAGCCGTTCATGCCGTCGGAGATCCAGGTCCAGGCCTGATCGGCGCCGGCCCTGCGCGAGGTGACGACGACGCGCTTCGCCACCATGAAGGCGGAATAGAAGCCGACGCCGAACTGGCCGATCAGGTTGGAGCTCTTGCCGCCGCTCTCGCCGACCGCCTCGAGGAAGGCGCGGGTGCCGGACTTGGCGATGGTGCCGAGGTTCTCGATCAGCTCGTCGCGGCTCATGCCGATGCCGTTGTCGGCGATGGTGAGGGCGGCGGCGTCCTCGTCGGCGGCCAACGTGATGGCGAGGGCGCCGTCGTCGCCGAGCAGGGCCGGGGTCTCGAGCGCGAGATAGCGAAGCTTCTCGCAGGCATCGGCGGCGTTGGAGATCAGCTCGCGCAAGAAGATGTCGCGGTTGGAATAGACCGAGTGCACCATGAGATGAAGCAGGCGCGAGACTTCGGCCTGGAAGGCGTGGGTTTCTTTCGGATGTTCGGCGGTGTCCGTCATCGGCGTGTCCGGTCTCGTCTCTGATGAAGGGGGTGGGCGCGGAGCGCCTCGACGGCACCGATATCGGTGAAGGCGAGGCTGCTTTCAAGGCCGCAGATGGGCTGCGGCAGGGTGCGCGGGGGAGCCGGACCTCGATCTGGCCGCGAGAGATCTCTGGAACATTGCGAATGCCGCAACGTAATACTCTCGGTGCTCAGCCAGAAATAAGCACTTCTTAAGAGGCGAATGCAAATATTCGACTTCGAGTACGATGATCGCCACAGTTTATATCCGAATGTGAACGGTAGTACCCTTCGATCGCGCATCCTTCTCGAGAGCACAACCTCGGCGAGTCTCTCCATTCCTCCGCCGAGACGGGAAAAAGCGGAAGTCCGCTGTTCGACCCCCTGCGGTCGTTCGCCGGGAGACGAGTGAACATGGACCACGGAACCGAGGCGGTCGAACGCATGTCGTCGGAAATCGCCGAGCGCATCCCGGTACGACATCGCCTGAAGACCCGACTGATCGGGGTCGGAGTGATGTCGGGCATCGTCCTGGCCGCCTGCGGGGCGGTCGGGCTCCACTACGTGCGCGAAGTCGCCGAGACGGTGGCGGTGTCGACCGAGGTGACGACGCCGCTGGTGGCCGATGCGCTGGTGCTGTCGAACGCGGGTCAGCGGGCCGGCAAGATCGTCCAGGACGCGAGCGCGCGCTGCGAGGGCGTGGAGGCGGCCAAGACGGGGCTGCTGGAGTTTCGAACCACGGCGGATGCGCTGATCGACGGCATGGCCGATCTGGCCGCGCGGGCGGGCGCGCAGGCGGAACTGAGGCGGATCGACGAGATCGAGGATCGCTTCGTTTCGATCAGCGAGGAGGTCTTGAGCGCGTGCCTGCGCACGCAGATGATCAACGGCCAACTCGATCGAGCCAACGATCTGATCGTCGCCGACGTCGCCGACATGTCGGAGCTGATCACCGCTCTGGCGCAGACGCTCGACCGGGAGATGGCGGTTCTCGAGGCGCGCGACGGCAGTACCGACGAAGCGGCGGCTCGGCTCGGCGCGGTCGTACGCAACCTGTGGCCGATGTCGCGCGATCTTTCGCAGTTTCGGGCCGATCTGTCCGGTTTCGTCGGTTTCGGCGAACTCGTGAAGATGCTGACGTCGTCGGAGGCTATCGACAATCTGGAGAAGACCCATCGCGAGCGCATCGCCGGTCTCGAGCGCATCGTCGACCGGCTGACGGCGCCGCTCGATTCGATCGGGCGCGGCGACGATCCGCTGCGTCTGCGCGAACTGCTCGCCGATCTCCGGGAGCGGCTGTTCGGCGACGGCGGCGCGTTGCGTCTGCAGCGGGCGATCGTCGACGCGCAGGAGTCGCTCGGCGGTCTGCGCGAGCGGATGAGCGAGTTCGACACCGCCTATTTCGCGGCGCTGACCCGGCTCGAGGGCGCGACGCGGCGGCTCGACACCGAGGCGCAGGCCAAGGTGGGAGCGAGCACGGCCGAGGCGTTCCGCGTGGTGCTGGCCATCACGCTGGTGGTGCTGCTGTCGGCGCTGGGGGCGGCGGTTTTCCTGTCGCGGCGGGCGACCCATCCGATCGAGCGGCTGACCCGCCACGCCCGTCGCCTGCGGCGCGACGGCGATCTGTCGCTGCCGATGGACCCGGCGCTGACGCGGCGCACCGACGAGGTCGGGCTGCTGTCGCGTTCGTTCGATCGGCTGGTCGACGAGCTGGCCGACGCGCGGCGACGGCTGTTGGCGGAGTCGGAAGCGGAAATTCGGCGGCAGTACGAGCGGTTGCAGGCGGCGATCGGGGCGATGCCGCAGGGCCTGTTCCTGCTCGACGCCGAGGGTCGGCTGATCGTGCACAACGAGCGCTACCGGCAGATGTACAGGCTGTCGGCCGAACAGGTGGCGATCGGCACGCCGATCGAGGATCTGGCGCGGGCGCGGGCGATGAGCGGGGCGTGGTCGCAGTCGAGCGACGACGCGATCGTCCGCGGCGTGATGGCGGCGGCGCGGCCGATGCAGCAGATCGAGGAGTTGAGCGACGGTCGAGCGGTGGTGATCTCGGCCTCGCCGACGCCGGACGGCGGCGTGGTGGTGACGCACGAGGACATCACCGAGCGGCGGCGGGTCGAGGCGGAGATCGAGCATCTGGCGCATTTCGACGTTCTGACCGGCCTGCCCAATCGCGTGACCTTCCGCGCCGCCACCAACGAGGTGCTCGGGCGGCTCGGCGAGGAGGAACAGGCGGCGCTGCTCTACGTCGACCTCGACGACTTCAAGACCGTCAACGACACGCTCGGCCATCCGATCGGCGATCGATTGCTCGGCGAGGTGGCCGGGCGTCTGACGGCGGCGATCGGCGAGGGAGACGTGGTGTCGCGGTTGGGCGGCGACGAGTTCGCGGTGGTGCAGACCGGCCTGTTCCAGCCGATGGCGGCGACGGATCTGGCCGCCCGGCTGATCGCCTCGCTGTCGGAGCCCTACGAGATCGACGGTCATCAGATCGTGATCGGGGCGAGCATCGGCATCGCCGTGGCGCCCGACGACGCGACCGAGTCGGACGTGCTGCTGAAGAACGCGGATCTGGCGCTCTACCGGGCCAAGCGCGAGGGGCGCGGCGTGCACCGCTTCTTCGAGCCGGAGATGGACGCGCGCATGCAGCATCGCCGTGCGCTCGAGTTCGATCTCAGACGCGCCCTGGACAACGGCGAGTTCGAGGTGTTCTACCAGCCGCTGGTGGGGGCCGACACGACGCGGATCCACGGGTTCGAGGCGTTGCTGCGCTGGCATCATCCCGAACGCGGGCTGGTGTCGCCGGCGGACTTCATCCCGCTGGCGGAGGAGACCGGACTGATCGGGGCGATCGGGGCCTGGGTGCTGCGGACCGCGGCCTGCGAGGCGGCGACCTGGCCGGGCGACGTCCACGTCGCGGTCAACATTTCGCCGGTCCAGTTCAAGAACCGGGTGCTGACCCTCGACGTGCTGGCGGCGCTGGGCGTGTCCGGCCTCAAGGCGGGGCGCCTCGAGCTGGAGATCACCGAGGGCGTACTGCTGACCGACACCGAGGCGACGCTGGAGACGCTCGATCAGCTGCGCGAGATCGGGGTGCGGATCGCCATGGACGACTTCGGCACCGGCTATTCGTCGCTCAGCTATCTGCGCAAGTTCGCCTTCGACAAGATCAAGATCGATCAGTCGTTCGTGCGCGATCTGGAGCGCACCGCCGATTCGTTGGCGATCATCCGCGCGGTCACGGGTCTGTGCTCGAGCCTGGGCATCACCACGACGGCGGAAGGGGTGGAGACCGAGGCGCAGATGCTGCGGCTCAGGGCCGAGGGCTGCACCCAGCTGCAGGGCTACTACTTCGGCCGGCCGATGCCGGCGGCGGACGCGGCGCGGCTTCTGAAGACGGCCGAAGAGGAGCGGCTGCGGGCGTGATCGCGGCGCGAGGTCGCCACGGGGCGGGCCGGGCGAGGAAATCGGCCGCGGGCACGCGAGGAATGCGTCGGCGTGCTTGCGCGCGGGCCGACCTTCGCATATGAAGTGCCCGCTCCCTTCGGGGACATGGTGAGGTGGCCGAGTGGTTGAAGGCGCACGCCTGGAACGCGTGTATACGTGAAAGCGTATCGAGGGTTCGAATCCCTCTCTCACCGCCATCTTCACTGTTCATTGAATTGATATCGCTCATATATTTTTTATGCTAATACTGCGGGTCCCAATCCGGGTCCCAACTCTCGTGCGTGTGTGGCTGCGACCCGAGCGAAGACGGGGCCTGTTGGCCCTCTGGCCGTCGTCCTGTTCGTGCGTAGCGGCACCATCGAGTCCGAGCCACGATGATCGCTTGCGCGCCGCGCCCTACCGCACAAGGACGTCGCTCGTCATGTCTCTCTCGCGGTCGTTCGCTCGCCTCTCCCTTGGAGCATCGTGGCGGCCCGTATGCGCTCGACGTGCGTGAAACGTCCGCCAGTTCGATTCGCACCGGGCGAGCGGCCAGGTAGGGGAGGACACCTTACCGGCGCAGACGCTCGATCTTGGACACTGAGTACCGCAGAAGCCTCTCGACCTCGATCTGGGTGAGGAGGTTCTTGGGGCCGGTCCTTTTGATCATGCGGCGAATTCAGCCCACGCCGCGTTGAGCGCGATCACGAACGCCGGGCGATGACACGACGTGTTTGGTGTTGGCGGGAAAGACCACGGCGCGACCGGGGCATCGCCCCACCCCCCGGCCTCCCCCGGAAGACGACATTTTCCATCTACCCGGCACGTGCACAATGCGGCTCATTCTCCAACTTTTGCGGTTCTGTAAGGGTGATGCGGTCGGCGACGTAGTCGATCGAAATTGATTGGAAAAAATTGATCAATCATGCTTTTTCAGACGATTTTTCTGATGCATGTCATGTAAGGTCGTCGCTGCGGCACGGTCACGGGAGGCCCGCGACATGGGCGTCTTCGCCCCCGGATTTCACGATGAAGAGCATCGCCGGGCGTTCCTGGAAGCGGCCACGCGGACCCGGTTCGGCGCGACTGGCGCGCCGACCTGCGGCGCGAGGACCCGTGACGGAAGCCCCTGCGGGGGGCGCCCGCTCGCGGGCGAGCGTCGGTGCCTGCGTCACGCGGGTCCGGCCGCCGCCAAGCGGCATCACGAGCGACTTTTCGAGGCGCTCGGGCGCGGTGAGTGCACGTTCGAGGAGTGGCAGGCGCGCGAGCACTGCCGTCTCGCGAACCGCTTTCCGCGCCTGTGGGCGAAGAACCCGTGGGCGCCCGGCGCGACCATCGCTCTCGGCGACTTCGAAGAGAAGTTTCGGGCCGACCTCGCGCTCGGCGGCATCAGCGCGGCCGCGCTCTCACCGGCGTCGCTGGACCGCGCCCGGTGGCGGTGGCGCCGGTTGTGCTTCGATCGGAAGCGCCCCGACGAGTGGACGGCGTTTCTCCGTGACGAGTTGCCGAAGCGCATCCGGCGCGACGGACCTCGCCCGCCGGGCGCCGACGCTACGGCGGCAATCGCCACCCTGTTCCGGGTCGATGCCGCCCCGCCCCCGACATCGAAGCGGCGGCGTCTCGATCTGCCCCGCCCTCCGGCGGTAGCGCCCAAGCCCCGAGTGCCGCGTGGTGGGCACTCTGCCCTCATTATCGACGACGAACGCCTCGCCGCATTGTGGCCCGAGCACGGCGCAACCCTGCTGCGGCTCGTCGGCCCGGACGGAGACGAGAAGACCACTCGTTGGTTGGCGGCCCTTCTCGCGCGTGTCCTTGACGCGCCCGAGGACCACGAAGCGGGGAAGGTGTGGCGTGCGGCGGTCCTTTCGCGCCGTGGGGGCGCCGCCTGACGGCTCGCGCACTCGTTGTCGAATCGCTGCATCGCCGGATCGTACTGTCGTCGTGCGTCGGCATCTGTCGAATGCCGTCAGTGCGCGGCGTTTTCGAGAAGTTCAGATCGAAGCGCTCGGACGCGGTGAACTCTCGTAGGCGATTTTCAGGCTCACGAGCGGCGACGTGCGGTAAGCGGCTTCCGAGCACGCCGCGCCGATGACCTTGGATCAGCGGTCGCATCCCTGGGGTGTGGTATAGTGTTGGTCGCCGTGGCCTGAGAGAACTAACGCCGTGAGTCAACGAAAATGGCTGCTTCCGCCGGCCGAGGCCCACAAGCAGACCGTCCTTTTTTGCGGTCCCATTCGGGCGCTTGCGCGAAGTGCGTTGCGCGTCCGCTTCCGGTGCGATGCGGCCGACGGCCTGCGACCCGAAGCGGACGCACGAACCGCAGCCGTGGCTCCTCCCTGCCGGGGCTGGTCCGACGACCAATTCGGCGAAGGAAGACCGGACCAGAATCGCGTCTCGACCGACTGTATCGGGACCTGTGGGTCGTTCGTCACTGAAATATCGAGACAATCTCATCCAGATCAATGCGCGATCAGGTGAGATCGCTAGGCTGAGACGAGCGTTGTTTCCGATGCCGGAGGTGGGGCCGATCGATCCGTCGACGGGTTTCCCTCTCCGACGCACCAGGGGAAATTTCGGCGGAAGTTCCTCTCCAGGGAGGGGACCATGTCGAGTGATCCACGACGTGGGTTGATCGCCGCACTCGTCATCGCGGGTCTGTGCGCGGCGTGGTTCGCCGTCTCGATCCTCTACGACGCATCGCTGGCCGCCGCCTGGGGGATGAACCGCCATGCGATCACCTACATGGTGATCGTCATCGCCACGATGGCCCTGGCGACGGCGCTGGTGTTCGCGCGGTTCGCGGCGGTTCGCGAGGAACTCCTGGCGGGTCGGCGGGTGTTCGGTCGGTGGACCGTCGATCCGTCCACCTGGAGCGCGATCACCTCGGCCGCGCTGGAGGCGGATGCCTCGGAGAAGCGCTCTGCCCTCCTGGCCGTCCTGGTCCTGATCGCCCTCGTCTTCGGCGGCTTCGCCCTGTTCGATCCCTGGGCGGCGCCGGGCATGTTCGTCTTCGGATGCGTCGTGGCGGTCGCCGTCGCCGTCGCCGCCTTGCTCGGAGAGCGGACCCGACGGGCGCACGGACGGTTTCGCGGCGGCGAAGTGATCGTCGGGGAGCGGGGCCTCCTGGCGAACGATGTTCTCCACGTCTGGGCGCTGCCGTTGTCGCGCCTGCTCGGTGCCCGTCTCGTCGCCCGCCCGTCGGCACTCGTCGTCGGCTACGGCTGGTTCTCGCGGGTCGGACTGCAGGAGGTCGAACTGGTCCTGCCGGTGCCCGCGTCCGCTCGGGCGATCGCCGCCGAAGTGGCGGACGCCCTGACGGCATCGATCGGCGGACCGACGCGTCGCTCCGGGCCGAAGCGGGCGCCGACCGGCTCGGCCGCGACGCCCCCGAAACCGCTCGACCACCAACGAAGACTTCTGCCACGAGGAGAAGCGCCATGAAGGTTCGTCGGTTCGCTGCCGTCCTCCTGTCGATCGCCTGCTCGACGTTCCCGGCGCTCGCCCAGACCCTACCGGGAGACTGGAACTGGGGTGTGGGCGGTGGCGTCACCGTGATCTCGCCGGACGGCACCGGCAACGACGGTCGCGGCAACACGATGCGCTGGACGCTCGTCGACGCGGGCTCCCGTCGCTATCGGCTGGTGTGGAGCCACGGCTACACCGACGACGCAGCTCTGTCCGCCGACGGGAACAGCCTGACGGTCGTCAACAACGTCGGTATGCGGTTCACCTCGGTGCGCCGCGCCCCCGCGACCCCACCGGCGGCGCCGGGCGGCGGTTCGACGGCGGCGTGGACCTCGCTTCGCCCGAACTCCGGGGAAACGGCCCTGACACCGCTCGGCGAAACCGGCTTTCGGCCGGGCCGCTACGTCATCCTGATCGCGAACGCCGACCCCGACGGTCACGTGGTCCGAACCTGGAAGACGCACGGCCCGTTCGACGTCCGGCCCGGCGACCACTGGATCGCCACTGCGACGGCGAGCGCCGGTCTCCAGTTGGAGAAGGGCGCCCCGGTCACCGCCGTCGGCGCCGATCGAGCCGCGTTCGGCGCGCGCAACGCGGACGTCGGATCCTGGCAGGCCATCTGCGTACTGCCGGAAGGTCGGCCGCCGCGTCCGACCTGCTTCGCCGGCTCCGGCTCGGTGCGCGACGGGGAGGCCGCGCCAACGGTGACGGTCGCGCCGCAGCCGCAGCCGGGCGTCAAACCGCCGCCGGCCGCCGCGGTGACCTTCTCGCGTTGGAAGGCGATCACGCCGGATCCCCGGCAGTCGGTCGCGCAGCCGGGCAAGGTCATGCCGCTGGAGGTCGTCGGAGACAGTCAGTTCCGCGTCGGGCGCTATCGGGTTCACGTCGCCGACGCCGGTCCGCACGGTCTCACCATCACGTCGTGGAAGTCGTTCGGTCCGATGGAGTTCAACGGGCGTGAACGTTGGGCGGCAATCCTGCAGTCGGGTGTGCGCGTGCGGATGGACCGCAACGGCGCCGACACGGCCGCCTATGCCGAACCGGACGCCGAGCATGCGATGGTGTGGGCGCGCAACGACGACGCCGGCACGTGGCTCGCGATCTGCGTGTTGCCGGAGGGCATGCCGGTGGTGCCGACCTGCTTCGCCGGCGGTCGGATCACCGCCGCGCCGAAGGCGACCCGGGCTTCGTGCGAAGGCACCGTCGAGTTCCGGAACCCGGAGATGAAGGGCCCGATCGTCGCGCGTCTGCGCTTCACCGTCGACGGCACCAAGATCGAGGGCTCGGCGTTGATGAGATCTCGGAGCGCGACGCTCGAGCGATTGATCGACACCTCGCTGGTCGGGACCTTCGACGGCGAGAAGATCACAGGCCGTCTCGAAGGGCGGTCCGAAGGCCGAACGACGGCGACGGGCGGCGACCGCAACGCAGGCCCCGGCGCCCTCGCGGCCGGCGCGGAGACCTTCCCCATCACCGGCGCGTGGGCCGGAACTCTGAAGAACGGCACGGCGCGCGGCACGCATCTCGTCGACAAGGGCGGGCCGAATCCCGTCCAGGCCCATTGGTTCGGCACCTGGCAGGCGAAGTGTCGATGAGCGGACGAATGGGGAGGCGACCGTGGTCCGGCCTCCCCTTCGCGCGGGGAGGCGAAACCGCTGAAACGGCGCTTCTGCGGCCACCCGTGTCGGGCATGCGTCGCTCCGGAAACGAACGCCCCACCCCACGTCTCCGTGGGATGGAGCGAGGCGTCGCGGTGCGTCCGTCGGTTCCGGTGAGGGAACCCTGCCGTCACTTCTTCTTCGGCTTCGTCTTGGGCTCGGGCGGAGCGAAGGTCTTCACGTAGGCGACGACGCTTTCGATGTCGGTGGCGCCGAGAATGTATTTGAACTGCGGCATCACGAGCGCCGGCTCGTCGAAGCGGGCGAGCCCACTCCGGATATTCTCCTTCAACTCCTCGTCTCGGCCGGCAAGGAAGCCCTCCGTCGTCAGGTCCGGGATGTACTGGCTCTCGGCGAAGAAGGCGGATCGCGGCCCGTCCCCCTTGCCGTGGAGGCCGTGGCAGACGGCGCAGTATTCGACGAAGACCTTTTCGCCGTGGGCCGCGCTCGGCTTCACGGTCGGGGTGAAGCGCGGCCCGGGCTCGACCGCCCTGGAAGCCACCGCCGTGCCCTTGGCGGGAATTTTTTCGGCGGCCGAGACCGGCGCCGCGACCATCGTCGCCACGGCGAGGCCCACGAATGTCGACATCCTGATCATGCGAGATGCCCCTTGTTTTCGGGAGCCGGGGTCGCGTTCGCGGCCCACTCCGCGCGATGGTGTGCCACGATGTGGCGGGTCGCCGTGAGGAGGCGGGTGTAGGCGTTGTTCGGCTCGGCGGCCTCGGCGATCGCCGCCAGCCGATCGAGGAACGGCGCGAGGAAGCGATCGATGAAGAGCGCGGAGCGCATCCGCGCCCAGGCCACCTCGCGTTCGTCTTCCGCCGTCTCCGCCCGGTGGGCGAGGGCATGCAACAGTTCGAGCTCGACGCACAGGTGGTCGGGCAGGTCGTCGAAGGTTCCCACGACGTCGAAACCGCTGTCGCGGTAGAAGGCCTTGATCGCCGTCATCTCCTCGAGCCGCTTCGCTTCCTCGACGGTGAACAGGGAGCCGTAGGGCGGACAGGGCACCGTCGGGAAGTTGGCCGAGAACAGCGCGATGTGCTCCGCCTCGACGAGGTCGTGGGCGGTCTCGCGCAGCCGGGCGAAGAAGGCTGCCAGGGCCGCCCGCGCCTCCACCAGGGCTTCCGCCCGGGGGAGATCGTCGAGCGCCGCGCCGAGGGCCGCCTCGGTCGGCGGTGCGGCGATCCACTCGAGCCCGTCCGCGTCCGGGTGGGCGAGGGCGAGTTCGAGAAAGTGGTAGACCGAGGCGCGGCCGAAGGTCGGTCGCGGGCTCGGCACCTCGCCGGGGACGGCGCCCCGGCCGTGGTCGTCGTGTGGCATCGTCATCGCTCCCGCCTCCTCAGATGTCTTTCATCTTGATGCCGGGGGGAACCGGATGCGGTTCCTCGACGAGGCCGGACATGGCGTAGCCGAAGTACTTCTCCACCTCCTCGGGCGGGATGTTGCGCGGCGGCACGTACCAGACCGACGGGATGGTGCCGAAGTCGGGGCGATACTGCCGCGGCTCGATCGGGTTGATGACGCGATGGGTCGCCTTCAGGCCGACCTCCGGCGTGTACGGCTTGGCCCCGAGCGACGGATCGCGGATGAGTTTGGAGATGGCGCTCTCCGGGTCCATCAGGTTGCCGAAGACGCGGATCTTGCCGACGCAGCTCTTCACACACTGCGGTTCCTGCCCCTTCTCCAAGAGCGGGAAGCAGAAGATGCATTTCTGCGACTTCTTCGTCACCGAGTTGTAGTAGATCTTGTCGTAGGGGCACGCCTTGACGCAGTACTGGAAGCCCTCGCACTTGTCCTGATCGATCAGGACGATGCCGTCCTGGTTCTTGTAGATCGACCGGGTCGGGCAGGCCGGGATGCAGGCGGGATCGGCGCAGTGGTTGCACGGCCGCGCCAGGTAGAACTGCCAGAGGTTCGGGTATTCGCCCTTCGGCGTGTCCTGATAGAGGTTGGAGTGGCGGTAGTCGTACTTCGACGAGTCCTTCGGGTCGCCCTCGTGGCGGGGGTACTTGCCGTAGGGCTGGGTCGACACGCTGTTGAAGTAGATGTCGTCCTGACCGGGGCCGCTGGTCCAGGTCTGCTTGCAGGCCATGGTGCAGCTGTGGCAGCCGAGGCACTTGTTGATGTCAATCAACATACCGTACTGCACGCGGTTGCCGTACTTCGGGTTGGGCTTGCCGTAGTATTTCTGCCAGAGTTCTTCCGACATGGTGTCCTCCCTCCTCAAGCCTTCTTCACTTCGCAGAGCTGATCGAAGTGCCCGGAGACCGGACCCCAGACGTTCGGGATGAAGTAGATCTCGTGGATCGGGTTGATGTCGTTGTGGGTCAGGGCGTTCCAGTGACCCTCGCGGATCTGTTCGCGCTGCCAGCCGAAGTAGATGACGACCGCGCCCATCGGCACCGATTCACGCAGCTTGACCTTGGCCTTGACGTAGCCGTTCTGGTTGTAGGCGGTGGCCCAATCGCCGGCGCCGATGCCGCGTCTGGCGGCTTCCTTCGGGTTCATCTCGAGCAGCGGCTGGCCGATGTCGTCGAGCTTGAGGATGTCCGAGGTGGTGCGCCACGACGAGTGGACGCTCCAGCGGGTGTGGCGGGAGTGGTAGACCAGCGGATACTTCTCGTGGAGCGGATTGCGCTCCTTCTTGGCCTCGCGCCAGACCTTCGACGGCCCGAACGGGGTCGCCATGTGTGGTTCCTTGTGGACCGGCAGCTGCTCGCCGAACTGGATGAAGCGATCCTCGTCCTTGTAGAGTTCCTGGCGGCCGGAGGCGGTCTTGAACTTCGCCTTGCCGGCGACCTCCTCGGTGAAGGCGGCATAGGGTGCCGACGGTAGGTTGACGCGGATCACCTTCTCCTTCTTCAAGCGCTCGAGCGTGATGCCCTTGACCTTGGGGCCGCCGGTCTTGAGCAGCAGATCGACCGCCGGTTCGGGGTGGTTGAACTTGAAGATGTGCTCGGTGCCGAGCCGCTTGCAGACCTCGTAGTAGATCTCGATGTCGGTCTTGGCCTCGTACATCGGCTTCAGCGCGCCCTGGACCAACTGGATGTAGGGGTGGGCGGGCGTCGTGGTGATGTCCATCGGCAGCTCGTACCAACTGACCACCGGCAGGACGATGTCGGCGAGCTGCGCCGTCGTGCTCATCTCGATCTCGGGCGAGACGATGAGTTCGATCTGCGGCAGGACCTTGCGCATCAGATTGCTCTGGTCCGAGGCCTCGCCGAGAAGGTTGCCGCCGGCGGCCCAGATGCAGCGGATCTGCCGCCACAGCTTGGCGCGGTTGGCCATGGTCTCGGTCGGGCCGTTGACGACGTAGGCGGTATCGAGCGGCACCGCCTGATAACGCTCGGGCTTGCCCTCTTCCTTGAGCGGGAAGAAGTAGTCGGCCGGGTTGAGGCGCATCAGGTACTGACCGGCCCAGGGGCTGACGCCGCCGCCGTTGACGCCGATGTTGCCGGTGAGACAGGCGAGCGCGATGACCGAACGGCCGATCAGATCGCCGTGATACCAGTGATTGATGCCGGTGCCGGCCCAGATGCTGGCGGGTTTGGCGGAGGCGTATTCGACCGCCAGACGCTCGATGTCCTTCGCCGGCACGCCGGTGATCTCGGAGACGGTCTTGGGATCGTACTCGTCGAGCTGGGCGAGGAAGAGGGTGTGCGAGGTGGCGCAGGCGACGGTCTTGCCGTCCTTCAGCGTCACGTCGAAGGTGCCGGTGAGCGGCGGCTTGTCGGAGAAGTAGGTGTCGACCACCGGCTTGCCCGCCGCCTTGTCGAACACCATGAAGGCCTTGGGGTCGCCGTCGGCGGCGACGTCGGAGGCCTTGAGGTACTTGCCGGTGTCGCGGCGCACCAAGAGCGGGCCGCTGGTGGTCTTCAGGAGATGGGCCTCGTCGACGAGGCCGCGCTTCACCACCACGTGGCACATGCCGAGTGCCAGCGCCCCGTCGGTGCCCTGGCGCACGCGGACCCATTCGTCGACGGCGGTGGCGGTCGGATCGAAGTAGGGGGAGACGTAGACGAGCTTCACACCCTTGGCGCGGGCGTCGGTGAAGAAGTGGGCGTCGGGCATCCGGGTCTGGACCACGTCCGAACCCCAGATGATGGCGTACTTGGTGTTCTGGACGTCCTTGAACTCGTGCTCTTCGGTCTGGACGTTCCAGGTGATCGGATGGGCAAGCGGCAGATCGCCGTACCAGTTGTAGAAGGTGCCGAGCCCGAAGCCGTTGACGGCGGCGAAGCGGAAGCCGGCGCCCTGCTTGACGATGCCGGTCGCCGGCACCGGCGGATAGATCCACACCGTCTCCTTGCCGTATTTCGCCGAGATCCGCTTGATCTCGGAGGCGATGAAGTCGAAGGCCTCTTCCCAGGTGATGCGCTTCCACTGGCCGCCGCCGCGCGGACCGACCCGCTTCATCGGGAACTTGACGCGCCCCGGCGAATAGACGCGGCGGTGATAGGTCTGGCCCTTCATGCAGCCGCGCGGATTGTACTCGTCGTCGGGATAGTCGTAGGGCGGCTCGACGCGTTGGACGATGCCGTCCTTGACCACGACGTTCCAGCCGCAGGAGCCGGTGCAGTTCGGCAGGTTCACCGTCCGCACCACCGTCTCGCCGATGAACTGCTCGCGCAGAGCGTCTTCCCAGGGACGGTTCTTGTTCGGCATCAGCGCGCCGAAGGCGGCTCGACCGGATGTGAAGGGAAGACCGCCGACCGCGAGGGCGGACAGGCTCCCTTTGATGAAGTTGCGCCGGCTGGTGGTCATGTCGGTCCCCCGATCACATCTGGACGTTCAGGTCTGCGCGGCGCCGGGGCGGATGCTCCGGCGCCGGATATGGGCGCGTCTCGGCATTCACGGCGTGGTGGTCACCGCGTTGATCACGGCCTCGACGGGCTGGATGGTGCTGAGGATGGTCGGGCTGCCCCAACGCACGTGATACTTGTTCTCGGGAACCTTCGCGAGCGACAGCATCAGGTTGTTGAAGGCACCGAGGTCGGCGGTCTCGAAGTAGGTAATGAAGTCGGTGTCGGCGAGACCGGTCGAATGGTAAAGCTTGCGCTTGACGTTGACGAGATACTGCAGCGTCGGCGCGGTATGGACTTCCAGTTCCTTGAGGCGCTGCTCGTCGGAGAGGTTCCACCACTCGCCGCTCTTCTTGATCGGCACGACGATGGCATAGCGCGGCGCATCACCCTGATAGGTGGCTCCGAAGAGCCCGGCGTTCATCTCCGGCGACTTGTCCTTGGTGATGTAGTTCAGCCCTTTGGTGATGCCGGTGAGGTTCTCGGTGACGTCGCTGTAGACGCCGATGCGCGAGGCCTTGAAGTCGACGAGGAAGCTCTGCATCGCCACGAGATCGGTGCCGTGAACGCGCAGGAAGAAGTCGCTCTGCGCCGAGAGGCCACGGGTGAGATAGGCGTCGACGATGATCTTCTCTTTGTACTTGTCGACCAGCATCGCCACTTCCGCGGCCATGCCCTTCCGCTCGGTCGCCGGCAGGCGGTAGAGATCCGGACGGACCTTGTAGGTGGAGAAGTTACCGAAGACGCCGGGCGCGGTGAGGATCTTGGCGCGATCGACCGCCATCGGCATGGCCGGCGCCGCCGGCATGGCGGGCGCAGCCGCGGGGGCTGCTGGAGCGGCCATCGGCGCGGCGGCCGGAGCCATCGGCTTTTGGTCGGTGCTCATCGTCTGAGCGAAGAGCGGGGCGGTGCCGGCAGCGGCGAAGAGAAGCCCCACGGCGGCGACCGTGGCGAGGCGCGAGCGAAGATTGCGAGGCGAAGACATGAGGTCCTCCTGAAAGACGCAGCGAAACGGCACGTTCGCCCCCTGAGGTCGAAATTCACCGTTCGACTTCGTATTCGCCTCACCCGGCACCCCGGTTACACGTTCATCTGAAAAATTCGAGCGTATAAGTATTCGACCGCGTCGTATTCGCCCGAACCTCGGATAAATACCTAGGCGCACTGCTGGATTTGGACGACGTCTAATCTAAATGCAGTGCTGGACTTGCCGGCACGACATACGTCGAACCATCTGAACGCGATCTTCGGCGCGGATCTCGTCCGGAGATCGCGGCTTTGCGAAAATTGGACGACACCATGTAACGGGGCAGAGTTCGCAACGAATAAGAGATCGAACGGCGGTCTCAATCCGTTTGATTCGGGTCACAGACATGAATCTCGATCTCCCTATCGTAGCGGCCACTCTCGCCAACGGTCGGACTTCCGGCCGCTTGGTTCTGTGTGCACCGACGATGAACGGATCGGGCGAAGTCATGGATGCGGCGACGAACGTCGGCATATCGCGGGAGGCGGAGGCCGAAGACCTCCGCTTGCGGACCCTGATGCACTCGGCGCAGGACGGTGATCGGGTCGCCTACGAGGCCCTGCTGCGGGCCTGCCTGCCCAGGATCCGCCGTCGCCTGCAACGGCGTAGCGTCGATCCCGATCTGGTGGACGACATCATCCAGGACGTGCTCCTGACGATCCACCGCGCGCGGCAGACTTATGATCCGTCAAGGCCGTTCGCCGTCTGGCTGGCGATGATCACCGACCGGCGGGCCATCGACGCCGCTCGTCGCCATCACAGGCACGCGATGCACGAAGTGTCCTCACCAGACGCCTACGAGACCCATGCGGACGAGAGCGGTGACCAGCACCCCTTCGTCGCGACGATCGCCATCGATCGCATTCGCGGCAGCATCGCGGACCTTCCCGCCGCCCAGCGCGACGCGGTCGAGCGGTTGTCGTTGCGTGAGCAGTCGCTGACGGAGGCGGCGCAGGAGACGGGCCGCAGCATTGGCGCGCTCAAGGTCAATCTCCATCGTGGACTGAAGGCGCTGCGCGCTCTCCTGAACCCGGAGGGCCGGCCATGATCCGAACCTCCGGACCTTCGCACGAAGAGACGATCGGCCGTCTGGTCGATGATCTCCGGCCCGTCCGTCGCGCCCGCTCTCCGCTCGTCGACGCGTTCCTGTGGATCGCGGCTGTCGCGGCCCTGGCCCTCGTCCTCGCGCCCAGGGTCGACTTCGGCGCCCTGACGGCGAGGCTTTCTGCGGCGCCCGACATGTGGATGGCCCTGGCGGGGTCGACGACGACGATGATCCTCGCTGCGTTCGCCACCTTCATGCTCGGCCTGCCGGACCGTGATCCGCGCTGGTCCCTTGCCCCCTTGCCGGGCCTCGCCCTGTGGCTCGGGGCGAGCGGATCGGGATGCCTTCGTGCCGGGCTCGAGTCCTTCGGGCCGATCCCCGCCCACGAGATCATCGACTGCTTCGCCTTCATCGTCGGCTTCTCGGTGCCGCTTTCCGGCCTGATGTTCGTGTTGCGACGGCGGGCCTATTCGCTCCGCCCCACTCTGAACGCCGCCATCGCCGGCCTCGCCGCCTCCGCCGCCGCGGCGAGCCTGCTGACGCTGGTGCATCCCTTCGACGCGACCGTGCTCGACCTCGGCGTCCACTTCGTCGCCGTCGGGATCGTCGTCGCCTCGAACGGATTGGTGTCGCGGCGGTTCGCCGTCTGACATGGCGCCGGGTTCTGGGAAGATCGGGCGACCACCGCGCCGCGCGTGCTCGGTGCCCTCCTCGACGGCTTCTCGACCGGGCTTCGACGCCTCGCCTCGGTGAAGCTCGAGCGCTCGTCACCGTCCGGTGACCCGGAGCGACGAACCACCGCCCGCGGCGATGCCGGGCGAACTCGAAATTCGATGACTTCGTGGGGATGGATTGGAGCGGGCGATGGGAATCAAACCCACGACATTCAACTCGGGAAGCCCAAAACCGCAATTTCTCGCGCTTTCGCCAGAGCCCCGTCCATTACGATTAGACACGGTACAACAGAGGCTTGGCCAACCACCGCCTTACGATCCACTGCGACTGGTTTTGGTGACTTTCTTGCTGTTCTGGTGACTTTATGGTGACCTGAAATCGGCCGCCGAGACGGTCGGAATCGCCCTGGAATGGCTTTTCAGGCGACGAAGATCGATGCTGACGACGGCCGGCATAGGGTGCGAAAGGTCGTCCACTCGACCAGAGCCGTCCAAACGACGTGAATTCAACGGCTTGCCTTGGACGGCTCGGGTTCTGTGGTCGTCCACCTCGGCCGTCGTGCTGTCCACCGAGTGCGAGCGATGCCGAAGATCACCAAGCGTCTCGTCGACGCCGCCGAGCCGAAAGCCGAAAAGTGGTTCGCCTGGGATGACGAGATCCCCGGGTTCGGCCTCGCCGTGATGCCGTCGGGCTTGAAGTCCCACATCCTGCGCTACCGCACCGCCGAGGCGCGCGACTGGCGCTTGACGCTCGGTCGGCACGGCGTTCTCACACCCGACCAGGCACGGGCGAAGGCACGGGAAACCCTCGCCGCCGTCAATGGCGGGGGCGACCCGCTCGCCGAGCGTCGCAACCGACGCGCCGGCGCGACCATGAACGATCTCTTCGACCGCTACGCGGCAGAGCACCTGCCCCACCTCTCGCCGACCACCACCGCCGAACAGAAACGGCTGATCAAGAAGCATCTGCGGCCGGAGGTCGGCCCGATCAAGGTGGAGAGCTTCAACACCCTCGACGCGCGCCGGGTTCACTTCCTGATGCGGAAGACGCCGCGACAGGCGAACTCCGTCATCGTGGTGTTGTCGAAGGCGCTGGCGCTCGCCGAGGAATGGGGCATGCGCGCCGAAGGCCTCAACCCTTGTGCCAAGGTGAAGAAGTACCCCGAGACGGCCCGCGACCGGTTCCTGTCACCGGAGGAGATCGGGCGCCTCGGCGTGGCGCTCACCGAGGCCGAGACGATCGGGCTGCCGTGGGAGATCGACGAGACCAAGCCGAAGGAGAAGGCGAAGCATCTTGCGAAGCCGGAGAACCGATTGACGCCCGTCGACCCGACCGTCGTCGCGGTGGTGCGGGTGCTCCTGCTGACCGGCGCGCGGCTCTCCGAGATCCTCGAACTCGAATGGGATCACGTCGACTTCGCCACCGGCACGCTGGCGCTCCCCTACCAGAAGGGGCGCGGACGCAAGCCTCATTCGGTGGCGACGGTCGCACTCGAGGTGTTGGGGCGATGGGGGCGGGCGCAGGGTTCTCGGTGGGTGTTCCCTCGCCTCGGCGTCCCGACGCGGCACCTCGCCGCCCCGGTCATGCAACGAGCGTGGCAGCGGATCAGGAAACGGGCAGGGCTCGCCGACGTGCATCTACACGACCTGCGGCACACCTTCGGCACCACCGCCTCGCGGTCGGGCGGGAACGCGTTTCAGATCCGCGACGTGCTGCGGCATTCGGATATCGCGATGTCGGCGCGGTATGTGAACGCGCACGACGGGCCGACGCGGGCGCTGGCGGAGGCCGTCGGGGCCGTTCTCATCGCCAGTCTCACGAAACGCGCCGAGTGAGGCTGCTACCGACCGATTCTGTTGAAAAACTCGGGCGTTGCGCTGGGCGTCGATCGCTGATTC
>JBEOKB010000070.1:0-6302 GCA_040275425.1 Siculibacillus sp. | reverse complement strand
GATGGTCTGCCGGGCGGCGGCGTCGCCGTTCGCGCGGATCTCGTCGGGGGCGAGATGCGGGACCATATCCGGGTCCGGTGCCGCATCGAGGGCGGCGGCATGGGGGTGGGCCCATTCGGGCAGATCGTCGACGGCGGCGGCATCGACGGCGGCGGCGTCCTCGTTCCAGTCGGGGTCGTCGGCGGCGTCCTCGGCCCGGCGGGGCTCCTCCGCCCAACGGGCACCGGCCGGCGGCGGCTGGGGCGCGCCCTCGTGCCACACTTCCATGACGAAGCGCACGCCCTGTTCCTTCAGGATGCGCTGCACGCCACGAATGGTGTAGCCCTCGCCGTAGAGGAGATGGCGAATGCCCTTGAGGAGGTCGATGTCGTCGGGGCGATAGTAGCGGCGTCCGCCGCCGCGCTTGAGCGGCTTGATCTGGACGAAGCGGGTCTCCCAGAACCGCAGGACGTGCTGCGGCAGATCGAGGTCGCCGGCGACCTCGCTGATGGTTCGGAAGGCGTCTGGGCTCTTGTCCAAGATCTCGACTCACCCGGTGGCCGAGTGAGATCGGGGCGTCAGCCCTCGGTATCACCCAGCGTCTCGTTGATCTTCTGCTTCAGCACGTTGGACGGTTTGAACACCATGACGCGCCGGGGAGAGATCGGCACTTCCTCACCGGTCTTGGGATTGCGGCCGATACGCTCGCCCTTGGACCGCACGAGGAAGGTTCCGAACGAGGAGAGTTTCACCGACTCGCCCTCCACCAGGCAATCGGAAATCTCACCGAGAACCATTTCGACGAGATCGGCCGATTCCGTTCGGGACAGACCGACCTTCTGATACACGGCCTCGCACAGGTCGGCCCGCGTGATCGTCTTACCCGCCATCTTCTCAGCCCTCTCGTCCTGCCCGCGACGGCGTCATCGCCGCACGGCGAACCATCTCCCCTCACGGCCGCCGTCCGTCACGGATGGCGAAGCGTAAGTTCTCCCCGACGGGCGGTCAACAGGGGGCTGCGAAGCGAGACGAAGACGACCGAAGGCACCCTTGGGCGGCGCGACGATCCGCCTCACCAGCGCAACAGAGCCGAGCCCCAGGTGAAGCCGCCGCCCATGGCCTCGAGCATCACCAGATCGCCCCGCTTGATGCGGCCGTCCTTGACGGCGGTGTCGAGGGCGAGCGGCACCGAGGCGGCCGAGGTGTTGCCGTGGTCCTGCACGGTCAGCACGACCTTCTCCGGGGCAATGCCGAGCTTCTTGCCGGTGGCGTCGATGATGCGACGGTTGGCCTGATGGGGCACGAACCAGTCGATGTCGGCGGCGGTGAGGCCGGTCTGGCGGAACAGGACCTCGATGGTCTCGGCGAGGTTGGTGACCGCGTGCTTGAAGACCTCCTTGCCCTCCATGCGGAGGCAACCGGCGGTGCCGGTGGTGGAGGGGCCGCCGTCGACGTAGAGCTTCTCGGTGTGGCGACCGTCGGCGCGCAGATGGGCGCAGAGCAGGCCGCGATCGTCGAGAGTGCCGGCCGACCACTCCGACTCGAGCACGACCGCGCCGGCGCCGTCGCCGAACAGCACGCAGGTGCCACGATCGGTCCAATCGAGGATGCGCGAGAAGGTCTCGGCACCGATGACCAGAGCACGGCGGGCGAGCCCGGCCTTGAGCTGGGCGTCGGCGGTGGTGATGGCGTAGACGAAGCCCGAGCACACCGCCTGGATGTCGTAGGCGAACCCCTGGGTGATGCCGAGGCGGCCCTGCACCTCGGTCGCGGTCGCCGGGAAGGTGTGGTCCGGGGTGGCGGTGGCGACGACGACGAGGTCGATGTCCTGCGGCCCCAGCCCGGCATCGGCGAGAGCGGCGCGGGCGGCGGCCTCGGCGAGATGCGAGGTGAACTCGCCCGGCGCGGCGCGATGGCGACGTCGAATGCCCGAGCGCTCGACGATCCACTCGTCGGTCGTCTCGACGATCTTCGTCAGAGCCTCGTTGGTCAGAACCTCGGCCGGCAGATAGGAGCCGACGCCGCGAACGACGGAGCGGAGAATGCTCACTGTTCACCTCGTTCCTCGGCGGGCGCGGAGACCGCGAAGCCGGATCTGTGATAGTGGCCGAGACCCTCGACGATGCGGGCGGTCAGATCGGCGGCGGCCATTCCGGCGGCGAGCGACAGCGCGGAGGCGAAGCCCTCGGCGTCGGTGCCGCCGTGGCTCTTGATGACCACGCCGTTGAGGCCGAGGAAGACGCCGCCGTTGACCTTGCGCGGGTCCATCTTCTGTTTGAGGCGAGAGAAGGCCGAGCGGGCGATGAGGAACCCGAGCTTGTTCCACCACGAGCGCATCATGCCCTCGCGCAGATACTGCCCGAACTGCTTGGCGGTGCCCTCGGCGGTCTTGAGGGCGATGTTGCCGGCGAAGCCCTCGGTCACCACCACGTCGACGATGCCGCGGCCGATGTCGTCGCCCTCGACGAAGCCGGTGTAGTCGAGTTCGGCGAGATCGGCCTCCTTGAGGAGGCGACCGGCCATCTTGACCTCTTCGTTGCCCTTGACCTCCTCGACGCCGACGTTGAGCAGGCCGACCTTGGGGCGGTCGCAGCCGAACAGGGCGCGGGCCATCGCCGCGCCCATCACCGAGAAGTCGACCAGTTGCTGGGCGTCCGCGCCGATGGTGGCGCCGACGTCGAGCACGATCGAGTCGCCGGTCAGCGTCGGCCAGATCGCGGCGATGGCCGGGCGCTCGATGCCGGCCATGGTGCGCAGGCAGAACTTGGACATGGCCATCAGCGCGCCGGTGTTGCCGGCGGAGACGCAGACCTGGGCCTCGCCGGTCTTGACCGCCTCGATCGCCTTCCACATCGACGACTTCCAGCGGCCGGCGCGCAGCGCCTGGCTCGGCTTGTCGTCCATGCGCACGACGACGTCGGTGTGGACCATGCGCGAGGCCGCGGCGAGGGCGGGGCGCGCCTCGAGCAGAGGCTTCAGCCGAGCCTCGTCGCCGAACAACACGAAACGCAGATCGGGCCGCCGCTCGAGAGCGATCGCGGCACCGGGCAGGACCACTTCGGGGCCGGCGTCGCCCCCCATGGCGTCGAGAGAGATCGTTATGGTCTTCGGCATCTCGAGAACGCGTTGGTCGGTTCGGCCCGACGGAGGCCGGACATTACCGGTTTCCTGCCGGCTGGCAACCGGTGTCGTCACACTGGTCACGGCGGACGGCCTCAAAGGGGGCCCGGCGGTTCCCTATCACTCCTTCCCGAGCCGCGCCAGAGCGGCGAAGGGCGAGACGACCTCGGGTCCGGCCTCGGCACCGACCGCGGCGGCGTCGAAAACCGCGCCTTCCTTGCGCGGATAGGGCTCGATGCCGACCATGAAATGTTCGACGACGATGGCGCCGACGTCGATCACGCCGTTCTCCATCGGGTCGGGCAGGTCGGCGACCGCGTCGAGATCGATGTCGCCGTTCTCGTCCGGCTCCTCGACGTACTTCACCATGTCCTGCGGCGGCACCAGCTTGACGGCGACGACCTCGTCGACGGTGGTCTCGACCGGCTCCAGCGTCACGACGCAGGCCTGACGCAGGCGGGCGCGAACGCGACCGTCGACCGCGAAGCCGGTGCCGGACCACGGCTTGACCACCAGTTCGGCCGAGAGCGCGTCGACCGCCGGAACGTCCGCGAGCGCGGCGATCGCGGCGCACTGGGCGGCGTCGGCGGTGATCCTGACGTGGGTGCCGGCGGGGGAGACGTCGGTGGGGGCGAGGACGCGGACGATCGGGCAGGGAGCGGCGACGGGCGCGTCGGGGGCGGTGTCGGTCATGGGGCGGGCCTCGGGAGGACGGTTTCGGGATCGGGCCAGGGGATGCGGCCGGCGAGGACTTCGGTGATCGGCGCGGCGGCGAGGGCCGCGCGCGCGGCGAGGGCGAAACGGGCGAGCGGGGCGGCGCCGGAGCGGTCCTCGACCTCGGCGAGGACGTTGCGGGAGATCGCGGCGGTCAGTTCGTCGGCATTCTCGGCGCGCAGGGCGGCATCATAGGCGAGAAAGCGACCATTCCAGGCCGACGCCAGCTTCTTGATGCGTTTGGGCACACCGACGTCGCCGACGCCCATCTCGCGCAGCGCCCGGTCCATCTCGGTGAAGAACAGATCGATCAGGCGACGGCCGCGCTCGCGCACGGTCGGCGGAGCGCCGCGTCGGGGCTTCTCGGTCTCGTGCGGCTCGGTCTCCAAGCGGTTGAGCACGAGCGCGGTCATCAGCACGATCATGTCGAACCGCGCGGTGACGGTATCGGGCACGCCGAAGGCGAGGTAGAAGACGGGGCGCCGTGCTTCGGCCACGATCGATCCGTAGAGGTCGATGGTCTCATCGTCGAAGCGACGCCCGAACAGGCCGAAGATCATGTGGGGTTCCGTCGATGGACCCGGCGGGTGCGGGCGTTGTCATCCGACCTAGCGCAGGTTAGGGAATAAGCCAAGGAGCCGTGTGCGTCGTCGGGGCGCCGGGGGATCGCAGCGCCGTCGCGGACGCCGCCCTCCACGAGGCTCGCAACGGTGGTCCGCCACCGAGGGGGAACGTGATGAACCGTCGTCCGTCGATCGTATCGCTCGCAACCGCGCGCCGCGCTCTCGCCGCCGTCGCCGTCGTCGGTCTGGTGGCGACCGGCACCGCGCTCACGGGATGCAGCGAGGCGATCGATCACGGCTACGTCGCGCCGGACACGGCGCTCGACCAGCTCCAGGTCGGCTCCAGCCGCGAGCAGGTGCTCCTGGTGCTGGGCTCGCCCTCGACCACCGCAACGGTCGGCGGCGAGGCGTTCTACTACATCTCCCAGCGGGCCGAACGCTCGGTCGCCTTCCTCGATCACAAGGTCACCAGCCAGAAGGTCCTGGTGGTCTATTTCGACGACAAGGCGCGGGTGAAGGAAGTGGCCAACTACGGTCTGCAGGACGGCAAGGTGTTCGACTTCATCGGCCGCAAGACCAAGACCACCGGCAACGACATGGGCCTCCTGTCGCAGATCCTCAAGGCGGCACCCGTCAATCCGCTCGCGGGCGCCAACTGAGCGAGCCGCGCGGACGGGATCGTCGGCGCGCCCTCCCCTTCGATCGAGCCTCGTTCGCCGCCGCCCCTTCGGGCGGCGGTTCGCGTCCGGGCGACCGTTCGACGGGCCGTACGGCCGCCTCGGCGCACGCGGCGGGCCGTCGACGACGAAAACCCCGCGCGAGGGGATCGCGCGGGGTCGTATCGTGGGTTCGCGGGTAGGATGCACCCCGTTGCCGAAGGCGGGCGACCCCGCCTCCGGTCGTCTCGGCTCAGCCGTGGGCGAGGATCGCCAGGAGGAGCAGCGCGACGATGTTGGTGATCTTGATCGCCGGGTTGACCGCCGGACCGGCGGTGTCCTTGTAGGGGTCGCCGACGGTGTCGCCGGTGACCGAGGCCTTGTGGGCGTCGCCACCCTTGAAGTGCTTGACGCCGTCCTTGTCGACGAAGCCGTCCTCGAAGGACTTCTTGGCGTTGTCCCAGGCGCCGCCGCCGGAGGTCATGGAGACCGCGACGAAGATGCCGTTGACGATGACGCCGAGCAGCGAGGCGCCGAGCGCGGCGAAGCCGTGGGCCTTGGAGCCCGACACCGCGAGCACGCCGAAGTAGGCGACGAGCGGGGCGAGGACCGGCAGCAGCGAGGGGACGATCATCTCGCGGATCGCCGCCTTGGTCAGCATGTCGACCGCGCGACCGTAGTCCGGACGCTCGGTGCCTTCCATGATGCCCGGCTTCTCCTTGAACTGACGGCGAACCTCTTCCACGACCGAACCGGCGGCGCGGCCGACGGCGGTCATGGCGATACCGCCGAACAGGTAGGGGATCAGACCGCCGAAGATCAGGCCGGCGACGACGTAGGGGTTGGAGAGCGACAGATCGACTTCGCCCATGCCCTTGAAGTACGGAGCACCCGAGGCGACGAAGTACTTGATGTCGTTCGTGTAGGCGGCGAACAGCACCAGAGCGCCGAGACCGGCCGAACCGATGGCGTAGCCCTTGGTGACGGCCTTGGTGGTGTTGCCGACCGCGTCGAGGGCGTCGGTGGTCTGACGCACTTCCTTGGGCAGACCGGCCATTTCGGCGATGCCGCCGGCGTTGTCGGTCACCGGGCCGAAGGCGTCGAGCGCGACGATCATGCCGGCGAGGCCGAGCATGGTGGTCACCGCGATCGCCGTGCCGTAGAGGCCGGCCAGCTGGTAGGTCGAGATGATGCCGGCGACGATGACGATGGCGGGCATGGCCGTCGATTCCAGCGAGACCGCGAGGCCCTGGATGACGTTGGTGCCGTG
>JBEOKB010000069.1:0-3685 GCA_040275425.1 Siculibacillus sp. | reverse complement strand
TCGGGCAACGGCCCTCGCCGACGATGTTGTGGTACCACATCCAGGCTTCCGGATTGATCGGCTCGCCGACCGAACCGAGGATGCGCAGCGACTTGCGCGAGGTCTTCTTCACCAGTTCCTCGCCGGCGCCCATCAGCGAACGGATGGCGGTCGGAGCGGTGTAGAAGATGTTGACCTGGTGCTTGTCGACCACGTCCCAGAAGCGCGAGGCGGAGGGGTAGGTCGGGATGCCTTCGAACATCACCGAGGTCGCGCCGTTGGCGAGCGGACCGTAGACGATGTAGCTGTGGCCGGTGACCCAACCCACGTCCGCGGTGCACCAGTAGATCTCACCGGGGTGATAATCGAACACGTACTGGTGGGTCATCGAGGCGTAGACGAGATAGCCGCCGGTGCAGTGGAGCACGCCCTTCGGCTGGCCGGTCGAGCCCGAGGTGAACAGGATGAACAGCGGATCCTCGGCGTTCATCACCGTGGGCGGGCAATCGGTCGAGACCTTGGCGGCCTCGGCCTCGTAGTAGTAGTCGCGGCCGGCCTTCATGTCGACGTTGCCGCCGGTGCGGCGGACGACGAGGACCGAGGTGACCACCGAGAGGTTGGCGACGGCGGCGTCGACGTTGGCCTTGAGCGGAACCTTGCGGCCGCCGCGCAGACCTTCGTCGGCGGTGATGACGACGGCCGAGGCGCAGCCGTCGATGCGGGCGGCGAGGCTGTCCGGCGAGAAGCCGCCGAAGACGATCGAGTGCACCGCGCCGATGCGGGCGCAGGCGAGCATCGCGTAGGCCGCTTCCGGGATCATCGGCAGGTAGATGGTGACGCGGTCACCCTTCTTCACGCCGTGGGCCTTGAGCACGTTGGCGAACTTGGACACTTCGTCCTTGAGCTCGGCGTAGGTGATCTTCTTGTCTTCGTCCGGGCTGTCGCCTTCCCAGATGATCGCCACCTTGTCCGGGGTGGCGGCGGCGTGACGGTCGACGCAGTTGTAGGAGACGTTGAGCTCGCCGTCCTCGAACCACTTGATCGAGACGTTGTGCGGGTCGTAGCTGGTGTTCTTCACCACGGTGAAGGGCTTCGACCAGTCGAGGCGCTTGGCCTGCTCACCCCAGAACCCGTTCGGGTCCTTCACCGACTGCTCGTACATCGCCTTGTACTTGGCATCGTCGACGAGCGCCGCAGCAGCGATCTGAGCCGGTACGGGGAACACGTTCTCGGACATGGACTACCTCCCTAAGGTATGAAAATCGTCTGTGGCGACGTCCCCCATGCGCACCCCGAAAGGTGCGACATGTGGTCATCCCCTTTTTCCGGCCGGCATTATGCGTCATCCGCTTCTTCCGTCCACTCGCTCGTCGACAGACTTTGGTCGAGATCGACCACGGAAAACCGCCGTTTCGTCAATGGAGCGCGTCGGAATAAAGTCTCATCACACCGGTCGACCCATCGTCGTCGCTTCTCGACGGCGTCGCAATCGAGCCATTCGGACGATCGCGACTTGCGCCGCCGGTGCCGAAGGCTCGATTCAGCCTGGGTGATCGCTCCGGAGGTGAAGAACATCACGAATTGGTCAACGTTCATCTTGCACTGCAACATGAAACATCCGTAGACGTCGAACGGTCGCGGCGCGGCGGCGGGCGGATGAAGGGAAATTCATTTGTTGGCGCCGACGGCGGCGGGTAACGTCCCGGCGACGGTGGAACGGCCGACGTATGCGGGGTCTTCGAGTGAGCGCGGGATGACCAGGGAGCGGACGCGAACCATGTCCGGGCGCGGTGGAACGGCCGCGGTGCTCGCTCTCGTCCTCGCGGTCGCCGGATGCGGCGAGGGGGTGCGCGCGCCCGAGGTCCAGGGCGAGATGCCGGGGCGGTGGAGCGCGACGCCGACGTCGGGAACGGAGATCTCGGCGGCGTGGGTGCGGGCCTTCGGCGTGTCCGAACTCGACGCGCTGGTGGCGACGGCCGATCTCGACAATCTCGACGTGGCGGCGGCGGCGGCGAAGATCGCGGCTGCGGAGGCGGAACTCGCGGGCACGCGGGCGGCTCTCGGGCCGGTGGTGACGGGCGAGGGCGGAGTCGGGCGCACGGTGACGCCGGGCACGCGCGGCGCCTTCTCGCCGCCGTTCCGTGCGAGCGTGAGCGACGACTACCGTCTCGGTCTCGGCGCGTCGTGGCAGATCGATCTCAACGGACGGCTGCGGGCGCTGGCGGCGTCGCGGGAGGCGTCGCTCTCGGCGGCGCGGATCGAACGCGACATGGTGCGTCTGTCGACCACCACGGCGATCGTCGACGCGTGGCTCCGGGTGGCGGCGGCGCGCGACCGGCTGGTGATCGCGAGGGAGAGCATCGCCACGGCGGAGCGCACGCTGGCGGTCTATCGGCGCCGTCTCGAGGTCGGCACGGCGACCGCGCTCGACGTGGCGCAGCAGCAGAGCCTGGTGGCGAGCCAGCGCGCGACGGTGCCGGACATCGAGATCGAACTGGGGCAGACCCGCAACTCGCTGGTGGTGCTGACCGGGCGGGCGCCGGAGGCGCTGGCGATTCGGGCGCGCGGGCTCTCGGGCGTCCGGGTGCCGACGATCGGGGCCGGGGTACCGTCGACGCTGTTGGCGCGGCGGCCGGACATCGCGGCGGCGGAGGCGTCGCTGACGGCGGCGGCGGCGGACGTGGAGGCGGCGCGGGCGGCGTTCCTGCCGGAGATCTCGCTGACCGGCTCGACCGGGCTCGCCAGCGCCTTTCTGAAGAATCTGCTGCGGCCGGACGCGATCGCCTCTTCGGCGGCGGCGGGGCTGACGGCGCCGATCCTCGACTCGGGCGCGCGGCAGGCCGATCTCGACGCGGCGCGGGCGGCGCACGAGGGGCTGGTCGCGACCTATCGCAAGACCGTGCACGAGGCGCTGGCCGAGGTCGAGAACGCGTTGATCGCGGTCGACCGCAACCGGCGCCACGAGATTCTGCAACAGGACGTGGTGCGGGCGGCGCGGCGGGCGCAGAAACTGACCGAGGAGCGGCTGGCCGAGGGGACGATCGACGTCACCACGGTGCTCGAGGCGGAGCGGACGTTGTTCCAGGCGGAACAGACGCTGGTGGCGGTGCGGCTGGCGCGGCTGCGCTCGGTGGTGACGCTGGCCGGGGCGCTCGGCGGCGGATGGATCAAGGACACGCCGGCGCCGACGGCCCGGCGAGAAGGCAAGTCATGACGCGCACTCGTCTCGCTCTCCTCGTTCTCGCCCTGTCGGCGGCGGCCGCGCTCGGCTGGTGGCGGTTCGCGCCGTCGTCGGGCGGGGCGGGGTCTCGAGGATGTGGTCGCGGATCTGCTGCAGGCGGGCGTGGTGCTTGCTGCAGCGGTCGCGCAGGGTGGTGAGCAGGGCGTGGAACTCCGCGAGGCTGGGGTCGGCGAGGGCCTTCTCGTAGCCGGAGATGCCGACCTGTTCGCCCTTTTGCAGGACCTGGATCGGGACCTCGTCGTTGACCAGGGCGGCGACGCTGTGCACGGCGTTGGCGAAGCCGCCCCAGGCGCCGCTCTCGTGCGGGATCTTGCCGCCGTCGCGCTCGATGACGGCGCGCAGGCGGACGACCGAGTCGTCGTGTTCGTTGCGGATCTCGAGCAGCGTCGACTCCTCGGGCTGGCCGGCGAACTTCTTGAGGGCACGATCGTAGGCGTCGACGGCCGCGATCTCGCCGCGGCACTG
>JBEOKB010000068.1:0-2053 GCA_040275425.1 Siculibacillus sp. | reverse complement strand
CAGCGTGCGCCACGGCCGCGATCCGATCGATCGGCGAGCGGCCGCCCTCGAGCGCCCGCGTCAACCCCACCACCTCGGCGGCGAGATCGGCCAGCTGATCGCGCAGCGCCGCCCGGCTCGGATCGGCGCTCGCCGCCGGGCTCTCTCCGGCCCCGGCCGCGCCCGCCGCCTCGGCCGCCTTCAACCGCGCCTCAAGATCGCGATTGCGTTCCTCGAGCTGGGCCAGCGTGCGCAGGACGTTGTCGCCCGCCGCCACGCCGTCGCCACCGTGTCCCGACAGCGCCGCGATGCGCGCATTGGCCGACGACAACGCTTCGCGTGCCCGCTCCGTCTCGCGCAGGCGTCGATCGGCCAGTTCCTCGCGCTGCGCCACGTCGGACACCAGCCGTTCGATGCGCCGATCGAGCCGATCGGCCCGGTCGCGCTCCTGTTCCGCCGTGGTTTCCGCCAGACGCCGCGCCACGTTCTCGGCCTCGAACCTGGAGGTGAGTCCGCCGATCTGCTGGCGCTGCGCCTCGATCTGCCCCTCGAGCGTCTCGATCCGGCGCGCGGCCTCCGCCGCCCGGGTCCGCCCCGCCGACAACTCGCGCTCGAGCTCGGCCACGATCGCGTCGCGCTCGCCCGCCATCTCGGTCAGCGTCTCGGCATGGGACTGCGCCGCCACCCTCGCCGCCGCCTCGCGGGCACCGAGATCGGCCTCGAGCGAGGCGATGCGCTCGTCGAGTTCGCCGATCCGCGTCGCCGCCTCCTCCAGCCGTCGATCGCGACCCTCGAGCTCGGCGCCGAGGGCGCTCTCGCGCGCCTCCCCGGCCAGTCGCGCGTCGATCTCCGCCCGCAGCTCCAGATTCACCCGATCGACCTCGGCGCGCCGGCGCCCGGTCTCGATCCGCTCCTCGGCGTTGCGCCGGCGCAGATCGGCCATCGCCAGCTCGACCCGACGGATGTCCTGGGCGAAGCGCGCCGAGCGCAGATCCATCTCCGCCCGCACCGACGTGACGTCGGTCGGCACCACCTCGCTCACGCGCCGGGTCGTCAGCCGTACCGCGCGCCGCCACACCGCGCCCATCACCATGAGAGCGATCAGCCCGGCCGCGAGAAGGCCGAGCGCGAACCACATCGCAGCCTCGATCGTCATCGCGTCCCGTTCTCCCCGTCGCGCTCGTCGGCCCCATACCATCTTCCCGCGCGGGGCGCACGCCTCCCCGCGCGCCGCCCCGACGTTCGGCCGGTCCCGTCGATCAGAACGGGTTCCAGGTCGCCTGGGGCGTGAACTTCAGATAGCCGATGTTCAGACCGAGCCGCAGCCCGAGCCCGGAGCGCACCGGCACCACGTAGGTGCGATCGGCCACCAGCGCCGTCATGCCGAAGCCGCCGATGAAGTAGGCCGATCCGTCGACGCCGCCGAAGCGCTGGAACAGCGCGTCGCTCGATCGCAGATTGTAGACCAGCATCATCGTGCGGGCGCCTTCGCCGCCGAAGTCCCAGCCGACCGACGGCCCCTGCCAGAACACCTTGCGCTTGCCGCGATCGCGCGTGTTGAGCGTCCCCTCGCCGTAGCGCAGACCGCCGACGATGGCGCCCGAGCCCTCCTCGCCGAGGATGTAGCCGTTGGGCTGGCCGTAGCGCGACACCGCCTCCTCGATCACCGTGGCGAGACCGCCCGAGACCGTGCCGAAGAACTTGTGACCGGTGCGCACCAGCTCGTCCGTGGTGTAGGTGCCGCCGCGATCCTGAGCGGCGGCCGGACGGAACGGAACCGACGAGACGATCCCCGCGACCAGCGCCGCGAGCATCACGGCGAGGACCCGAGCCCTCGCGATATTCGATGTGGGGATCTTGCGCATCCGACCTCTTCCCGGCTTGTCTTGCGAACCGATCGGCGATGAGCCGATTCGTCGTCGCGGAACGCAGCGGCCCGGTCGAACCGGACGACTCCCCTCTCACGACGGATCGAATCGTACATGGACGAGTTTAGCGGAAATCGGGCGAAGGCGGGGCATCGCGGCGGCATCGCCCGTGTTTGTCTCTGCGCGCTCGCTCTCGCGCTCTCCGC
>JBEOKB010000067.1:0-7502 GCA_040275425.1 Siculibacillus sp. | reverse complement strand
AACGAGGGAATCACGGGTCGGAGAATTATGCAAAGGTCCCCTCGCGGGAGAAGGGGGGAGCAAGCCGCGAGTTTCCCCTAGCCGCGCGCACCCCGCCGCGCCGTGACGCCGCATGGATCCCCGGGGCGAGCCCAGGGATGAACGGGGGGGGGATGCGGGGCGATGGGCGCTCGGGTGGGGGGCGTGATCGCCCTCAGTACTTCGTCGGCGGGCGGACGATCAGGACGTTGACGTCCTGCCTCGGCACGAAGTCGCGGTAGCGCACCTCGAACCGCGTCGGGGCGATCTTCCTGACGCCGGTGCCACAGAAGGAGACCAGATTCTTCGGGTCGCCCTTGTCGATCACCATGCGGAAATCGCCGATCGGGCCCTTCCAGTTGGCGCCGGAGGTCAGCACGTAGGAGAGCCAGACGTCGGGGCGATAGGCCTCGCGGTCCTTGCCCTGGGAGGCGTCGAAGCCCTTCACGAAGTCGTCGTCGATGCAGAACTTGGCGCGGTGGGCGGCGACCTCGCCCTTCAGGTCGGGCGACAGGCGCAGATCCTTCTTGAGGATCGAGCCGACCGACCCGCCGGCGAAGGGCTTGTAGGAATGCGACACCTTCACGGGACGCCCGGCCGGGAAGACCTGGGTGCGGGTGACGGCGGTCTTCGTGGTCCAGTGCGCGGTCCAACCGGGGGGCGTCGCGCCGTCCTCCTCGATCAGGCCCTCGGCGATCAGCGCCTTGCGGGCGTCGGGGGGAAGCGCGTTCACCGCCGCCTCGAACTTCTCGTAGCTCGGCATCAGCGGGATCTTCGCCGCGCGCAGGCGCTCGGTGACGTCGCGGCCGTTCAGAACCGCCGAATAGACCAGCGTCAGCTCGGCCGGACGGCCGTCGATGGTGGTCCTGAAGTCGAGCTCGCCGGCGAAGTCGTAGGCGGGCTTCTCGACGCCGTTCTCGACGTCGGGCAACGGGAAGGCGACCACGGTCTCGACGTCGGCGGGCGAGGTGTTGAGGAAGACGTAGTCGACGGTGACGCGGCTCTCGGAGATGAACAGATCCTCCGACTGCATGACGACGTCGGCCGATCTGGTCAGCGTGAGGCCGCCGATGCCGAGTTCGGCGGTCGAATCGTTGGCGAGGGCGGGGGCGAGCGTCAGGCCCGCGAGGGCGGCCGTCGCCGCGAGTGCCGAAATCGTGCGCATGGTCGATCCCTCCGAGCGGTCGGCGCCCTCGCACCGCGACGGGATGTCACCACAAGCGCGCGGGTCTGACCAGCCCGGAACGCGAAGAGGCGGCCCCAAGGCCGCCTCTCGTGTGTTCGGAGGAGAAAGCGCGTGCTTCCGATCTTCATGGCGCCGGCGCCGTTCCGAAAAGTCTGCGACTCTTCGGGCGCAGGCGCGGGATCAGAAGTCCATGCCGCCCATGCCGCCCATGCCGCCGCCGGGCATCGCCGGAGCGGCGTCCTTGCGGGGCTTCTCGGCGATCATCGCCTCGGTGGTGATCAAGAGACCCGCGACCGAGGCCGCGTCCTGGAGCGCCGTGCGCACGACCTTGGTCGGGTCGATGATGCCGGCGGCGACCATGTTGACGAAGGTCTCGTTCTGGGCGTCGAAGCCGAAGTCGTCGTCGGACGACTCGAGCAGCTTGCCGACCACGATCGAGCCCTCGACACCGGCGTTCTCGGCGATCTGACGGATCGGGGCCTCGAGCGCCTTGATCACGATGTTGATGCCGGCCTGGACGTCGGCGACCTCGGAGGTGAGCGCCTGGACGGCCTTCTTGGCGCGCAGGAGCGCGACGCCGCCGCCGGGGACGATGCCCTCCTCGACCGCCGCGCGGGTGGCGGCGAGCGCGTCGTCGACGCGGTCCTTCTTCTCCTTGACCTCGATCTCGGTCGCGCCGCCGACGCGGATGACCGCGACGCCGCCGGCGAGCTTGGCGAGACGCTCCTGGAGCTTCTCGCGATCGTAGTCGGAGGTGGTCTCCTCGACCTGGGCCTTGATCTGGGCGACGCGGGCCTCGATCTCGCCCTTGGCGCCGGCGCCGTCGACGATGGTGGTGTTCTCCTTGGAGATCGTCACCTTCTTGGCGCGGCCGAGCATGTCGAGGGTCACGGTCTCGAGCTTGATGCCGAGGTCCTCGGAGATCATCTGGCCGTTGGTGAGGATGGCGATGTCCTCGAGCATGGCCTTGCGGCGATCACCGAAGCCGGGCGCCTTGACGGCGGCGATCTTGAGGCCACCGCGCAGCTTGTTGACGACGAGCGTGGCGAGCGCCTCGCCCTCGACGTCCTCGGCGATGATCAGCAGCGGCCTGGAGGTCTGCACCACGGCCTCGAGGACCGGGAGCATGGCCTGGAGATTGCCGAGCTTCTTCTCGTGGATGAGGATGTAGGGGTCCTCGAGCTCGGCGATCATCTTCTCGGCGTTGGTGATGAAGTAGGGCGAGAGGTAGCCGCGATCGAACTGCATGCCCTCGACGACGTCGAGTTCGGTCTCGAGGCTCTTGGCCTCCTCGACCGTGATGACGCCCTCGTTGCCGACCTTCTGCATCGCCTCGGCGATCATCTCGCCGATGGCCTTCTCGCCGTTGGCCGAGATGGTGCCGACCTGGGCGACTTCGGCCGAGGTCTTGATCTTCTTGGAGCGGCCCTCGAGGTCCTTGACGGCGGTGAGAGCGGCGAGCTCGATGCCGCGCTTCAGGTCCATCGGGTTCATGCCGGCGGCGACGGACTTGCAGCCCTCCTTGACGATCGACTGGGCGAGAACGGTCGCGGTGGTGGTGCCGTCACCGGCCAGATCGGCGGTCTTGGAGGCCACTTCGCGCACCATCTGGGCGCCCATGTTCTCGAACTTGTCCTCGAGCTCGATCTCCTTGGCGACGGTGACGCCGTCCTTGGTGATGCGGGGAGCGCCGTAGGACTTGTCGATGACGACGTTGCGGCCCTTGGGGCCGAGGGTCACCTTGACGGCGTTGGCGAGGATGTCGACGCCGCGCAGCATGCGGTCGCGCGCGTCGGCGGAAAACTTGACGTCTTTGGCAGCCATGAGGGTTCTTGCTCCTTAGTCGTTGCGGTCGCGCCGGTCACGGGCGACACGCCGACGGACGATGCGGTGGATGAGGGCGACGATCGCGACCCCGACGACGAGGACGAGGGCGAACTGCCATTCCTCGGTGACGATCGGGTTTCCGGGGGTGCCGAGCACGGTGGCGTCTCCCTCGAGCGGTCGGCTCAGCCGACGATGCCCATGATGTCGCTCTCCTTCATGATGAGGAGATCTTCGCCGCCGAGACGGATCTCGGTGCCGGACCACTTGCCGAACAGCACGCGGTCGCCGACCTTGACGTCGAGGGCGTTGAGCTTGCCGGACTCGTCGCGGGCACCGGGGCCGACGGCGACGATCTCGCCCTCCTGCGGCTTCTCCTGGGCGGTGCCCGGGATGATGATGCCGCCGGCGGTCTTGGTCTCGGCTTCGATGCGCTTGACGACGACGCGGTCGGCGAGCGGACGGAAGTTGATGGCCATGTGTGAAGTCCTCTTCAGGAGATGGAAGCGGACCCCCGCCGCCGGGTCCGATCCCGAACCGCCGAAGGGCGGGGAGACCAGGGAGGCGGGCGGAGATCCCGAAGAAATCGAGCCTGTCAGCACTCGGACCAGCCGAGTGCCAGACGGAGTGGGACGGAGATAGGTATGCCCGTGGGGACTGTCAAGGCGCAGTGCAGCACGAGGGAGCGGGCGAAAGCGGGCGAAAACGGCCCGCTCCGCCCCGGCGCGGGGTGATTCCCGCCGACACGTGGATCAATCGTCCGCGTTCTCTTCGTCCGGCTCCTCGTCCTGCAGCTCGCCGGCGGCGACCAGATCGGCGAAGCGGCCGCCCCTGGCGACCAGCTCGTCGAAGCGGCCGCGCTCGAGGATGCGACCCTGCTCCATGTAGAGGATCTGGTCGGCGGTGCGCACGGTCGAGAGGCGATGGGCGATGACGAAGGTGGTGCGGTCCTTCGACAGCTGATCGAGGGCGCGCTTGATCTTCAGTTCGGTCTCGTTGTCGAGGGCGGAGGTGGCCTCGTCGAGGATGAGGATCGGCGCGTTCTTGAGGACGGCGCGGGCGATGGCGAGGCGCTGGCGCTCGCCGCCCGACAGGCCGCGGCCGCGTTCGCCGGCGCGGGTGTCGAAGCCGCCCTGCTTGGCGTCGATGAAGCCGTCGGCCTCGGCGAGGCGGGCGGCGGCACGGATCTCCTCGTCGGTGGCGTCGGGCTTGCCGATGCGCAGGTTCTCGGCGATCGAGCGATCGAACAGGCCGGGGTCCTGGAACACCACGCCGATCGAGCGGCGGATGCTGTCGACGGTGACGTCGCGCAGGTCCTGGCCGTCGATGGTGACGGCGCCGGACTGCGGATCGCGGGCGCGCTGGAGGAGGGCGAGCGCGGTCGATTTGCCCGAGCCGGTCGGGCCGACGATCGCCACCGTCTCGCCGGGCTCGGCGACGAAGGAGACCTCGTGGATGCCCGAGGTGGAGTTCGGGTAGACGAAGGTGACGGCGTCGAACACGACACGACCGCCCTCGACCTTCAGGTCGGGCGCGTTCGGCTTCTCGACCAGTGTGGTGGTCTGATCCAGCACCTCGAAGAACTGGCGCATGCCGGCGGCCTCGAACACCAGGGTCGACAGGAACTGGGTGAGCTGGTCGAGGCGGCCGATCAGCATGTTGGCGAAGCCGACGAAGGCGACGATCTCGCCGACGGTGATCTCGCCGCGCGCATGCAGCCAAGTGCCCATGGCGAAGAGCGAGACGATGGTGACGGTGGCGGCGGCGCGGGTCAGCACCGAGGCGAGCGCCCACCAGTTCAGCACCGGGAACTGGGCGGCGATGAGGTTGCCCATGATGTGCTGGAGCGCGCGGGCCTCCTCCTGGAGGCGGGAGAAGCTCTGCACCACCGAGACGTTGCCGATGACGTCGACGACGCGGCCGGACAGTTCGGAGTGGTACTCCTCGGCGCGCTCCTGGCCGAAGCGGGTCTTCTGCACCACCAGCACGGAGAGGAAGCCGTAGACCGCCATCAACCCGAGCAGCAGCAGGCCCATGCGCCAGTTCATCCAGATGGCGAAGGGCACCAGGGTGATCAGCATCACGATCGCGGTCAGGTGTTCGCGGAACACCGACAGGAGCAGCGAGAACAGGTGATCGGTGCCGCGCAGCATCACCGCGATCAGGCGGCCGGACTGCTCGTCGGAATGAAACGCGGCGGGCAGCTGGATGACGTGCTCGAAGAAGTTCTTCATCACCTCCAGGCGGCGGCTGTGGGCGAGCCGATCGGCGTGGAGCGAGACGTAGATGCCGGCGGCGATGCCGACGAAGCCGAGACCGGCCCACAGGGCGACGAGGCCCATCGCCGGCTGATCGTGGGTCAGCGCGTCGACGACGCGGCCGAACAGGACCGGCTCGGCGAAGCCGAGGAAGGCCAGCACGATGCCGGAGAAGGCGAGGCCCGCCGCCAATCCCTTGGCGGGACCGACCAGCGCGATGGCGCGGAAGTAGAGGCGGAAGAAATCCATCGGCGCGAGGTCCTCGTGGCGGGCGACACGGCTCGCGTTATGCCCGTCGCCCGCGTGCGGTGCAACGGGCGCGCCGATCCGCTCCGCGCCTCAGGCCGTCACGGCTTCACGTCGAAGCCGGTCGCCTCGATCACGGCGGTGAGGGCGGCGCGGTCGAGCGCGCCGGTCACGTCGACGCGGCCGCTGTCGAGATCGATCGCCACGTCGGCGCTCGGGTCGGCCTTGAGCACCGCCCGCTTCACCGATTCGACGCAGCCTCCGCAGGTCATGCCCTCGACGGTCACCGTGATCATGCGCTTCTCCTCGTTCGGGTCGGGCGCGCGCCCTCGACGAGGGGCGGCGCGGCAGGCTCTCGGCGGCCATTTGTCGACGCGGCGGCGGCGGGGTCAAGGCCGGACCGATCACGACGGCGTGGTCGCATCGTCGCGTCGCGGCGCGGCCGGGAACCACGCAAGCCGTGGAAAACCCTTCTCGACGCGGGGGAAGGTCGCGGCGCGCATGGTCTCGGGGGGGTGAATCAGGCAAGGTGGGTGACGAATCGATCAGCGGCCGCTCCCGGTCGCAGCCGGGCTCGATGCATGCGCCGTTTCGCCGACATCTTCATCGCGATCTGCATTCCGATCGTCGCGGCCTCGGCCGGGGCGGTCGCCTATTGGCAGTTCGAAGCGACCGGACGGATGGCGATCGCCTTCGCCTTCGTCATGCTGGTGCTGCTGGTGCTGGTACGGCTCGACGCGCTCGGGCGGCGGGCGCGGCGGGAGAGCAACGAGCGCATGACCGCGCTCGGGCGGCAGTTCGCCGACCTGTCGGGCGATCTCGACGCGTTCGAGCGACGTCTGGTGGCGCTGGAGGACGGCGGCGTCGGTCGGCGCCATCGCGAGGAGGTCGATCAGGTCGTCGCCGAGGTCGAGGTGATCGGCACGCTGACGCGTCAGGTGATCGAGGCGGTGGCCGATCTCGAGGTGCAGTTCGCCGAGACCCGCACGGCGCTGATCCGCGGCGAGGCCGCCACGGTGGCGGCGAGCGCCCAGCCGCCGGCCAAGGGCGGCGAACGCGCGACGGCGGCGGGGGGGCGGGCACGGTCGCCGCTGGTGCCGGAGCAGTTCGCCCATCTCGACGAGGACGCCTTCCTGGCGGTGGTGCGCAAGGCGATCGACGCCGACCGCGTCGACGTCCATCTCCAGCCGATCGTCACGCTGCCGCAACGCAAGGTGCGCTTCTACGAGGCGCTGACGCGGCTGCGCAGCGGCGAAGGCGACGTGATCCATCCCTCGGACTACATCCCGATCGCCGAGAACCGCGGCTACATGGCGATGATCGACGAGCAGATCCTGCTCAAGTCGATGACCATCCTGCGGCGACTGTCGGAGCGGTCACGCGAGGTCGGGGTGTTCCTCAATCTCTCGGCGGCGAGCCTCGGGCACGGGTCGTTCTTCCGCGACTTCCTCCAGTACATGGAGAAGAACCGCGATCTCGCCGACATGCTGGTGCTGGAGTTCCCGCAAGGGGCGGTCCGGACGATGGGGCCGATCGAGCACGAGGGGCTCAAGGCACTCTACGAACTGGGCTTCCGCTTCTCGGTCGATCAGATCAGCGATCTGAAGATCAGCTTCCAGAACCTCTCGGACCGCGGCTTCAAATACGTCAAGATCTCGGCCGAGCGGCTGTTGCACCGGGCGGACGAGCTGGGCACCGACATCCATCCGATCGATCTCACCGACTATTTCCGCCGCTTCGGCATGGAGCTGATCGCCGACCACATCGAGCGGGAGAGCGACGTGGTCGACGTGCTCGACTTCGGGGTGAGGCTCGGTCAGGGCTTCCTGTTCGCACCGCCGCGCCAGGTTCGCGTCGACGTCGGCGCGACCGATCGGGCGCGTTCGCTCGCCGCCTCGGTGGCGGCGACATCGGCGACGGCCGCCGCCGCCGAGACCAGGGCTCCGGCGGGACGGACCGCGCCCAAGACG
>JBEOKB010000066.1:0-8615 GCA_040275425.1 Siculibacillus sp. | reverse complement strand
CGGCACCGGTGCCGCGCTCGTCGCCGCCCACGCGCCCGAACTGGAGATCTCCGCCGCGCCGGTCGTGCCGCGCATCGAGACCGTCGCCCGCCTCGCCCTCGCCCGCCTCGACGCCTGCGGCGGCACCTGCCCCTCGCCGGCGCCGCTCTACGTCCGCGCCCCCGACGCCAAGCCGCAGGACGGCGCCCGCCTCGCCCGGCTCACTCCCGGCGCCCTTCTCTCGGCGGAGGCGCGATGAGCTTCTGGGACGACATCTGGAACGTCGGTGCCTGGGCCACGCCCTGGAGCTTCTGGGCGCCCCCGCCGCCGATCGCCTTCGAGGAGGCCTGGGCCGAGGACACCGAGACCCTCGCCGCGATCCACGCCGCCTCCTTCCCCTCCGCGCCGTGGTCGACCGCCGATCTCGCCGCGCTCCTGCGCGAGGAGACCGTGTTCGGCATCGTCGCGCGCCGCGCCAACGTCTTCGGCACCCGCTCGGCGGTCGGCTTCGTGCTGGCGCGCGTCGTCGTCGACGAGGCCGAGATCCTGACCATCGCCGTCGCCCCGTCGCACCGCCGTCGCGGCGTCGGCCGCGCCCTGGTCGAGGAGCTGTGCCGCCGCCTCTACCGCGATCGCGTCGCCTCGCTCTTCCTCGAGGTCGACGCCGGCAACACCGCCGCCGTCACTCTCTATCGCCGTCTGCGCTTCGAGAAGGTCGGCGAGCGACGGGGATATTACGCCCACGGCAGCGTTCCCGGCGCCACCGCGCTTGTCATGCGCGCCGACATTCGCTAATCGCCAATGACGAGCTCGATCCGTTCGGGAGGCCGCCCTTGAACACTCCGACGAACCAGAACGGCGACCACCGCGCCCCCGAGGGCAGCCTCGAGGATCGTTGCGCCGCCGTCGGCATGCGCATGACCGATCAGCGCCGCGTCATCGCCCGCATCATCGAGGGCTCCGCCGATCACCCCGACGTCGAGGAGCTGCATCGCCGCGCCGCCGCCGTCGATCGCCGCATCTCGATCTCGACGGTCTATCGCACCGTCAAGCTGTTCGAGGACTCGGGCATCATCGAGCGCCACGACTTCCGCGACGGCCGCTCGCGCTACGAGACCGTGTCGGAGGATCATCACGATCACCTGATCGATCTGCGCACCGGTCGCGTCGTCGAGTTCCGCTCGATCGACATCGAGAAGCTCCAGCAGATCGTCGCGCGCGAGCTCGGCTATCGCCTCGTCGATCATCGCCTCGAGCTCTACGGCGTGCCCCTCGACGAAGAAGCGCCGTGATCGCATGAGACGGATCACCGCGCCTCTGACGGTCGCATGGCTCGCGGTGGTCACCGTGGCCGTTCTGCCGGTGCAGATGCTCGCGGTGCGCATGGGCTGGCGCCTCGCGGCCACGCTGCCGGTGTGGTGGCATCGCCGCGCCCTCGCCGCGCTCGACGTGCGGGTCCGCGTCACCGGCGCGCCGGTCGCCGACCGTCCCCTGCTCGTCACCCCCAACCACTGCTCCTGGCTCGACATCCCGGTGATCGGCTCGCTGATGCCGATCTCCTTCGTCGCCAAGTCCGAGGTCGCGACCTGGCCGCTGTTCGGCCTGTTCGCCAGGCTCCAGCGCTCGGTCTTCGTCGAGCGCACCCGCCGCACCGCCACCGGCCGCGCCGCCTCCGAGCTGGGCGAGCGCCTGTCGAGCGGCGACGGCATGGTGCTCTTCCCCGAAGGCACCTCCTCGACCGGCGACGTCGTGCTGCCGTTCCGCTCCGCCCTTCTCGGCGCCGCCCGCTCCGCCGTCGTCGACGGCGGCCACGACCGCGTCTGGGTCCAACCGCTGGTGGTCGCCTACACCCGCGTCGCCGGCATGCCGGTCGGCCTCGCCGAGCGCCACATGGTCGCCTGGTTCGGCGACATGGAGCTGCTGCCCCATCTGTGGTCGACCGCCACCTGCGGCGGCGTCGACGTCGAGGTGGTCTGGGGCGAGGCCCGCCCCTTCGACGAGACCACCGACCGCAAGGCCCTGACCGCTTCGCTCGAGCAGGCGGTGCGCGGCGGCCTTCTGGCTCGCCTGCGCCCGTGAGGCCGAGCGTCGCTCGCGGAAATCCGCGAGGGACCCGCGACGATCATTTGCCGCGCGCGGTCGATCCGCGCTAGAGGTTCGCGGAAGACCAGGGCGCCGCGGCGCCGATCGGGAAAGCCGCCCGCCGGACCGGGCGCGACGCGAAGACGAGTGATGAGCGAAACGAAGAAGGTTTTCGTCAAGACCTACGGCTGCCAGATGAACGTCTACGACAGCGATCGTATGGCGGACACGCTCGCGCCCGACGGTTGGATCGAGGCGAAGAACGCCGAGGAGGCCGATCTGGTCATCCTCAACACCTGCCACATTCGCGAGAAGGCCTCCGAGAAGGTCTATTCCGAGCTCGGCCGCATGCGCGTGCTCAAGGCCGAGAAGGCCGAGCGCGGCGAGCGGCTGATGGTCGGCGTCGCCGGCTGCGTCGCCCAGGCCGAGGGCGTCGAGATCGCCCGCCGCGCCCCCGTCGTCGACATGGTCGTCGGCCCGCAGAGCTACCACCGCCTGCCCGATCTCGTCGCCCGCGCCGAGGCCGGTGGCCGCGTCGTCGAAACCGAGTTCCCGGTCGAGGACAAGTTCGACCACCTCGCCCCCGCCACCCGCGAGAAGACCATCGCCCGCGGCCTCACCTCGTTCCTGACCGTGCAGGAGGGCTGCGACAAGTTCTGCACCTTCTGCGTGGTGCCCTATACCCGCGGCGCCGAGTCCTCGCGGCCGGTCGATCGCGTCCTCGCCGAGGCCCGCCGTCTGGCCGAGGCCGGGGTGCGCGAGGTGACGCTGCTCGGCCAGAACGTCAACGGCTATCACGGCGCCGGTCCCGACGGCGACGCCTGGAGCCTCGCCCGCCTGTGCCGGGCGCTGGCCGAGATCCCCGGTCTCGATCGCATCCGCTACACCACCAGCCACCCCCGCGACATGGGCGACGACCTGATCGAGGCCCATCGCGACCTGCCGCAGATGATGCCCTGGCTCCATCTGCCGGTGCAGTCGGGCTCCGATCGCATCCTCGCGGCGATGAACCGGCGCCACACTCGCGCCGACTATCTACGGCTGGTCGAGCGCATCCGCGCCGCCCGCCCCGACATCGCCCTGTCGTGCGACTTCATCGTCGGCTTCCCCGGCGAGACGGAACAGGACTTCCGCGACACCCTGAGCCTCATCGACGAGGTCGGCTACGCCTCGTCCTTCTCGTTCAAGTATTCCGCCCGTCCCGGCACCCCGGCCGCGAGCGAGGACGACCAGATCTCCGAGAAGGTCAAGGTCGAGCGCCTCGCCCGCCTCCAGGAGGTCGTCGATCGCCTCACTCGTGACTTCAATCTGTCGCGTCTGGGGATGACCATGGACGTGCTGCTCGAGAAGAAGGGGCGTCGCGCCGGCCAGCTCGCCGGTCGTTCGCCCTGGCTTCAGGCGGTCCACCTCGACGCCCCCGTCGATCTGCTCGGCCGGATCTTGCCGGTCCGGGTCGAGGCGGTCGGCGCCAATTCCCTCACCGCCGTGCTGGTCGACCCGCCGTCGCCCCGTCCGGCCCATCGCCACGGAGATGCCCGTTGACCGAAGCGAAGCGCCCGACGTCGTCCACGGCCCCGATGACGGGCCACGCCTCGGATCTGACGCACGTCGTCCTCGCCTTCGACGACAATCGCCTCGCCGGGGATCTGTTCGGTCAGTTCGACCAGAACCTCGCCGAGATCGAGCGCCGCCTCCGCGTCGCGGTGATCGCGCGCGGCAATCAGGTCACCATCAAGGGCGGCCACGACGCCTGCGATCGCGCCCGCCGCGTGCTGGAGAGCCTGTGGGAGCGCCTGCAGGAGGGCCACCCGGTCCATCCCGGCGACGTCGACGGCGCCATCCGCATGACCGAGGTCGAGGCCGAGCAGCTGCCGCTGCCGACCCTCGAGCCCAAGTCGCGCTTCACCCCCGCCCAGATCTCCACCCGTCGCAAGACCGTCTCCGCCCGCACCCCTGCCCAGGACGCCTACGTCCGCGCCATGGACCGCGCCGACCTCGTCTTCGGCATCGGCCCGGCCGGCACCGGCAAGACCTATCTGGCGGTGGCCTACGCCGCCGCCCTGATCGAGCGCGGCGACGTCGATCGCCTCATCCTCTCGCGACCCGCCGTCGAGGCGGGCGAGCGCCTCGGCTTCCTGCCCGGCGACATGAAGGAGAAGGTCGACCCCTATCTGCGCCCGCTCTACGACGCACTCTACGACATGATGCCGGCCGAGAAGGTCGAGCGCGGCCTCCAGTCCGGCATGATCGAGGTCGCCCCGCTCGCCTTCATGCGCGGCCGCACCCTCTCGAACGCGGTGGTGCTGCTCGACGAGGCGCAGAACTGCACCGCCATGCAGATGAAGATGTTCCTCACCCGCCTCGGCGAGAACTCCAAGATGATCGTCACCGGCGACCCGACCCAGGTCGACCTGCCGCCCGGCACTCGCTCCGGCCTCGTCGACGCGCTGGAGATCCTCGACGGCGTCGACGGCATGATCCGGGTGAACTTCACCGACAAGGACGTGGTCCGCCATGAACTGGTCGCCCGCATCGTCAAGGCCTACGACGACGCCTCGCGCGAGAAGCTCGCCGCCGAGAAGGAGAGTCGCGAGCGCTGGGCGGCCGAGCGCCAGGCCCGCGCGAGCGCCGATCGCGCCAACGAGCCCGACCTGCGCGACAAGTACGGCATCGACCCGGCCCGCCAGGGCGGAGACCGCCCGTGACCGCCGCGCCCGCCATCGCCGTCGAAGCCACCGTCGAGGCCGGGGACTGGGGCGAGGAGGCCGTATGGCGTCCGCTGGTCGAGCGTGTCGTCGCCGCCGTCGCCGCCCGGCCCGAGCTGATCGTCCCCGACGACGCCGAACTGTCGCTGCTCCTCACCGACGACGCCCACGTCCGCGTCCTCAACCGCGACTGGCGCGGCAAGGATCAGCCGACCAACGTCCTCTCCTTCCCCTCGAGCGATGCCGACGACGAGGAGATCGCCCCCCTCCTCGGCGACGTCGTCGTCGCCCGCGAGACGCTGGCGCGCGAGGCCGAGGCCGAGGGCCGCGCCTTCGAGGACCACTTCGCCCACCTTCTCGTCCACGGCCTTCTCCACCTGTTCGGCTTCGACCACGAGGACGACGCCGAGGCGGAGGAGATGGAGGCGCTCGAGACCGAAATTCTGACGGGACTGGGCATCGCCGACCCCTACGGCGAAGCGACGAATTGACAGGGCGCCCCCGCACGCCCCACCATTGGCCCGACGCGGCGAACCATACGAAGGCGACATGAGCGACGCCCATTCACAGAGTACCGGCACCACGAACGACGGCGCCCGGTCGTCGGACGTTCGTGGCGACACCCCTCAGCGATCGGGCGACAGCTGGATCGACCGATTGCGGGCGGCGGTGGGTTGGAAACCGACCACCGCCCTGCGCGAAGACCTCGAAACCGCGCTCGAGGAGGGCGGCGAGGCGGAAGACGGCGGATTCTCCGTCGAAGAGCGCGCGATGATCCGCAACATCCTGCGGCTGCGCGAGACCCGCGTCGACGACGTCATGGTGCCGCGCGCCGAGATCGTCGGCATCGACGAGGACGCCACCCTCGACCGCGTCATGCTCGCCTTCCTCGCTTGCGGCCACAGCCGCATGCCGGTCTATCGCGAGAGCCTCGACGACGCGATCGGCATGATCCACATCCGCGATCTGATGGCCCACGTCGCCCGCGCCGCCGCCCGCGCCGACGGCGCCACCCTCGATCTCGCCCGCGCCGACCTGTCGATGCGCCTCGCCGACGCCGATCTGGTCCGCCCGGTCCTGTTCGTGCCCGGCTCGATGCCCGCCACCGATCTCCTCGCCCGCATGCAGTCCGGCCGCATCCAGATCGCCCTGGTCATCGACGAATACGGCGGTGTCGACGGACTGGCCTCGATGGAGGACATCGTCGAGACCGTGGTCGGCGACATCGAGGACGAGCACGACGTCGCCGAGGTCGCCGGCGTGGTCGCCACCGCGCCGGGCGAATGGCTCGCCGACGCTCGCGCCACCCTGGCCGAGGCCGCCGGGGTCATCGGCATCGATCTCGACGTCGCCGGGCTCGACGAGGAGGTCGAGACCCTGGGCGGACTGGTGGTGTGGATCGCCGACCGCGTGCCCGCCGCCGGGGAGCTCCTTCACTTCGCCGACCTGCCCGGCCTGGAGATCGAGATCGTCGAGGCCGACGCCCGCCGCCTCAAGCGCCTGAAGCTGCGTCGCCGCGCGTCCGCCGAGGCCGAGCGCGCGGTGGAAGCGACTTGACGGACGCGCCCCTCCTCGCCGAGGTGAACCGGACCTCCGCTCCGCGGCGGCCCGACTGATTCTCGCGAGGAAGAGACGTGCTCGAACGGTTGTCCCATGCCGTGATGCTGCTCTGGGGCTGGCGCCGCGCCGCGGTGGTGGCCGGAGCGGGCGCGCTCGGCGCCCTGTCGCTCGCCCCCGTCCATGCCTTCCCCGCTCTGTGGGTGTCGCTGCCGGTGCTGGTCTGGGCGCTCGACGGCGCGGTCGATCTCGGCGACGGCCGCCGTCTCGCCCGCCTCGGCCCGGCCTTCATGGTCGGCTGGGCCTACGGCTTCGGCTGGTTTCTCGCCGGACTGTGGTGGATCGGCGCCGCCTTTCTCGTCGACGTCGCCGAATTCGGCTGGCTGCTGCCGATCGCCCTGACGGTGATGTCGGTCGGCCTCGGCCTGTTCCACGGCCTCGCCGCCGCGCTCGCCCGCCTGTTGTGGTCCGACGGCCCCGCCCGCATCGCCGCCCTGGCGATCGGCTTCTTCGTCGCCGACTGGCTGCGCGGCCACGTCCTCACCGGCTTCCCCTGGAACCTCCTCGGTTACGGCCTCACCGCCAACGAGCCGATGATGCAGATCGCCTCGGTCGTCGGCGGCTACGGCACCACGCTTCTGGCGGTGCTGATCTTCGCCGCCCCCGCCGTGATGGCGCGCGGTGCCGCCGCCGATCGCCGTTACGCCGCCTTCGCCGCGACGCTTCTGGTCGCCGTCGTCGGCTGGGGCGTCTACCGCCTGCAGACCTTCCCGACCGCCTTCGTCCCCGATCTGCACTTCCGCATCGTCCAGCCGGCGATCGACCAGTGGGCCAAGTGGCGTCCCGAGTTCAAGGCCGAGACGGTCGAGCGCTACGTCGAGCTGTCGTCGCGGCCGGCGAAGGACGCCGCCGGGGCTCCCCTCCCCGAGGGGCTGCGCGCCGGCGCCGGCGCGCGCGGCATTCCCGGCGTCACCCATCTGGTGTGGCCGGAATCCGCCTTCCCCTTCCTGCTGACCGCCGAGCCCTGGGCGCTGTCGACCATCGCCCAGCTCATCGGCGAGCGCACCACCCTGCTCACCGGCGCCGTGCGCGCCGAGAGCCCGGCCGCCGGCGAGGTGCGCACCCGCTACTACAATTCGATCTATGCCCTCGGGCCCGGCGCCGAGATCCTCGCCGCCTACGACAAGGTTCATCTCGTCCCCTTCGGCGAATACCTGCCGTTGCAGGAGTTCGCCGAGAGCCTCGGTCTGCGCCAACTGACCAAGCTGCGCGGCGGCTATTCCGCCGGCCCCGCCCGCCGCACCGTCGAGATCCCCGGTCTGCCGCCGTTTCAGCCGCTGGTCTGCTACGAGATCGTCTTCCCCGGCGAGGTCGTCGACCTCGCCGCCCGGCCGCAGTGGATGCTCAACGTCACCAACGACGCCTGGTACGGCATGACGCCCGGCCCCTGGCAGCACCTCCACCAGACCCGCCTGCGCGCCGTCGAGGAGGGTCTTCCGGTGGTGCGCGCCGCCAACAACGGCATCTCGGCGATGATCGACGCCCGCGGTCGCCTCGTCGCTCACCTCACGCTCGGCGCCGTCGGCATCGTCGACGCCGATCTGCCGGTCGCCGACGAACCGACCATCGCCGCCCGCTGGGCCGATCTCGTCTGCGCCGTGCTGGTCGTCGTCCTGTTCATTTGGGCGACCTATCGACGGATTCGATTCGCGCTCTAGTAATACCCGGGACGAAGGACGTCTAATTTCGTTGACACCGAGCACGGGCGAACCCAATGTTCGCCGAGCGGATGGCGAGAAGGACCAACGGGCGCCCAGAGTGCTTGCCTTCCTTCACCTCTCGACGAAGAGAAAGGTGTGGCGACTTTTCGAGCAGAGGCGGCCGCTGTGAAGGCGATCGAAAGGGCTCCCCTGGCCCATGATCGTCTTCGGTATGTTGAACTACCAAAAACAAGCAAAGGCACGAACATGGCCAGCAAGAAATCCCCCAACCCGATCGATATCCACGTCGGCAGTCGTGTTCGGCTGCGGCGCATGATGCTCGGAATGAGCCAAGAGAAGCTCGGTGAGCATCTGGGTATCACCTTCCAGCAGATTCAGAAGTACGAGAAGGGCACCAACCGGATCGGCGCCAGCCGCCTCCAGGCCATCGCCCGCGTGCTGAGCGTTCCGGTCGCCTTCTTCTTCGAGGACGCCCCCGGTGTCACCCCGGTCGCCGGCGATCAGGGCTTCTCCGAACCGCAGACCACCTCCTACGTCGTCGACTTCCTGTCGAGCTCGGAGGGTCTGTCGC
>JBEOKB010000065.1:0-19144 GCA_040275425.1 Siculibacillus sp. | reverse complement strand
GCGCGCCCACGCGCGGCCCCGCCGCCCAGATCGATCAGCGCCGCATCGCCGTCACCCCGGCCGCCAAGCCCCCGACCCCCGGTCGCCCCGGCGCCCGCGACGTCGGCATTCGCGACGACGTCGTCACCGATGCGCGCGGCTATCAGTTCCCGCCGCTGTCGCTGCTGGCCGAGCCCAAGCGCAGCGGTCCCGACAAGGAGCTGACCGAGGACGTGCTCGAATCGAACGCCGGCATGCTCGAGGGCGTGCTCGACGACTTCGGCATCAAGGGCGAGGTCAATCACGTCCGCCCCGGCCCGGTCGTCACCCTCTACGAGCTCGAGCCCGCCCCCGGCGTGAAGTCCTCCCGCGTCATCGGCCTCGCCGACGACATCGCCCGCTCGATGAGCGCGGTGTCGGCCCGCGTCGCCGTCGTGCCGGGCCGCAACGTCATCGGCATCGAACTGCCCAACGTCCGCCGCGAGACCGTGTTCCTGCGCGAGCTGCTGGCCAGCCGCGAGTTCGAGAACACCAAGGCCAAGCTCGCCTTCTGCCTCGGCAAGACCATCGGCGGCGAGAGCGTCATCGCCGATCTCGCCCGCATGCCCCACCTGCTCGTCGCCGGCACCACCGGCTCGGGCAAGTCGGTCGCCATCAACACCATGATCGTCTCGCTGCTCTATCGGCTCACCCCGCAGCAGTGCCGCCTGATCATGATCGACCCGAAGATGCTCGAGCTGTCGGTCTACGACAACATCCCCCATCTCCTCACCCCCGTCGTCACCGACCCCAAGAAGGCGGTCGTGGCGCTCAAGTGGACGGTGCGCGAGATGGAGGAGCGCTATCGCAAGATGTCCAAACTCGGCGTGCGCAACATCGACGGCTTCAACGCCCGCGTCGCCGAGGCCAACGCCCGCGGCGAGGTGCTGACCCGCGAGGTCCAGACCGGCTTCCACCGCCACACCGGCGAGCCGATCTTCGAGCAGGAGGAGCTGGCGCTCGAGCCGCTGCCCTACATCGTGGTGGTGGTCGACGAGATGGCCGACCTGATGATGGTCGCCGGCAAGGAGATCGAGGGCGCGATCCAACGTCTCGCCCAGATGGCCCGCGCCGCCGGCATCCACATCGTCATGGCCACCCAGCGCCCCTCGGTCGACGTGATCACCGGCACGATCAAGGCCAACTTCCCCACCCGCATCTCGTTCCAGGTGACGTCGAAGATCGACAGCCGCACCATCCTCGGCGAACAGGGCGCCGAGCAGCTGCTCGGCCAGGGCGACATGCTGTTCATGGCCGGCGGTGGCCGCATCCAGCGCGTCCACGGACCGTTCGTGTCCGACGACGAGGTCGAGAAGGTCGTCGCCCATCTCAAGCGCCAGGGCGCGCCGCAGTACCTCGAGGCGATCACCTCCGAGGACGACGAGGTCAGCCCGGACGCCGACACCGGTGGTCTCGAGGAATCCGCCGATCTCTACGACAAGGCGGTGGCACTGGTGCTGCGCGACAAGAAGGCCTCGACCTCCTACATCCAGCGCCGTCTGCAGATCGGCTACAACCGGGCCGCATCGCTGATCGAGCGCATGGAGAAGGAGGGCCTGGTCGGCCCGGCCAACCATGCCGGCAAGCGCGAGATCCTGGTGGGCGAGAGCGAATGATCTCGCCCTCACCCGAGTTCCGCCACGGTCGCACGCCAGGATCGGCCGAACGAATCGATCGGCCCCGTCGCTCGATCACGATCCCGACCGCCGTCCGCCGCGCCTTCGCGCGCCGCGCGGCTCTCCGTCCGCGCAAGCGCGCGGCCCGTTGACGACCGAGGACCAGACGATGCCGATGTACCCGACTTCGCCCGCCCCGATGCCGACCCGCCGCGCGGCCCTGCGGCTCGCCCTCGCCGGTGGTCTCGTCGCGGGCCTGCCGGCCCTCGCCTTCGCGCAGGCCAAGCCCGGCCCGACCAAACCGGTCGCCCCGAGCGCCGGCGTCAAGCCCGGCGGCCTCACCCAGACCCAGCGCGAGGCGCTCCAGACCCTCAACCGCTACTTCAATTCGATCCGCACCATGTCGGGCGACTTCGTGCAGTTCGGCCCCGACGGCGACAAGGCCGAGGGCGAGTTCCACATGGCCCGCCCCGGCCGCATCCGCTTCATCTACGCCAAACCCTCGAACCTCGACATCATCTCCGACGGCGTCGACGTCATCGTCCGCAACATCAAGCAGCAGACCCAGGACCTCTATCCGCTGTCCAAGACCCCGCTGCGTTTCCTCCTGTCCGATCACATCGACCTGACCTCCGAGGCCAACGTCACCACCGTCAGCCTGGAGCCGGATCTGGTCTCGATCGTCCTCGAGCAGTCGACCGTGTTCGGCGACGGCAAGCTGACCATGGTGTTCGATCGCAAGTCGAGCGAGCTGCGCCAGTGGACGGTCACCGACGCCCAGGGCTACGATACCTCGGTGGCGATCTACAACGTCACGCCGAATCAGCCGGTCGACGAGAAGCTGTTCAAGATCGACCGTACCGTCATCCGCTGACGGCTCGACCCGCGCCCGCCGGGGAGACCGATCCCCGACGAGGCGCCCCATGGCTCTTTCCATCGCCACCTGGAACATCAATTCCGTCCGCCTGCGTCTGCCGCTGGTCGAGCGCCTGCTCGCCGAGAAGGCACCGGACGTGCTCTGCCTGCAGGAGACCAAGTGCCCGGACGGCTCGTTCCCCACCGCCGCCTTCCGCAGGGCCGGCTGGGACCATGTCGCGATCAACGGCCAGAAGGGCTACCACGGCGTCGCGATCGTCTCGAGGATCCCCTTCGCGAGCATCGATCGCCGCGAGTTCTGCGAGAAGGGCGACGCCCGCCATCTCGCCGTCACCCTCGATCTCTCCTCCGGCCCGCTCGACCTGCACGACTTCTACGTCCCCGCCGGCGGCGACGAGCCCGACCCGGTGGTGAACGACAAGTTCGCCCACAAGCTCGCCTTCCTCGACGAACTGAAGACCTGGCTCGGCAGCCGCCCGCCCGAGCGCACCTCCGTCGTGGTCGGCGATCTCAACGTCGCCCCCCTGGTCGATGACGTCTGGTCGCACAAGGCGCTGCTCAAGGTCGTCTCGCACACGCCGGTGGAGACCGAGGCCTTCGAGGCGATCCGCGCCGGCGGCGCCTGGATCGACGTCATGCGCCGCTTCGTGCCGCCGAACGAGAAGCTCTACACCTGGTGGAGCTACCGCGCCGCCGACTGGGCCAAGGCCGACAAGGGCCGCCGCCTCGACCACGTCTGGGCCAGCCCCGATCTCGACGGTCGCCTCCTCGGCGTCGAGGTCCTGCGCGAGGCGCGCGGCTGGGAGCGTCCCTCCGATCACGTTCCCGTGATCGCCACCTTCGATCTGTGACCCTCCCGCGCCGCGGCGATGCAACCGTGCAACGCTTCCCCGCCGCCGGACGGCTCGCGGCCGCGCGCCCTTGATGCTCCCGACGAAGCCGCTACCCTTTCGGTGAGGTGCATCGCGGCGAAGCGATTCGACCGTGGGACGCCACCCGGCAGGGTCGGTGCCGCCGATCCGCCGGTTCGACCGGAGGACCCGACGATGCCGCGCCTCTTCACCGGTCTGGACGTTCCCGAGAGCCTCGGTCTCTCCTTGTCGTTCCTGCGCGGCGGCCTCTCCGGCGCCAAATGGATCGACGTCGAGAACTACCACGTCACCCTGCGCTTCATCGGCGACGTCGACGAGAGCCTCGCCTTCGAGATCGCCGCCGAACTCGCCCGCGTCCGTCGCCCGCGCTTCGAGGTGCGCATCGACGGCATCATGGCCTTCGGCGGGCGCCAACCCCATTCGCTGGTGGCCAAGGTCGCCCCTACGCCGCCGCTGCTCGAGCTCCAGGCCGAGCACGAGCGTCTCTGCCGTCGCCTCGGCCTCGATCCCGAACCGCGCCGCTTCACCCCCCACGTCACCCTCGCCCGCTGCAAGGGCGCCTCGCACGAGGCGGTCGCCGGCTGGCTGGCGCTGCGCGGCGGCTTCGCCGGGGCGTCGTGGCAGGCCGAACGCTTCGTGCTGTGGTCGTCGAAGGCCTCGCGCGGCGGCGGTCCCTACGTCGAGGAGGGCGCCTGGCCACTCGTCGAGCGCCCGATCGGGGCCGGGCTCGCCGCCACACTCGGGCGCACCGCCTCGCGCGTCGCCCCGATCGCCGCCCGCTTCAATCCGCGCTTCGCCACCACCGCCTGAGACGGCGGTGGGAGGGCCGCGCTTCGCCACCACCGCCTGAAGACGTGGCGACCGGCCGCACTCAGTGGCAGCTTCCGCCGTCGCACTTGCCCGAACCGCAACCCTTGTCGGAGGCGCAGGAGCCGCCCGACGGCGCGATCCTCGCCTTGAGCGAGCCCGGCAGGAAGCGCCAGATCACGCCGATCGCCGCGCCCAGGACGATGCCGTAGACCAGAACCGTTTCGTTCATTGGGTCAGTGCTCCCACCACGCGGAAGGTCACGAACGACGCCGCATAGGCCAGCGCCAGCATGTAGACGAACATCGCCACCGGCCAGAAGCCCGAGTTGGTCTCCCGCCGCACCACCGCCAGCGTCGAGGCGCACTGCGGCGCGAACACGTACCACACCAGGAACGACATCGCCGTGGCCAGCGACCAGTTGGCCGACAGCACCGGCTTCAGCGCCTCCGCCGCCGCGTCGCCGCCGGCCGACAGGGCATAGATGGTGCCGAGCACGCCGACCGCGACCTCGCGCGCCGCCATTCCCGGAATGAGCGCCACCACGATCTGCCAGTTGAACCCGATCGGCGCGAACAGCGGCGCCAGGAAATGGCCGACCCGCCCGGCGATGGACCAGTCGATCGCCGGTCCCTCCGCGCCCTCCGGAGCGCCCGGGAAGGTCGACAGGAACCAGATCAGGATCATGATCGCCAGGATGATCGTGCCCGCCCGCCGCAGGAACGCGCCCGCCCGGATCCACAGGCCGATCGCCACGTTGCGCGGCACCGGCCACTTGTAGTCCGGCAGTTCCATGATGAAGGGCTCCGGCTCCTCGCGCCAGACGAGCTTCTTCAGCACGAACGCCACCGCCAACGCCGCGACGATGCCGGTGGCGAACAGCGCGAACATCGTCAGCCCCTGCAGGTCGACCCCGCCGAACACCTTCGTATCGGGCACGAAGGCGGCGATGATCAGCGTGTAGACCGGCAGCCGCGCCGAACAGGTCATCAGCGGCGCCACCATGATCGTGGCGATGCGGTCGCGCGGGTTCTCGATCACCCGCGCCGCCATGATGCCGGGAATGGCGCAGGCGAACGACGACAACAGCGGAATGAACGCCCGCCCGTGCAGCCCCGTGCCGGCCATCAGGCGGTCCATCAGGAACGCCGCCCGCGCCATGTAGCCGAAGTCCTCGAGCAGGATGATGAAGAAGAACAGGATGACGATCTGCGGCAGGAACACCAGCACCGCGCCGACGCCGGCGATCACCCCGTCGACGATCAGACTGCGCAGCAGCCCCTCCGGCAGCGCCTCGCCGACCGCCCCGCCCAGCGCCCCGATCGCCGCCTCGATCAGATCCATCCCCGGCGTCGCCCAGGTGAACACCGCCTGGAACATCAGGAACAGCACCGCCAGCAGGATCACCACGCCCCACACCGGATGCAGCAGCACCGCGTCGAGCCGCCGCGTCGTCTGCTCGTCGCCCGCGTGGAACGAACAGGCGTGCAGAATGCGCTGCGCCTCGGCGTGCGCCGCGCGGATCTCCACCGCCGACGGCTCGCTCCAGCCGTGCTCCTCCGGATTGGCCTCGCCGATCGGCAACCGCCCGATCTCCGCGAGCAGAGCGTCGATGCCGCCCTTGCGCACCGCCACGATCGGCACCACCGGAATGCCCAGCTCGCTCGAGAGCCGCTCCGGATCGATCCGCCCGCCGAGCCGCTCGACCACGTCCATCATGTTGAGCGCGAGGATCATCGGTCGACCGACCGACTTCAGCTCCATCACCAGCCGCAGCACCAGCCGCAGATTGGTGGCGTCGGCGACGCACACCACCGCGTCGGGGATCGTCTCCCCCTCCTGGTGGCCGAGCACCACGTCGCGCGTCACCACCTCGTCCGGGCTGCGCCCGCGCAGGGAATAGGTGCCCGGCAGATCGAGGATCTTCATCGACCGCCCGTCGGGCGTCGTGAACGACCCCTCCTTGCGCTCGACCGTGACGCCGGCGTAGTTCGCCACCTTCTGGCGCGATCCGGTCAGGGCGTTGAACAGCGTGGTCTTGCCCGAATTGGGACAGCCGACCAGGGCGATCTCGGGAACGTGCGGCACGACCATCCGCTCACGCCTCGTCGGCGACGAGAATGACGGCGGCATCGCGCCGGCGCAGCGCCACGGTGGTGTCGTCGACCCTGACCGCGATCGGATCGCGCCCGATCGGTCCCTCGTGCATCAGCTCGACCCGCGCGCCCTCGACGAAGCCCATCTCCAGCAGGCGCCGCTCCAGCTCGTGCCAGGAGATCGCCCGCGCCTCGGTCGGCGCGAACCCGGTCACCCAGCCCTTCCACCCGCGCGGACGCCCGCCCAGGCCCGAAGGCACCGCCGCGCCCGGCACGGCGATCGGCGTGGGAACGAGAACGGCGGCATCGATGGCGGTCATGGGCGAGTTCCGACTGTGAGCACGTCCAGATTAGGCTATTGCAAATCATTCGCAATAGGTAGTTTCCCACATCGCTCACGACGATCCGTCGTTCACCGTGCGAGTTTGGGAATGAACAGCAATCTCCGTGCCGTCCGCCACTGTCGCGAATACGACGACGGCCGGACATCGGTCCCCCGAAGTCCGGCCGTCGTGACGAGAGATCGCCCGCGCGATCAGGCGCTCGCCTTGGCGAGGCGCTTGCGATCGTTCGGGTCGAGATGGACCTTGCGCAGGCGAATCGACTTCGGCGTGACTTCCATCAGCTCGTCGTCCTGGATCCAGGCGAGCGCGCGCTCCAGCGTCATGCGGATCGGCGGGGTGAGGCGCACCGCCTCGTCCTTGCCTGCGGCGCGGATGTTGGTGAGCTGCTTGCCCTTGAGCACGTTGATCTCGAGATCGTTCTCGCGGGTGTGCTCGCCGATGATCATGCCGCGATAGACCTTGGTGCCCGGCTCGATCATCATCGGGCCGCGATCCTCGAGCTTCCACATGGCGTAGGCCACCGACTCGCCCTGATCGTTGGAGATCAGCACGCCGTTGCGGCGCCCGGCGATCTCGCCCTTGTGCGGGGCGTAGGCGTGGAACAGCCGGTTCATGATCGCCGTGCCGCGCGTGTCGGTCATCAGTTCCGACTGATAGCCGATCAGGCCGCGGGTCGGCGCGTAGAACACCAGACGCAGGCGATTGCCACCCGAGGGGCGCATCTCGATCATGTCGGCCTTGCGCTCGGCCATCTTCTGCACGACCACGCCCGAGAACTCCTCGTCGACGTCGATCAGCACCTCTTCGATCGGCTCCAGCGTCTCGCCCGTCGCCTCGTCCTTCTGCATGACCACGCGCGGACGCGACACGGCCAGCTCGAAGCCCTCGCGGCGCATGGTCTCGATCAGCACGGCGAGCTGCAGTTCGCCGCGACCCGACACGAAGAACGAGTCCTTGTCGGCCGATTCCTCGATCCGGAGCGCGACGTTGCCCTCGGCCTCCTTCATCAGGCGGTCGCGGATGACGCGGCTCGTCACCTTGTCGCCCTCGGTGCCGGCCAGCGGCGAATCGTTGACCAGGAAGCTCATGGTCACGGTCGGCGGGTCGATCGGCTGGGAGTGCATCGGCTCGGTGACCGACAGATCGCAGAACGTGTCGGCGACGGTGCCCTTGGTCAGGCCGGCGATGGCGACGATGTCGCCCGCCTCGCCGAGGTCGATCGGCTGACGCTCGAGCCCGCGGAAGGCCAGGATCTTGGAGACACGGCCGGTCTCGAGCACGGTGCCGTCGTGGTGCAGCACCTTGATCGTCTGGTTCGGCTTGACCGAGCCCGACGAGATGCGACCGGTGATGATGCGGCCGAGGAAGGGGTTGGCCTCGAGGATGGTGCCGATCATCCGGAACGGCCCCTCTTCCACGGTCGGCTCCGGCACGTGCTGGAGCACCAGGTCGAGCAGCGGCGCCATGCCGTCGGTCTGCGGGCCTTCCGGCGAATAGGCCATCCAACCCGAGCGGCCCGAGCCGTAGAGGATCGGGAAGTCGAGCTGTTCCTCGGTCGCGTCGAGCGCGGCGAACAGATCGAACACCTCGTTGACCACGTCCTGGGCGCGCGCGTCGGAGCGATCGACCTTGTTGATCGCCACGATCGGCCGCAGGCCGACCTTGAGCGCCTTGCCGACCACGAACTTGGTCTGCGGCATCGGCCCCTCGGCGGCGTCGACCAGCACGATGGCGCCGTCCACCATGTTGAGGATGCGCTCCACCTCGCCGCCGAAGTCGGCGTGGCCGGGCGTGTCGACGATGTTGATGTGGGTGTCCTTCCAGACGATCGAGGTCGCCTTGGCCAGGATGGTGATGCCGCGCTCCTTCTCGAGCTCGTTGGAGTCCATCACGCGCTCGGCGACCTTCTGATTCTCGCGATAGGTGCCGGACTGCTTGAGGAGCTCGTCGACCAGCGTGGTCTTGCCGTGGTCGACGTGCGCGATGATGGCGATGTTGCGGAGCTTCATTGGGAACGCCTGCCGGTTACGGGGCCGAGCGCGCTCTTCTCGCGCGCCGCCCGCGTGCATCTCTGGTGACTTTTCACGGATTGCGCCGTCTCTAACCTTTTCGGCCCTTTTTCGCAAGCGCGAGAAGGCGACGAGCGCCGGTCGACCGCGCGCCCGATCCGCGCGTGGGGCCTCGCCCCTCTTGCCTTTCGTGCGCCGCGCGGCCTTGATGCCGGACCCGACCCGCCTCGGGCGAGCCCGACCGAGACCCGACCGAATGAACCAGCCGCTGATGACACCCACGCGAACGGCGGCGATCGGCGGTCTGCTCACCGCCCTCGCCTCGGTGTCGATGGCCCTCTACACCCCCGCCATGCCCACCCTCGTCGCCGCCTTCGGCACGACCATGGCGATGATCAAGACCTCGCTCACCGCCTTCTTCGCCGGGTTCGCCCTGTCGCAGCTGGTGGCGGGGCCGATCTCCGACGCCTTCGGCCGCCGCCCCGCCGCGCTCCTGTTCCTGACGCTCTACACCCTCGGCGGCCTGCTCGCCCTCTTCGCCGAGACGGTCGAGACGCTCGTCGCCGCCCGCCTGCTCCAGGGCGTCGGCGCCGCCATCGGCGTCGGCGTCTCGCGCGCCCTCGTCCGCGACCTCTTCACCGGCGAGGAGGCCTCGCGCGTCCTCAACACCATCGGCATCGTTCTGTCGATCGGCCCGGCCCTGTCGCCGACCATCGGCGGCGTCCTGCTCGCCCTGTTCGGCTGGCGCGCGGTGTTCGTGGTGATGGCGCTGGTCGGCGTGGTGACGCTCGCCACCGTCGCTCTCGCCCTGCCCGAGACCAACCGCTCGATCGACCCGGCCAAGGCCCGGCCCATGCGCGTGCTCGCCACCTATGCCGCCCTCGCCCGCGATCGACGCTTCATGCTGCCGGTCCTGTCGATCGGCTTCTCGGTCGGCGCGATCTTCTCGCTCGGCACCATGCTGCCCTTCGTGCTGATCGATCGCGTCGGCCTCGATCCGGCCGGCTTCGGCGTCGGCATGCTCGCCCAGACGCTGTCCTACCTCGCCGGTGGCCTCGCCGCGCGGCAGCTGCTGCCGCGCTTCGGCGCCAAACGCCTCATCCTGCCCGGCCTCGTCCTCGGCCTGATCGGCGCGAGCGGCACGCTCCTTCTCGGCCGCGTGGTCGAACCGTCCTATGTCGCGGTGATGATCCCGGTCGGCGTCTTCGCCTTCTCGATCTCGCTGGTGATCCCCGGCCTGACCACCCGCGCCATGACGCCCTTCCCGAAGGTGGCGGGCTCGGCCTCCTCCCTCCTCGGCTTCGTCCAGATGGGCTCCGGCTTCCTCGGCGGCCTCGCCGCGACGCTGTTCCCCGACCCGGTCGTCGCCCTCGGCTGGGTCTTCCCGACCATGCTGGCGGTGGCGCTCATGGCGCGACTGGTCGATCGCGGCCCCGGCACGTCGCCCGCCCCCTGAAACGCGAAGGGCGGCGAACCCTCGGCCCGCCGCCCCGAAACACGCTTCGATGGATCGCGCGATCACACGCCCAACCGGTTCTTCCGCCGGCCGAGCGAGCGCAGGCGCAGGGCGTTGAGCTTGATGAAGCCGGCGGCGTCGCGCTGGTCGTAGGCGACCTTGCCTTCTTCGAACGTGACCAGCTCCTGGTCGTAGAGCGAATAGGGCGAGCGACGGCCGGTGACGCGGACGTTGCCCTTGTAGAGCTCGAGCCGCACGTCGCCGGTGACCGCTTCCTGGCTCTTGTCGATCAGCGCCTGCAGCATCTCGCGCTCGGGCGAGAACCACATGCCGTTGTAGATCAGCTCGGCGTAGCGCGGCATCAGCTCGTCCTTGAGGTGGCCCGCGCCGCGATCCATCGTGATGCTCTCGATGCCGCGATGGGCCTGCAGAAGGATGGTGCCGCCCGGGGTCTCGTAGACGCCGCGCGACTTCATGCCGACGAAACGGTTCTCGACCAGATCGAGCCGGCCGATGCCGTTGTCGCGGCCGAGGTCGTTGAGCTTGGCCAGCAGCGTCGCCGGGCTCATCTTCACGCCGTCGATGGCGACCGCGTCGCCCTTCTCGAAGGAAATCGTGATCTCGGTGGCGACGTCCGGGGCGTCCTTGGGCGAGATCGTCCGCATGTGGACGTATTCCGGCGGCTCGACCCACGGGTCCTCGAGCACCTTGCCCTCCGAGGAGGAGTGCAGCAGGTTGGCGTCGACCGAGAACGGCGCCTCGCCGCGCTTGTCCTTGGCGATCGGGATCTGGTGCTTCTCGGCGAAGTCGATCAGCGCCTCGCGCGACTTGAAGTCCCACTCGCGCCACGGCGCGATCACCTTGATGTCCGGCTCGAGCGCATAGTAGCCGAGCTCGAAGCGCACCTGATCGTTGCCCTTGCCTGTGGCGCCGTGACACACCGCGTCGGCGCCGACCTCGCGGGCGATCTCGATCTGGCGCTTGGCGATCAGCGGCCGCGCGATCGAGGTGCCGAGGAGATAGAGGCCCTCGTACTCGGCATTGGCGCGGAACATCGGGAACACGTAGTCGCGGACGAACTCCTCGCGCAGATCGTCGATGAAGATCTCCTTGATGCCGAGCATCTCGGCCTTCTTGCGCGCCGGCTCCAGCTCCTCGCCCTGACCGAGGTCGGCGGTGAAGGTCACGACTTCGCAGCCGTAGGTGACCTGAAGCCACTTCAGGATGATCGAGGTGTCGAGGCCACCGGAGTAGGCCAGCACCACCTTCTTGACGTTCTCCACGGCCATCGTCGGTCCTCTGGATTGCTCGGGTGTCGGAGTCGAAATTCGGCGGCACTCTAGCCGGAACGTGCCGCCGTGCAAGACCGCACGTCGGCCGATCCGCCATGCCCGCCCGCGCGCCCCGTCACGGCGCGAAGATCAGGAAGACGAAGGTCGCGAGCAGCACCAGATGCACCGATCCCGACAGGATGTTGGTGCGCCCACCCGAGAAGGTCACCATCGAGACGGCGAGCGTCAGGGTGAGGAGCACCATCTCGGTCGGGCCGAGCCCCAGCACCAGCGGCTTGTCGAGGAACAGCGACAGCGCCCCCACCGCCGGGAAGGTCAGCCCGATCGTGGCGAGCGAGGAGCCGAGCGCCAGATTGATGCTGCGCTGGAGCTGATCGGCGCGCGCCGCCTGGATCGCGGTGACGCTCTCGGGCAACAGCACCAGGGTCGCGACGACGACGCCGACCACCGAGCCCGGCGCGCCGACCGCCTCGACGACCGAGGCGAGCGAGCCGGCGAAGCTCTTGGCGAGCATCACGATCGCCGTGAGCGCCACGGTCAGGAGCAGATAGGGGGTGATCGAGGGGCCGTCGTCGGCGGGCGCCTCGGCCTCGACCTCGGCCTCGGTCTCCACCGCCGTCTCGACGTCGAAGAAGCCGCGATGGCGCACCGTCTGCACGTAGAGAAAGATGCCGTAGAGCACCAGCGTCACGAAGGACACGAAGATCACCTGGGCCGTCGAGAAGAACGGTCCGGCGACCGAGGTGGTGAACCCCGGCAGGATCATCGTCAGCACGCCGAAGGGCAGCAGCACCATCAGATAGGCGCGGGCGCTGGTGGCGCGGAAGGTCTGCTCGCCCCAGCGCAGGCCGCCGATGAGGAAACACGCTCCGACGAGCCCGTTGCACACCAGCATGATCACCGAGAAGACCGTGTCGCGCGCCAGGGCCGGATTGCCCTTGCCCGACAGCATCACCGCGACGATGAGCGAGCATTCGATCACCGTGACCGCCATCGTCAGCACCAGCGTGCCGTAGGGCTCGCCGAGCCGATGGGCGATCGCCTCGGCGTGATGGACCGCGATCACCACGCCGAGGATCAGCATCGTGAGCTCGAGGAGCGGATTGACCGTCGCGAATCCCGGCACCGCGGTCAGACGCGCCCCGAGAGCCAGCGACGCGGCCGCGTAGACGACGAGAATCGCCGGGCCCGCCCATCCGTGCAGGATGGTCGAGACGGCGGCGCGCAACGTCGACCGAGGACTGGGTGAGGACATGGGCGCAAATATCCGTTAGAGAGGAGCGCGAATTGGCGAGGCGGCCTGTGTCGCCTCTCCGTCAGCCTGTCCCATCGAGACATGCACCGCAACCCGCGTTCGCACCGTCCGGACCCACGGCGATCGATCGGTGCCGCCGACTTCCCGGGAGCCATCCGATGCCCTCGCCCTACCCCGTCGCCACGCCCCTCCCCCGCCGCGCCTCGGTCGCCGTCGACGTCGGCGGCGTGGTGATCGGCGGCGGGGCGCCGCTCGTCGTGCAGTCGATGACCAACACCGACACCGCTGACGTGCTCGGCACCGCCGAACAGGTCCGCGCGCTCGCCCGCGCCGGATCGGAACTCGTCCGCATCACCGTCGACCGCGACGAATCGGCCGCCGCCGTGCCGAAGATCCGCGACCGCCTCGACGCCTGGGGCGTGAACGTCCCGCTGATCGGCGACTTCCACTACATCGGCCACAAGCTGCTCGCCGATCACCCCGCCTGCGCCCAGTCGCTGGCCAAGTACCGCATCAACCCCGGCAACGTCGGCTTCAAGGACAAGCGCGACCGCCAGTTCACCGACATCGTCGAACTGGCCGCCCGCTGGGGCAAGGCGGTGCGCATCGGCGTCAACTGGGGTTCGCTCGACCAGGAGCTTCTCACCCGCCTGATGGACGAGAACACCGCGAACGGCTCCCCCCTCACCGCCCGCGAGGTCATGCACGAGGCGATGGTCCGCTCCGCCCTGCTGTCGGCCGCCCTCGCCGAGGACGTCGGCCTCCCCCGCGACCGCATCGTCGTCTCCGCCAAGGTCTCGCAGATCCAGGATCTGGTGAAGGTCTCCTGCGAGATCGCCGCCCGCTCCGACTACGCCCTCCACCTCGGCCTCACCGAGGCGGGCATGGGCTCGAAGGGCCTCGTCGCCTCCTCGGCCGCGCTCGGCATCCTGCTCCAGCAGGGCATCGGCGACACCATCCGCTATTCGCTCACCCCCGAGCCCGGTGGCGACCGCACCCGCGAGGTGATCGCCGCGCAGGAACTGCTCCAGACCATGGGCCTGCGCACCTTCGCTCCCATCGTCGCCGCCTGCCCCGGCTGCGGCCGCACCACTTCGACCGTGTTCCAGGAACTCGCCCATCGCATCCAGGAGCACATCCGCGAATCGATGCCCGAATGGCGTGGCAGATACCCCGGCGTCGAGACGCTCAACGTCGCGGTGATGGGCTGCATCGTCAACGGACCGGGCGAATCGAAACATGCCGACATCGGCATCTCGCTCCCCGGCACCGGCGAGACCCCCTCCGCCCCCGTCTTCGTCGACGGCCGCAAGGTGGCGACGCTGAAGGGCGCGACCATCGCCGAGGACTTCGAGAAGATGGTCGCCGACTACATCGAGACCCGCTTCGGCCGCCCGGCCGGCTGATCGCTCACGCCCACGTCTTCCACGGCGCCGCCCCGCCCGCCCACAGCTCCTCGAGCTGGGTCTTGTCGCGCAGCGTGTCCATCGGCCGCCAGAACCCGTCGTGGGCATAGGCCCTGAGCCGCCGATCGCGCGCCAACCCCTCGAGCGGTTCGGCCTCGAACACCGTCCGGTCGCCCTCGATCCGCTCCAACACCGAGCGTTCCAGCACGAAGAAACCGCCGTTGATGCGGCCCATGTCGCCGGGCGGCTTCTCGGTGAAGGTCTCCACCACGTCGCCGTCGAGCGACAGCGCCCCGAACCGCCCCGGCGGCACCACCGAGGTGACCGTCGCCTCCTGCCCGTGACCGAGGTGGAAGCGAAGCAGCGCCGCGACGTCGATGTCGGCGACCGCGTCGCCGTAGGTCAGGAAGAAGCGCTCGCCCAGATGCGGCGCCACCCGCTTCAACCGCCCACCCGTCATGGTGTCGGCGCCGGTGTCGACCAGCGTCACCCGCCACGGCTCGGCCTTGGAGGCGTGGAAGATGGTCTCGCCCGACACCATGTCGATGGTCACGTCGGAGGAGTGGAGCACGTAGTTGGCGAAGTACTCCTTGATCATGTAGCCGCGATAGCCGAGGCAGATCACGAAGTCGGTGAAGCCGTACCGGCCATAGATCTTCATGATGTGCCAGAGAATCGGCTTTCCCCCGATCTCGATCATCGGCTTCGGCCGCAGATGGCTCTCCTCGGAGATGCGGGTGCCCAGCCCCCCGGCCAGAATGACGACCTTCATCGGATCACACGACCTGCGCTCGGTTCTCGGCTCGCGGGCGACGCGCCCGCCTCGCCGCGATTGTCCGTCGCCCCGCCCGCGCTGTCCAGGCCCGCGCCCGCGGCCACGCCCGTGCCGAGCGCCGCCTCAAGCCGCCGCACGACGGCCCAGAACGCGAACGGCTCCCAGTCGGGATAGGGAAACCGGCCGAGATCGAGTTCGATCCGCCCACCGCGCGCCGCCACCCACTCCTCGACCAGCCGCCGCACCGTCCTCGGTCGTCCCGAGGCGACGTTGACGACCCCGACGCCGTTCCCGAGCCGGGCGAGATCGACCAGCCGCGCCGCCACCGTCTCGATCGGCGAGAAGTCGCGCACCTGCTCGCCCCCCGACATCTCGAACCGCGCCCGCCCCTCCGCCAGTGCCGCCGTCAGTTGAGCGAACAGCGAGGTCGGCGCCTGTCCCTCGCCGTGGAGATGGAACAGCCGCGCCCAGGTCAACGCGAACGGATGCTCGCGCCGCAGGAGCTCGAGCTCGCGCCGCAGCGCGTCCTTGGCGAAGCCGTAGGCGGTGACCGGATCGGGCACCATGTTCTCCGACAGCGCCCCCTCGCGCAGCCCGTACTCGAGGCACGTCCCCGCCACCACCAGCCTCTCCGCCCCAGCGATCACCAGATCGCGCAGGAAGGCGTAGTGGAGCGGCAGCTCGACCTCGAAGTGCCGACGCGCGCGATAGTTGGGAAGCCCGCCCCAGGCGAGATGGATCACCGCCTCGTGCCGCGCCAGCGCCGCGATCGTCTCCCGGTCGGGAGAGGCGAGATCCGCCTCGATCACCTCGTCCGCGCCGAGCCCCGCCGCGCGCGCCCGATCGCGCGTCACCGCCGTGAAGACGATCCCCCGCCGCGCCAGCTCGCGCGCGACGGCCCGCCCGACGAAGCCGGTCGCCCCGGTCAGCGCGATCGCCGGTCGAGCCTCGTCCACCCGCGCCTCCTCAGAACACCGTGAGCCGCGGCACCGCCACCACGAAGCGCCCGCCCCACGCCCGCACGTAGGCGAGCTGGTCGGCGATCTCCTCGGCGAGGTTCCACGGCAGGATCAGCACGAGATCCGGCTTCTCCGCCGCGAGTCGTTCCTCCGCAACGATCGGAATGCGGCTGCCGGGCAGGAACCGCCCCTGCTTGGCCGGATTGCGATCGACGACCCACGGCAGCAGATCCGGCCGCACTCCGGCGAAGTTGAGGAGCGTGTTGCCCTTGGCCGCCGCGCCGTAGGCCGCCACCCGGCGTCCCGCCCGCTTGGCCTCGATCAGGAACGCCAGGAGATCGTCCTTGATCGCCTCCGCCCGCGCTTGGAAGCCGCGATGGAACGCCGCCGTCGTCACCCCCGCCGCCGCCTCGCGCGCCAGCACCGCCCCGACCGCCACCGTCGCCGCCCGACGGCCCGTGTCCGCCCGCTCCGCCCACACCCGCAGGCTGCCGCCGTGGGTCGGAAGTTCCTCGACGTCGAACACCGCGAGCCCGTTCGCCGCGAAGATCCCCACCACCGCCGTCAGCGACAGATAGGAATAGTGCTCGTGATAGGCGGTATCGAACTGGTTCTCCGCCACCATCCGCAGGAGGTGGGGGAACTCGAACGTCGCCGCGCCCGAGGGCGCCAGCAGCCGCGCGAACCCGCCGACGAAGTCGGCGATGTCCGGCACGTGGGCGAGCACGTTGTTGGCGACCATCAGATCGGCCGCCCCGCGCGTCGCCAGCAGGTCCCCGGCCAGATCCCGCCCGAAGAACGCCTCGACGATCTCGATCCCGAGCGCCCGCGCCGCCGCCGCCGTGCTCGCGGTCGGCTCCACCCCGTAGCAGGGCACTCCGTCGCGCCGGAACCAGCGCAGGAGGTAGCCGTCGTTGGCGGCGATCTCCACCACCGACGACGACGGCCCGAGCCCGAGCCGCGCCGTCGCTTCCGCCGCGAATCGCTCCGCATGAGCGAGCCACGTCGCCGAGAACGAGCTGAAATAGGCGTAGTCGGCCGAGAACAGCGCCTCGCTCGCCGCCACGTGGGCCACCTGCACCAGCCAGCAGCTCTCGCACACCACCAACCGCAGCGGCAGCCGCACCTCCGGCGCGTCGAGCGCCTCGGCCGTGAGATAGGCGTTCGACGGCGGCGCCGTGCCGAGATCGAGGAAATCGAGCGAGATCTTTGATCCGCAGTGACGGCACTTCACGGCCCGAGCCCTCCGAAGTCCTCGCCGAGTGGCGGATGCGCCCGGTCGCGCGCCGACATCTCGCCGATCGGCAGCGGCCAGTCGAGACCGAGCCGCGGATCGAACGCCGACACCCCGCCCTCCGCCTCCGGCACGTGCGGCGCGGAATGGAAATAGAGCATCTCGACGTCGTCGCTCAGCGCCTGGAACCCGTGCGCCAGCCCCTCCGGCACCAGCAGCGAGCGCGGCGCCTCCGCGCGCAGCACCTCGACGTGCCGGGCGAGAAACGTCGGCGACCCCGCCCTCAGATCGACCACCACGTCGTGCACCGCCCCGCGCAGACAGGAGATCAGCTTGCTCTCGCCATGGGGGCCGCGCTGGAAGTGCAGCCCGCGCAGCGTGCCGCGCGTCGTGGTGCGGGTGAGATTGACCTGCGCCACCGGCCCGCGCCAGCCGTGGCGCGCGAAGGTCTCGGCGCAGAACATCCGCTCGAGCGAGCCGCGCGCGTCGCCGATCGGCCGCCGCTCGACCACGAACAGCCCGGTGATCGCCGTGGGCGAGAAGATGAAGCGCTCGTTCATGCGCCCGCTCCATAGGCGTCGAGATCGCGCCGGCACAGCTCCGCCGCCGACCGTCCGTCCTCGAAGTCGCGATACCACCGCATCGTCCGCTCGATCGCCTCCTCCGGCGACCACCGCGGCACGATCCCCAGCCGCTCCCGCGCCCGCGCGTTGGAGAGCTCCAGCCGCTCGCTCTCGTGCGGCCCCTCCGGTCCGGTGGCGTAGTCGATCTCGCCTCGCCCGAAGGCCGCGCGCGCCGCCTCCACCACCCGCCGCACCGTCACCGCCCCCCCGTCCGGGCCGATGTTGTAGGCGTCGGCGAGGGACGGATCGGCCACCAGCCGCTCCGCCAGCACCAGATAGGCGGCGATCGGCTCCAGCACGTGCTGCCACGGCCGGATCGCCGTCGGCCGCCGCACCAGGAGCGGGCGCCCAGCCCCCCACGCCCGTACCGCGTCGGGTATGAGCCGATCCGCCGACCAGTCGCCGCCGCCGATCACGTTGCCCGCCCGCGCCGTCGCCACCGCCACGCGGCCGTCGAGGAACGAGCGCCGCCAACTCGCCACCGCCAGCTCGCACGCCGCCTTGCCCGCCGCGTAGGGGTCGTGCCCCCCGAGCGGATCGTCCTCGCCGTGCGCATGCGGCCGCGCCGGCTCGGCATAGACCTTGTCGGTGGTGACGATCACCGCCGCCCGCACCCCGTCGACCTCGCGCAGGGCCTCGAGCAGATGAACCGTGCCCATGACGTTGGTGGCGAAGGTGTCGAGCGGCCGCCGATGGGATTCGCGCACCAGCGCCTGCGCCGCCAGATGCAGCACGATCTCCGGCCGCGTCTCCTCGATCACCCGCCGCACCGCGCCCGCGTCGCGCACGTCGCCGCGCCGATCGTCGAACCCGGCGGGCCGCCCGCCGACGTCCCACAGAGCGGGGACCGTGTGCGGATCGAGCGCGAACCCGCCGACGGTCGCCCCCAGCGCCGCGAGCCAGCTCGCGGTCCATGCCCCCTTGAAGCCGGTGTGCCCGGTCAACAGCACCCGCCGCCCCCGCCAGAAGGCGGGATCGGGCAGAACCGGACGGGGCGAGGGCACGGCATGCATCGAGGCGGTTCCGAAGGATCCGAGACGACCGATCGCGCCGCCGACGGCGCGTCCCGTCGGGGGCCGATCACGAGAGCGAACGGCGGATCGAATCTCTGCGATCCCGAGAAGAGTCTTCCCACGACCCGCCCGCGCCGTCGATCCTCGAGATCCCGTTCCCGCCGTCGAAGGCGTCGCACCGCCCCACGAGGGCCGCGTCGCTCTCGATCGCTCGCCCGTGCCGCGAGAAATCGGCGCGACGCGCTCCACGACGCGGGTGAACACCCCCCCTCCCCGCCCTCGCCGCCCCTTGCGACGACCTCGGCCCTCGTCGCTCGTCGCGCCGGGCGGAGGAGGAGAAAAATGCAGAGCCGTCGTCGAAGCGACTTGCGCGCCGAGAAGGAACCGTTTAGAGGGATCGTCGTCGTCGAGGCGGTGGTCACACCTTGCCGGACGCGGGCGCCCGTAGCTCAGCTGGATAGAGCACCAGACTACGAATCTGGGGGTCAGAGGT
>JBEOKB010000064.1:0-10111 GCA_040275425.1 Siculibacillus sp. | reverse complement strand
TTCGGCCGCCCATTCGAGCCCGTGCGGTCACGGGCGCAAGTCGATCGGAGATCGCATTTCCGGTTGTGCGGCGTGTGCGGCGCGGGGCCGCTCACCCCTCCACGGGGGCGAGGACGGCCAGTTCGACGCCCTCGGCCACCACGTCGCCGACGGCGACGTCGATGCGCTCGACCACGCCGTCGTGGGGGGCGCGTACGACGTGTTCCATCTTCATCGCCTCCACCACCACCAGCGGGCTGCCCGCGGCGACCCGTTCGCCGACCGCGACCAGGACCTGGACCACGGCGCCGGGCATCGGCGCGACGAGGCGGTCGGCGTGGGTGTGGTGTGCGGCGGCGGCGTCGCGCGGGTCGATCTCGCGGAAGGTGGCGCGGCCGAACGGCGCGAAGACGGTGACGCGATCGCCGGTGGTGATCACGTCGAGGGCGTGGCGGGCGGCGCCGAGATCGACGACGAGGCGGCCGTCGGGCGCGAGGCGGGCGGCGACGGGCAGGGGGGCGGCGTCACCGAGGAGGCGGGTGCCGGTGCGGTCGGTCTCGAAGCGCAGGGTGCGGGCGTCGGTGCCGTCGTCGAGGGTGATCTCGCGCAGCGCGGGGAGGTTCGGCGTCCAGGCGCCGCCGCGCGCCCACGGCGACCACGGGTCGGCGGGGGCGGTGGCGGCGGTCGCGGTCTCGCGCTCGAGCAGGGCGAGGGCGGCGGCGACGGCGAGGCGGTGGTCGAGCGGGCGCGGCGTCAGAAGGGTGTCGGCGTTGCGGGCGACGAAGCCGGTGTCGTGGGCGTCGGCGGCGAATTCGGGGTGGTCGACGATGCGCGAGAGCAGGTCGAGATTGGTGGCGAGGCCGACGACGCGGGTGGCGGCGAGGGCGGTGGCGAGGCGGGCGAGGGCCTCGGCGCGATCGCGGCCATGGGCGACGATCTTGGCGATCATCGGGTCGTAGTGGCGCGAGACCTCGTCACCGCCGGCGACCGCGCTGTCGACGCGCACGCCTTCCGGGAAGGCGAGGTGATCGAGGCGGCCGGTCTGGGGCAGGAAGTCGCGGGCCGGGTCCTCGGCGTAGAGGCGGGCCTCGACGGCATGGCCGGAGGGGACGATCTCGCCCTGCGTCAGCGGCAGAGGTTCACCGCGCGCCACCCGCAGCTGCCATTCGACCAGATCGAGGCCGGTGATCGCCTCGGTCACGGGGTGTTCGACCTGGAGACGGGTGTTCATCTCCATGAACCAGAAGGCGTCGCCCTCCATGATGAACTCGACGGTGCCGGCGCCGACGTAGCCGACGGCGCGGGCGGCCTCGACGGCGGTGGCGCCGAGGCGGGCGCGCAGCTCGGGCGAGAGGCGGGCGGCGGGGGCCTCCTCGATCACCTTCTGATGGCGGCGCTGGACCGAGCAGTCGCGCTCGAAGAGATGCACGCAGTTGCCGTGGGCGTCGGCGAAGACCTGGACCTCGACGTGACGGGGCCGCGTCAACCAGCGCTCGATCAAGAGGCGGTCGTCGCCGAAGGCTGCCTGGGCCTCGCGGGCGGCGGAGGCGCAGGCGTCGGCGAAGTCCTCCTCGCGCTCGACCACCTTCATGCCCTTGCCGCCGCCGCCGGCCGAGGCCTTGATCAGCACGGGAAAGCCGATGTGGCGGGCGGCGCTCACGAGCACCTCCGGGGACTGATCGGCGGAATGATAGCCCGGCACCAGCGGTACGCGGGCGAGCTGCATCAGGCTCTTGGCCTCGGCCTTGGAGCCCATGGCGCGGATGGCGGCGGCGGGAGGACCGACGAAGATCAACCCGGCCTCGGCGACCGCCTCGGCGAAGGCGGCGTTCTCGGAGAGGAAGCCGTAGCCGGGGTGGATCGCGTCGGCGCCACTGGCGCGGGCGGCGGCGAGGATCGCCGGGATCGAGAGATAGCTCTCGCGCGCCGGGGCGGGGCCGATGCGGTGGGCCTCGTCGGCCGCGCGGACGTGGAGGGCGTCGCGGTCGGCGTCGGAGAAGACGGCGACGGTGCGGATACCCATCGCCTTCGCCGTGCGGAAGACGCGGGCGGCGATCTCGCCGCGATTGGCCACCAGGAGGGTGCGGAGCGGTCGGGTCATCGTCGTCTCCGTCACATGCGGAAGAGGCCGAAGCGCGTGGCACGCGGCTCGGCGTTGAAGGCGGCGGAGAGCGAGAGCGCGATGGTCAGGCGGGTGTCGCGCGGGTCGATGACGCCGTCGTCCCACAGGCGCGCGGTCGAGTACCAGGCGGAGCCCTGCTCCTCGTACTGGGCGCGGATCGGGGCCTTGAACGTCTCCTCGTCCTCGGCCGACCACGTGCCGCCACGCGCCTCGATACCGTCGCGGCGGACCTGGGCGAGGACGCCCGCGGCCTGCTCGCCGCCCATCACCGAGATGCGGGCGTTGGGCCACATGAACAGGAAGTTCGGGTCGAAGGCGCGGCCGCACATGCCGTAGTTGCCGGCGCCGAAGGAGTTGCCGATCACCACGGTGATCTTGGGCACGTCGGCGCAGGCGACGGCGGTGACCATCTTGGCGCCGTCCTTGGCGATGCCGCCGGCCTCGTACTTCCGGCCGACCATGAAGCCGGTGATGTTCTGCAGGAAGATCAGCGGCACGCCGCGCTCGGCGCACAGTTCGACGAAGTGGGCGCCCTTGAGCGCGCTCTCGGAGAAGAGGATGCCGTTGTTGGCGACGATGCCGACGGGATAGCCCCAGACGTGGGCGAAGCCGCACACCAGGGTGGTGCCGTAGAGCGGCTTGAACTCGTCGAACTCGGAGGCGTCGACGATGCGGCCGATGATCTGGCGCACGTCGAAGGGCTGCTTGGGGTCGGCGGAGACGACGGAGAGCAGATCCTCCGGGTCGAGGAGGGGCGCGCGCGGCGGACGCAGGGTCGGGCCGGAAGGCTTGGGGCGGGCGAGCGAGGCGACGGCGCGGCGGGCGAGGCCGAGCGCGTGGGCGTCGTCCTCGGCCATGGCGTCGGACACGCCGGAGGTGCGGGTGTGGACGTCGGCGCCGCCGAGGTCCTCGGCGGTGACGATCTCGCCGGTCGCCGCCTTCACCAGCGGCGGGCCGCCGAGGAAGATGGTGGCCTGTTCGCGCACCATGATCGACTGCCCGGCCATGGCGGGCACATAGGCGCCGCCGGCGGTGCACGAACCCATCACCACGGCGATCTGGGCGATGCCGGCGGCCGACATGCGGGCCTGATTGTAGAAGATGCGGCCGAAATGGTCGCGGTCGGGGAAGACCTCGTCCTGGTTGGGCAGGTTGGCGCCGCCCGAATCGACCAGATAGACGCAGGGGAGCGCGTTCTTGGCGGCGATCTCCTGGGCGCGCAGGTGCTTCTTGACGGTGACGGGGTAGTAGGTGCCGCCCTTGACGGTGGCGTCGTTGGCGACGACCACGCATTCGCGGCCCTCGATGCGGCCGATGCCGGTGAGGATGCCGGCGGCGGGGACCTCGTCGCCGTACATGCCGTCGGCGGCGAGCTGGGAGAACTCGAGGAAGGGCGAGCCGCGATCGAGCAACAGGCGGATGCGGTCGCGCGGCAGGAGCTTGCCGCGGGCGACGTGGCGCGCGCGGGCGGTCTCGCCGCCGCCTTCGGCCACGCGGGCGACGCGGGCCGACAGCTCGGCGACGCGGGCCTCGAGCGCCGCGCGATTGGCGGCGAAGGCGGGGGAACGGCGGTCGAGTTCGTCGCGGATCGTAGCCATGAGCGCCTCTTCGATATAAACGAACGTTCGTTCATATCGAGATGGCCGTCAAGGGGGACGAAGGGCGATCTCTGGCCGGGGGGCGCCTTGCTTCCGCCGAGATCGGATCGTCGATCGCGGCCGAGCGCCGACGAGCCCGTCGGGCCGGACACGGGGGGTAGGGGTGAGGATGACCAGACGAATCGATCTCGGCCTCGGGCCGAGCCGGCGCGAGGCGTTGGGCGCGATGGGCGGCGGGATGCTCGGCCTCGTGGGGGGCGTGGGGACGGCCTCGGCGAGCGGGCGCGTCGTTCGCGACGATCTCGTGGCGCTCTTTCGCGCCGAGGGGGTGGAGGGCACGATGGTGGTGGTGGACGCCGCCTCGGGGCAAGAGACGGTGATCGGCGCGCGGGCGGACGAGCGCCGGGTTCCCGCCTCGACCTACAAGATCGTCAATTCGCTGATCGCGCTCGAGACCGGCGTCGTGCGCGACGAGAACGAGATCCTACCCTTCGGCGGCGGGCCGCAGCCCTATCCGACCTGGGCGAAGGACCAGTCGATGCGCGAGGCGATCGCGGTGTCGGCGGTGCCGATCTATCAGGAGGTGGCGCGGCGGATCGGGCTCGAGCGCCAGCGCGAGTGGCTCGCCCGGCTCGACTACGGCAATCGTGATCCCGGCACGGTGGTCGACCGGTTCTGGCTCGACGGTCCCTTGGCGATCTCGCCGGCCGAGCAGGCGCGGTTCGCGGCGAAGCTGGCACGCGGGCAGTTGCCGATGTCGGCCCGGGCACAGGCGATCGTGCGCGACATTCTGCGGATCGAGGCGAGCGACGGCCGCAGCCTCCACGCCAAGACCGGCGTGTGCGCCTCGTGCCGGCCGATGGTCGGGTGGTGGACCGGGTGGGTGGAGAGGAGCGCGCGCGCGACCGCGTTCTCGCTGGCGCTCGACATGGGCTCGATCGCCGACGCGCCCAAGCGGCTCACGATCGGGCGGGCGGTGCTGGCGGCGCTCGGGGCGTCGTGATTCAGAGCGAGACGGCGCGCAGGACCAGATCGACGTGGAGGGCGACCAGCTCGTCCTGGCGCATGCGGCCCTCGGGGCGATACCATTCGCAGATGCCGGTCATCATCGAGATGAGGGCGAAGGTGGTGACGCGCAGATCGGCGACGCGGAAGACGCCGGCGTCGCGGCCCTCCGCCAGGATCGCCTCGAGGCGGCGCTCGTAGTCGCGACGCAGGCCGACGATCACGGCGCGGTTCTCCGGCTCCAGGCTGCGCAGCTCGGAGTTGGCGACGTAGACCTGCATGCGGCGGGTCATGTGGTAGCGGGCGTGGAAGGCGGCGAAGGCGACGAGACGGTCGCGCGGGCCGGTGTGGCCGATCAGGGCGTCGTCGAGGCGGGCGGTCAGCGTCGACATGTGTTCGTGGACGATGTCGAACAACAACGCCTGCTTGGTCTCGAAGTGGTTGTAGAGCGAACCCGGCTGCATGCCGACCTCGGCGGCGAGGCGGCGCAGGCTCATGGCCTCGAAGCCGTGCTGCCAGATGAGACGCGTGCCCGCGGCACGGATCGCCTCGGCGGTCCTCTCTCCGTTCGATCCGGTCGTGCGCGCCATTCAACCCTTCTCCGGCGAACAGGGTACGGCGCGTTCGCTGAGGCGGCAAGGGTGCTCGCACGCCCGCGCGTCGTCGACAAAAATACCAGCGGAACGCGTGCCTGAAGATGCCGGATCATACATTCATTGAAATGACCTAGCGTAAATTTTTAAAATTTCACATGACGTGCACTCGTGTCCTTTTCCTTGACCGTACCCTAACGGCAGTGCCTGCCGGCATTCTTCAATTGGATTGAATATTTGTTCATTCATCTGGTTCGAAATCGGTATCGACGCCGTCACGTACGTTGAATCACGGATCGATTCGTGAGTTGATGACATCGACGAGACAGCCGAAAGGAGCGCGCCATGCAGACCGTGCTGATGGTCGACGACAACCTGACGAATCTGGTGCTGGTGCGTCAGCTCGTGACGAAGGTCGAGGGATGCGACGCTCTCGCCTTCTCCGATCCGGTGGCCGCGCTCACCGCGCTCGAGACCACCGACGTCGATCTCGTCCTGGTCGACTACATGATGCCGGCGATCGACGGCATCGAGTTCATTCATCGCCTGCGGGGGATGGCGCGCCACGAATCGGTGCCGGTGGTGATGGTGACGACCGCCGACGAGCGCGACGTCTGCCTGGAGGCGCTGCGGGCCGGGGCGACCGACTTCCTGACCAAGCCGTTGGAGCCGGTCGAATTCAAGGTGCGGCTGCGCAACCTGCTCGAACTGCGGCGGGCGCAGAAGAAGCTCGTGGAGCGCGCCGCCGAGCTCGACGCCCGGGTGGCGGAGCAGACGCGCGAGTTGGTCGAGCGCGAGCGCGAGATCATCTGGCGGCTGACCAAGGCGACCGAGCGGCGCGACACCGACACCGGCGACCACATCGCCCGGATGTCGCGGATCTGCCGGATCATCGCCGACCAGCTCGGCCTGCCGAAGGAGGAGTGCGACATCATCGAGATCGCCTCCCAGATGCACGACGTCGGCAAGGTCGGCATTCCCGACGACATTCTGTTCAAGCCTGGGCCGCTGACGCCGGAAGAGCGCAAGGTGATGGAGACCCACACCCGGCTCGGTTGGAACATCCTCGAGGGATCGCATTCTCGGCTCCTGCAGGTGGCGGCCGACATCGCGGTGTCGCACCACGAGAAGTGGGACGGGACCGGCTATCCGCGCGGGCTGAAGGGCGAGGCGATCCCGCTGTCGGGGCGCATCACCGCGCTCGCCGACGTGTTCGACGCGCTGATGTCGGTGCGGCCCTACAAGCCGGCCTGGCCGCTGGAGAAGGCGCGGGCGCTGATCGAGGAGAACGTCGGCCGTCACTTCGATCCGAATTGCGTGGCGGCGTTCTTCGCGCGCTTCGACGAGATCGTGGCGATCGCCGGCACGGCGCACGACGACGCGTCGGCCGCCGCCTGAGGCCGCGCTCGCGATCCGCCCACGGGCGGGCCATCGCCGACGATCCGGCCGAGACCGAAGACAAGAACAAGACCGAGAACGAGAGGAAATCCCATGCTCGCCCGTTTCGTCCCCGTCGCCGTCACCCTGGCGCTGTTCGGATTCGCCGTCGATGCGCGCGCGGCCACGTTCGAGGCGCCGAAGGCGACGGTGGTCCTGACCGTCTCCGGCAAGATCGCCAACACCAACGCCGGCGAGAAGGCCGACTTCGATCTGGCCATGCTCGAGGAGATGCCGAGCCGGGTCACCGAGACCGAGACCCCGTGGACCAAGGGCAGGCCGAAGTTCAAGGGCGTGCTCGGGTCGGCGCTGCTCGACAAGGTCGGGGCGAGCGGGACCACGCTGCACATCGTCGCCCTCAACGACTATGCCGTCGACGTGCCGATCGAGGACTTCCGCAAGTGGCCGGTGATCCTGGCGACGCGCAAGGACGGCGAGACCATGTCGGTGCGCGACAAGGGGCCGATCTTCGTCATCTATCCGTTCGATCTCGACCGCGGTCTCTACAACGAGAAGTACTTCTCGCGTTCGGCGTGGCAGGTGCGCTCGATCGAGGTGCGTTGAACCGGCCGGCCGCGGCCGGGGAGGGCGGACGATGACGACGGCGCGGTGGTTGGGCATCTTCGTGGCGGCGGTGCGGCGCAACAGGGCGGTCGTGGCCGTCCTGATGATCGCGCTGGTGCTGTTCGCGGCGGTGCTGGCGATCTTCAACGCCATGTGGATCCGCAATCACTCCTCGGCGGTCTCGGTGCGCGAGGACGCGTTGTGGGCGACGTATCAGACCGACCGCGAGGCGGGGCGTCTGGTCGAGGCGCTCGACGAGCTTCTCCATCACCCCGACGAGATCACCCTCGACGACGTGTCGCGGCGGTTCGACATCCTCTATTCGCGCCACGAGGTGATGGAGGAGGCCGATTTCTCGGCCAAGTTCCGCAACGATCCGCGATTGAAGGCGCTGGAGAAGGAACTCGGCGCGCATCTGCATCGGGTGTTGCCGCTGTTCGATCGGTTCGTGGCGGAGAAGCGGGCCTCGCGCGAGGATCTCCAGACCGTGCTCGACGGCGCGCGGGCGCTGCGCAAGGTGACCGACGCGCTGCTGGTGCAGACCAACCACATGCAGTCGGAGCTCCAGGCCGACGAGCGGGTCGAGACGACCTCGATCTACGCCTGGCTCGCCGGGGCGATCGCGGCACTGACGCTGGCGATGGGCGCGGTGACGATCCTGATCTGGCGGCAGCTCCACCAGATCGAGCAGGCCCGGTTCCGGTTGCAGCGGCTGTCGGAGGAGTTGGCGCAGTCGGCGGCGGCGGCGGAGGCGGGCAACAAGGCCAAGTCGACCTTCCTCGCCACCATGAGCCATGAGATCCGCACCCCGCTCAACGGCATCATCGGCATGGCGGAGCTGCTGGCGGAGACCCGGCTCGACGCCGAGCAACGCGAGCAGCTCGGGACGATCCGCCAGTGTTCCGACGGTCTGATCGCTCTGATCAACGACGTGCTCGACTTCTCCAAGCTCGAATCCGGGGCGATCGATCTCGAGCATCGGCCGGTCGATCTGGCCGAGGTGGTCGACGGGGTGATCGACATGATCGCGCCGCGCGCGGAGGCCAAGGGGCTGGAACTGGTCGCCAGCTATCCGATGCGCGGCTTCGTCACCGATCCGACCCGGCTGCGGCAGATCCTGATCAATCTGGTCGGCAACGCGGTCAAGTTCACCGACACCGGAACGGTGGCGGTGCGGGTGTTCGAGACGCGGCGGCGCGGCGGGGAGACCGGGCTGCGCGTGCTGGTCGAGGACACCGGCATCGGCATTTCGCCGGAGAACGTCGGGCGGCTGTTCACCGAGTTCACCCAGGCCGACGCCTCGATCAACCGCCGGTTCGGCGGGACGGGGCTGGGACTGGCGATCACGCGGCGGATCGTCGAGGCGATGAAGGGGCGGATCGAGGTGGAGAGCCGGGAGGGCCGGGGCACGTCGTTCTGGTTCGAGATCCCGGCCGAGATCGCCGAGGACCAGCGCGAGACGCCGTGTCTCGACGGGGTGAGCGTCGGGGTGCGCGCCGGTCGACCGGTGGTGGCGGCGGCGGTGGAGCGCGATCTGTCGCTGCTCGGGCTGACCCGCCACAGCGCGACGTCGGGCCAAGCCAGGATCTCGATGGTGATCTACGACGTCGCCGCCTATGCCGCGGCCAAGGCGACCGGGCGGCTGCGCACGGACGTCGACGCGGTGGTGTTCGGCTTCGGCGCGCGGCGTCACGAGGGCGACGGCGTCGTGGTGATCGAAGGGCCGCTGACCTCGCACCGTCTCGCCCGGGTGATCGCGCATCGGGTGGCGGGGACGTCGTTCACCGGCGTCGAGGCCTCGGCGGAGCGCGGGGCGGCGCGGTGTCCGGCATCGAGCCCGACGCGGCGCGGGACGGTGCTGGTGGTGGAGGACAACGAGGTCAATCGCCGGGTGGCGGTCGGCCTGCTGAAGCGGCTCGGCGTCGCCCACGAGGTGGCGGTCGACGGGCGCGAGGCGGTGGAGCGTCTGGCGCGACCGGGCATCGACGTGGTGCTGATGGACATGCAGATGCCGGTGATGGACGGGTTGGAGGCGACGCGGTGCATTCGCGGCGGCGACGGACCGGGCGCGCGGCTGCCGATCATCGGCCTCACCGCGAACGCGTTCGCCTCCGATCGCGAGGCGTGCCTGGACGCGGGGATGAGCGACTTCGTGACCAAGCCGGTGACGGTGGAGAAGCTCGAGGCGGCGCTGCTGCCGCTGCTGTCGGCGACGGGGGGCGAGGCGGCGCCCGCGAACTCGGCCTCGGCCGATCCGACGCGCGCGAGAGAGACGGTGGTCGCCGCCGCGGCGGGGCGCGAGATGCTCGATCTCGACCATCGCCGCCACTTGGTCGAGGCGCTGGGCGAGGAGGGATTCGACGAGCTGACCGAGGTCTTCCGGGCCGATGCGGCGCGGCTCTACGGCGAGATCGAACGCGATCTGCTCGCCGGAGACGGCGAGGGGTTGCGCAAGGCCCTGCACACGCTCAAGGGCGCGGCTTCCAACGTCGGCTTCGTCGGCGTGGTGGCGGCGGTCGACGAAGTGCGGGCGGCGGCGGTCGACGACCGGGCCGAGGCGGTGGCGCGGCTGGGCGGCGTGCTGCTCGAAGCCTGGAGGGAGATCGCCGCGGCGGGACCGGCCTCGGCACCGGCGATGCGCGCGGTCGGGTGAGGCGGCGGCCTCGGGGAGGGCGCGGCTTCCACCCCGCCCCGAAACGCGAAACGGCCCGCCGAGGCGGGCCGATCCCATTGGTCCTGTCGAGGTCCGGGGTCCGGTCGTGATCGCCCGAGGCGTCAGAGGACGCCGAACACGATCGCGGACAGAAAGACGA
>JBEOKB010000063.1:0-8176 GCA_040275425.1 Siculibacillus sp. | reverse complement strand
GGTCGCGGCGGTGGTCGCCTGGATCGAGACGACCGTGGCGGGGGCCGGGATCAGTTGAGGAAGGCGACCAGGAAGCCGGGGCGCAGGTGGGTCCAGCCGTTGAAGCCGGCGACGCCGAAGACCATGCCGGCCGCGCCGAGGACCGAAGCCGCGCCGAACAGCCAGCGCACGCGCACCAGGGCGGTGACGGCGAACAGCGCGATCGCCACCGACAGGAGCGCGTCGGAGAGATCGAACAGATCGTCGCGATCGTTGGCGGCCTCGTAGTCGGCGGCGCGGGCCTTGGCCTTGGTCGCGGCCTCGTCGGCGCGGCCCTTGATGGTGTCGGCCTGCTTCTTCCATTCGGCCAGCCTGGCGTCGAGTTCCGGACTCGCCGGCCGGGTGGCGCGGGTGGTCTCGATGGCGAGCTCGACCGCGAACTGGCGCTGGCGACGGGCCTGATACTCGTTCCAGTAGTCGACGGTCTCGGCCTGGGCCTTCTGCATGCCCTGGACGACGTTGTCGTCCTTGACCTTGGAGACGGCCATGAACGCCGACAGCAGCGCCACCGCGATGGCGATCATGTTGTTGAAGCGGTCGCGACTGGAGTCGCTCTCCCTCGTGCTCACGGCTTCCGTCGTCACCACCTGCACGTCGCTCATGCGCGCCCTCCCCTCCGATGCGGATTCGATCGATTCAGTTGACCGTTGTTTCGGTCGGGAATGTGACGGTGACGTTCCGTACATCATATAAAGAAATCTTTATATCGTTATTGCCGCAGTGCGAGCACTGTTCTATAAGCGGGCCACGATCGCGGTCCCCTCGGGGCCGCCGGAGCCGTTCGCTCGCGCCCGCCCGGTCGGGCCGAAGCCGCCTTTCGGAGAGACCCGCATGACCACCTTCACCGACTACGCCGTCGCCGACATGAGCCTCGCCGCCTGGGGCCGCAAGGAGCTCGACATCGCCGAGACCGAGATGCCCGGCCTGATGGCGGTGCGCGAGGAGTTCGGCCCGGCGCAGACGCTGAAGGGCGCCCGCATCGCCGGCTGCCTGCACATGACCATCCAGACCGGCGTGCTGATCGAGACGCTGACCGCGCTCGGCGCCGAGGTGCGCTGGTCGTCGTGCAACATCTTCTCGACCCAGGATCACGCCGCCGCCGCCATCGCGGCCGCGAACATCCCGGTGTTCGCCCACAAGGGCGAGAGCCTGGAAGAGTACTGGGCCTTCGTCGCCCGCACCTTCGACTGGCACGACGGCGGCGTGCCGAACATGATCCTCGACGACGGCGGCGACGCCACCATGTACGTCATCCTCGGCGCCGAGGCCGAAAAGGACCCGTCGATCCTCGCCAACCCGAGCAACGAGGAGGAGGTCGCCTTCTTCGCCGAGATCAAGAAGCGCATCGCCGCTCAGCCGGGCTGGTTCGCCAAGGTGCGCGACTCGATCAAGGGCGTGTCGGAGGAGACCACCACCGGCGTGCATCGCCTCTACATCCTGACCGAACAGGGCCGTCTGCCGTTCCCGGCGATCAACGTCAACGACTCGGTCACCAAGTCGAAGTTCGACAACCTCTACGGCTGCCGTGAGTCTCTGGTCGACGGCATCCGCCGCGCCACCGACGTCATGCTCGCCGGCAAGATCGCGGTCGTCGCCGGCTACGGCGACGTGGGCAAGGGCTCGGCCGCCTCGCTGCGCAACGGCGGCGCGCGCGTCCTCGTCACCGAGATCGACCCGATCTGCGCGCTGCAGGCGGCGATGGAGGGCTACGAGGTGGTGACGATGGAAGACGCCGCCCCCAAGGGCGACATCTTCGTCACCGCCACCGGCAACAAGGACGTCATCACCCTCGACCACATGCGGGCGATGAAGAACAACGCCATCGTCTGCAACATCGGCCACTTCGACGCCGAGATTCAGATCGCGGGCCTGAAGAACTACACCTGGGAGAACATCAAGCCCCAGGTCGATCACGTCGTGTTCCCGGACGGCAAGCGCCTGATCGTGCTCTCCGAGGGTCGTCTCGTGAACCTCGGCAACGCCACCGGCCATCCGTCCTTCGTGATGTCGGCCTCGTTCACCAACCAGACGCTGGCCCAGATCGAGCTGTGGACCAACGGCAAGGCCTACGAGAACCGCGTCTACACCCTGCCCAAGAAGCTCGACGAGAAGGTCGCCATGCTGCACCTCGCCAAGCTCGGGGTGAAGCTCTCGACCCTGTCGAAGGACCAGGCCGACTACATCGGCGTGCCGTCCGAGGGTCCGTTCAAGCCGGACCACTACCGGTATTGATCTCCAGTATTCGAATACACAACATCTGGAGGCGCACCGGAATTCCGGTGCGCCTTCTGTTTTAGGGTTCTTCCGACTCTCCCCAGCCCCTGCTCGGCGCTGTATCTTGAAAGTGATTCGGGGGGCTTCGACCGCGTATTTTCGACGAAGTCCGATCATCATCGACACAGTCGCGCGGGTAAGAGGGCCTTCGACATGCGGGTGCGGGGGGGAGGACGGATTCCTACGTCGCTCCGACACTGGGCCGCTCGGGCTTCGATCGCGGCGAGCGCCTGGGCGCTGATCGCCCGTCCGGCGTTCGCGGCCGAGAGCGACGTTCTCGCCACGCATCAGATCGTGCTCACCGCGTCGATGATCGGCGTCATCTGCGTCGCGGTGGCCTCGGCCGCCGGCATGATGCGGGCGCGCACCCGCGCCGAGGCGACGATCGGGCGACTGACCTCCGACAACGCAGATCTCAAGGCGCAGGTCGATCGCGCCGAGGCGCTGCTCGACGCCGACGATCAACTCCTTCTCGCCTGGGGCAAGGCCGGTGATCCGCCGCTGATGCTCGGCCTGCTCGGGGCGGCGGCGGCGGCACCGCGCACGCGCGGCGAATTCCTGGCCTTCGGTTCGTGGCTCGAGACCACCTGCGCGGCCGAACTCGATCGCTCGGTGATCGCGCTGCGCGAGCGCGGCACGCCGTTCGACCTGGAACTGGGCACGCGCTCTGGCACTCACATCGAGGCGGTCGGCCGGGTCGCCGGCGGGCGGCCGTTCGTGCGCTTCACCGACCTCACCGCCGAGCGGCGAGCCCATGCCGAACTGTCCGAGCGCCATCGTCGGCTGGTGGGCGACGTCGAGGCGATGCGGGCGCTGTTCGAGGCGATGCCGATGCCGGTGTGGCTGCGCGGGCTCGACGGGCGCCTCGCCTGGGTCAATCAGGCCTATGCCGAAGCCGTCGACGCCGCCGACGGGTCGCGGGCGATCGACTGCGGGCTCGAACTCCTCGACACCTCCGGGCGCAAGGCGATCTCCACCGCGCGCAAGACCGCGCTGGCGGTCGATCTCAGGCTGCCGGTGGTCGTCGCCGGGCGGCGGCGGACCTACGACGTGGTCGACGTCGCCTCGGCGCACGGCGAGGCGGGCATCGCCATCGACGTGACCGATCTCGAGCAGATCCAGGCCGAGCTGCGCCGGACCATCGACTTCCACGCCCGCACCCTCGACCAGCTCGCCACCGCGGTGGCGATCTTCGGCGCCGACAAGCGGCTGCAGTTCTACAACGCCGCCTTCCGCGGCCTGTGGGGGCTCGATCCGGCCTTCCTGGAATCCTCACCCGACGACGGCACCCTGCTCGATCAGTTGCGTGCCGCACGCAAACTGCCGGAGCAGGCCGACTGGCGCTCGTGGAAGCGCGACCTGCACGCCGCCTATCAGAGCCTCGAGGCCAAGGAGCACTGGTGGCATCTGCCCGACGGGCAGACGCTGCGCGTGATCGCCAATCCGCATCCGCAGGGCGGCGTGACCTACGTCTACGAGAACGTCACCGAGAAACTCGAGCTCGAGAAGCGCCACAACGCGCTGGTGCGGGTCCAGGGCGAGACGCTCGACCACCTGTCCGAGGGCGTGGTGGTGTTCGGATCGGACGGACGGCTCCGGCTGTGGAACCCGGCGTTCGTGACGCTGTGGCGGCTCGACGAGAGCGTGCTGGCGACCAAGCCGCACATCACCGAGATGATCGAGCGGCTCGGCTTCGTCCACGACGACCGGCCGACCTGGAACCGGCTCAAGCTCGCCGTCACCGGGCTCGCCGACAATCGCGACCGGCTGACGGGCACGATGGAGCGGCGCGACGGGACGGTGCTCGAATACGGCTCGGTGCCGCTGCCGGACGGGGCGACGCTGGTGACCTTCGTCAACGTCACCGACACGGTCAACGTCGAGCGGGCGCTCGTGGAGAAGAACGAGGCGCTGGAGGAGGCGGACCACATCAAGACCGACTTCGTCGGGCTGGTCTCCTACGAACTGCGCTCCCCGCTGACCAACATCGTCGGCTTCACCCATCTCCTGGCCGATCAGGCCCGCACCGGCCCGCTCAACGACAAGCAGCGCGACTACACCGCCCACATCATGACGTCGAGCCAGGCGCTGATGGCGATCGTCGACGACATTCTCGATCTCGCCACCATCGACGCCGGAATCATGCGGCTGTCGATCGGCGAGGTGGACGTGGCGGCGACGGTGGCGGCGGCGATCGAGGGGATCAAGGATCGGCTCACCGCCAATCGGCTGCAACTCGTCACCGACGTGGCGCCGGAAGTGGGCACGATCGTCGCCGACGAGAAGCGCATCCGGCAGGTACTGTTCAATCTTCTGTCGAACGCGGTGTCGTTCTCGACCGAGGGTGGCCGGGTCTCGATCGAGGTGCGGCGCGAGGGTGAGCTCCTGCGCCTGACCGTGTCCGACCAGGGCGTCGGCATTCCGAGCGATCAGCTGCGCTCGGTGTTCGAGCGGTTCTACACCCGCCGCCAGGGTCCGCATCGCGGCGGCGCCGGGCTGGGGCTGTCGATCGTCAAGAGCTTCGTCGAACTGCACGGCGGCGCCGTCTCGATCGATTCGGTCGAGGGTCGGGGCACGTCGGTCACCTGCCGCCTGCCGGTCCGGGCGATCGAGGGCGGGGCCGAGCAGTCGGACGAGAGCGGACGGATCGCGGGCGAGTGAGGCCGAGATGACCGACGCGGGCGCGCCCCTCGATCTCCGCCTAGCCCTCGTCGACGAAGCGGCGACGGTCGCGCTCGCCGAGGATCTCGCCGCCTGTCTCGCCGTCGGCGACGTGGTGGCGCTGGTCGGCGATCTCGGCGCGGGCAAATCGACGCTGGCGCGGGCGCTGATCCGCACGCTCGCCGCCGACGACGGGCTCGAAGTGCCGAGCCCGACCTTCACCCTGGTGCAGTCCTACGATCTCGGGCGGCTGCGGCTCGCCCATTTCGATCTCTACCGGCTCTCGGACGAGGGCGAACTCGACGAACTTGGGTTCGACGAGGCCGTCGCCGACGGCGTGGTGGTGGTCGAGTGGCCGGATCGGGCCGGAGGCCGCCTGCCGGAGAACGCGCTGATCGTGGCGATCGGGTCGGGGGGAACCGCGACCTCGCGCGAGGTGCGGCTGATCGGACCCGGCGAGCGCTGGCGGCGGCGAATCGAGCGGACGCGGGCGCTCAGGGCCTTTCTCGACGCGGCGGGACGGCCGGGGGCGCACCGGCGCCATCTCCAGGGCGACGCCTCGTCGCGCTCCTACGAGCGCGTCTTCGACGACCACGGCACGGCGGTGCTGATGAACCATCCGGCCGAGCCGGACGACGCGGGCGCGCGGGCGCGGATCGCGGCGCGAGCCGCCGCCAGGCTCGCCGAGGGGCCACGCCCGTTCCTGGCGCTGGCGCTCGGGCTGGCGAGCGTCGGCGTGTCGGTGCCGAAGGTGCTGGCCCACGATCTCGACGCGGGCATGATGCTGCTCGAGGATCTCGGCTCGGAGTTCTGCATGGCGGGAGATCCGCCGCGGCCGATGCGCGAGCGCTACGTCGCGGCGGTGGAGCTGCTCGCCGATCTGCACGGGCGCGAGCTGCCTACCGTGCTCCCCGACGGCGTCGGCGGGCGCTACGCGCTGCCGGCCTACGACCAGGGCAATCTCGACGCCGAGGTGTCGGTGTTCCTCGACTGGGGCATCCCGCATCTCGTCGGACGCGCGGCGACGGCCGAGGAGCGGGCGCGGTTCCTGGAGATCTGGCGGCCGCTGTTCGCCGAGATCCTGGCCGGTCCGCGGACGTGGTGCCTGCGCGACTATCACTCGCCCAACATCCTGTGGCTCGCGGAACGCGCGGGGCTCGCCCGGGTCGGCGTGCTCGACTTCCAGGACACCATTCTCGGCCACCCGGCCTACGACGTGGTGTCGATCGCCCAGGACGCGCGGGTCGACGTGTCGCGCGCGCTCGAGGCCGAGTTGATCGCGGCCTACGTCGCGGCGCGGCGCGCGCGGGATTCCGCCTTCGACGAGGCGGCGTTCCGGCGGGCCTACGCCATCCTCGCCGCTCAACGGAACACGCGGATTCTCGGGGTGTTCGCCCGCCTCCGTGCCCGGGACGGCAAGCCGCAGTATCTGCGTCACATGCCGCGCCTATGGGACTACCTCGGACGCGTCCTCGACGGAGCGGTGTTGCAGCCGCTGAAGCTCTGGTATGAGGAGGCCGTGCCGGGCGACCGGCGCCAGACCCGTTCCAGCGACTGAGACCGGACCCGCCTTCGATGCCCGCAACGCCGATCGTTTCGACGCCCCCCGCCGACGTCCTCTCCCAGCGCCCGACCCGGGCGATGGTTCTCGCCGCCGGTCTCGGCAAGCGCATGCGCCCGATCACGGCGACGACGCCCAAGCCGCTGGTCGAGGTGGCCGGTCGCTCGCTGATCGATCGCGGGCTCGCGACCCTGCTCGACGCGGGCGTGAAGACGGCGGTGGTCAACGTCCACTATCTGGCCGATCTGGTCGAAATCCACGTCCAGAAGTGCCGTTCGCCCGAGATCATCATCTCCGACGAGCGAGCGGCGCTGCTCGACACCGGCGGCGGCATCGCCAAGGCGCTGCCGCACCTCGGCAGCGATCCGTTCTACCTCTACAATTCGGACAGTTTCTGGATCGAAGGGTTCCGGCGCAATCTCGACATCCTGGCGGCGCGCTGGGACGACGCGACCATGGACGCGCTGCTGTTGCTGGCGCCGACGGTCGGCTCGGTCGGCTATTCCGGCCAGGGCGACTTCCTGATGGACGAGACCGGGCGGCTGACCCGGCGCGACGAGCGGCGGGTGGTGCCGTTCGCCTATGCCGGCGCGGCGATCCTGCATCCGCGCCTGTTCGAGGGCGCGCCGACGGGGGCGTTCTCGCTCAACGTGCTGTTCGATCGGGCGATCGAAACGGGTCGCCTGTTCGGCCAGCGCATGGAGGGCGTATGGTTGCACGTCGGCACGCCGCGCGCGATTCGCGAGGCGGAGGCGGCGATCGCGGAGAGCGCCGACTGAGCGTCCGTCTCGAAGGGGCGGGCGCCGCGAGCGGCGGAAGCCACGAGAGGGGGCGGGCGTGACCACGGCCACGACGGCAGCGAGCGACGACGATACCCGCGCGCGGCGACGCGCGGCGCGAGTCGCCTCGATCGATGCCGGGCGGCCGTTCCTGCCGACGCTCGCCGCCGCGCTGCTCGACGGTGATCTCATCGAGGACTTCCATTTCGACGCGGACGATCCGGCGGCGCTCGCCGACGTGCTGGTGCTGGTGCCGACGCGGCGCGCGGCGCGCGCGCTCGCCGACGCCTTTCGTGCCGAACTGGCGAGGCGAGGCGCAGGCCGGGCGGCGCTGTTGCCGGAGATCCGACCGTTCGGCGACGTCGACGAGGACGGCGAGCTGTTCGCCGAGGAGGCGATCGATCTCGAGCCGGTGATCTCGCCGCTCGAGCGCCGTCTCGCCATGACCCGGCTGGTGATGGGCTGGACCCGCAGCGTCTCGCCGGGATTTCTCCATCCGGTCACCGGAGCGATGCCGAGCCTGCCGGCGAGCCCGGCGGAGGCGGTGCGGCTGGCGGGATCGCTGTCGACGCTGATGGATCAGGTCGAGTCCCAGGGCGCGGACTGGCGGCGTCTCACCGAGATCGTGCCGGAGGAACACGCCTTCTACTGGCAGATGACGCTGGCCTTCCTGTCGATCGTCACCGACGCGTGGCCGCGCCACCTCACCGAGACGGGCCGCGAGGACCCGGCGCGGCGGCGGCACGCGGCGATCCGGGCGACGGCGAAGCGTTTCGCGGAAGCGCCGCCGAAGGGGCCGGTGATCGCGGCGGGTTCGACCGGCTCGGTGCCGTCGACGGCGGAGTTGATCGCCACGATCGGG
>JBEOKB010000062.1:0-1937 GCA_040275425.1 Siculibacillus sp. | reverse complement strand
AACATCATCGACACCCCCGGCCACGTCGACTTCACCATCGAAGTCGAGCGTTCGCTCCGCGTGCTCGACGGTGCCGTGTGCGTGCTGGACTCCAACCAGGGCGTCGAGCCGCAGACCGAGACGGTGTGGCGTCAGGGCGACAAGTACAACGTCCCGCGCATCATCTTCTGCAACAAGATGGACAAGATCGGCGCCGACTTCGACCGCTGCATCTCGGACATCAAGGTGCGCCTCGGTGCCCGCCCGATCCCGATCCAGATCCCGATCGGCGCCGAATCCAACTTCGCCGGCCTCGTGGACCTGGTCCGCATGAAGGCCGTCGTGTGGGAGAACGAGGCGCTCGGCGCCAACTACCACGACGAAGAGATCCCGGCGAACCTCGTCGAGAAGTGCGAAGCCGCTCGCGTCGAGATGATCGAAGCCTGCGTCGAGCTCGACGAAACCGCGATGGAACAGTACCTCGACGGCATCATGCCCTCCGAGGAGACCATCAAGAAGCTCCTGCGCAAGGCCGTCATCACCGGCGCCTTCTACCCGGTGCTCTGCGGTTCCGCCTTCAAGAACAAGGGCGTGCAGCCCCTGCTCGACGCCGTCGTCGACTATCTGCCGTCGCCGCTCGATCGCCCGGCGATCAAGGGCATCGACGTCAAGACCGAGCTCGAGACCGAGCGCAAGTCGTCCGACAGCGACCCGCTGGCCCTCCTCGGCTTCAAGCTGATGGACGATCAGTACGGCATCCTGACCTTCTGCCGCATCTACTCGGGCAAGCTCGAGAAGGGCGTCAGCCTGCTGAACTCGGTGCGCGGCAAGACCGAGCGCGTCGGCCGCATGGTTCTCATGCACGCCGACAGCCGTGAGGAGATCTCCGAGGCCTACGCCGGCGACATCGTCGCTCTGGTCGGCCTCAAGGACACCCGCACCGGCGACACGCTCTGCGACCCGAACCACCCGGTCATCCTCGAGAAGATGGAGTTCCCCGAACCCGTCATCGAGATGGCGGTGGAGCCGAAGTCCAAGGCCGATCAGGAAAAGATGGGCGTGGCTCTCGCCAAGCTGGCTGCGGAGGATCCGTCCTTCCGCGTCAACACCGACAGCGAGTCCGGCCAGACCATCATCAAGGGCATGGGCGAGCTTCATCTCGACATCAAGGTCGACATCCTGAAGCGCACCCACAAGGTGGAAGTCAACGTCGGTGCCCCGCAGGTCGCCTACCGCGAAACCATCCGCCGCACCAGCGACATCGACTACACCCACAAGAAGCAGACCGGTGGTACCGGCCAGTTCGCCCGGGTGAAGTTCCACATCGCTCCGAACGAGTCCGGCAAGGGCTTCGAGTTCGCCTCGAAGATCATCGGCGGCGCGGTTCCCAAGGAATATCTGCCCGGCGTCGAGAAGGGCCTCAACTCGGTCCTCACCTCGGGTCCGGTCGCGGGCTTCCCCGTGGTCGACGTGGTCGTTCATCTGATCGACGGCGCCTATCACGAGGTCGACTCCTCGGCCATCGCCTTCGAAATCGCCTCCCGCGCGGCGTTCCGCGAGGGTCTCGAGAAGGCCGGTGCCGTTCTGCTCGAGCCGATCATGAAGGTCGAGGTCGTGACCCCCGAGGAGTACCTCGGATCGGTCATCGGCGACCTCAACTCTCGCCGCGGTCAGATCGCCGGCACCGATACGCGCGGCAATGCGCAGATCGTCAACGCGATGGTCCCGCTGGCCAACATGTTCGGCTACGTCAACACTCTGCGCTCTTTCTCGCAGGGTCGCGCGAGCTACACCATGCAGTTCGACCACTACGAAGAAGTGCCGTCGAACGTCGCCGCCGAAGTCCAGAAGAAGTTCGCCTGATCTCCCGATCGGCTCAGTTTGAGGAACGCGGAGCAATCCGATGGCCAAAGAAAAGTTCGAACGCAATAAGCCGCACTGCAACATCGGCACGATCG
>JBEOKB010000061.1:0-2664 GCA_040275425.1 Siculibacillus sp. | reverse complement strand
CGCGCCAAGGACAAGAACGATCCGTTCCGTCTGATGGGCTTCGGTCACCGGGTCTACAAGAACTACGACCCGCGCGCCAAGATCATGCAGAAGACCTGCCACGAGGTTCTCCAGACCCTCGGCATCAAGGACGATCCGCTGCTCGACGTGGCGGTCGAACTCGAGAAGATCGCTCTGCACGACGAGTACTTCATCGAGAAGAAGCTCTACCCGAACATCGACTTCTATTCGGGCATCACCCTCAAGGCGATGGGCTTCCCGACCTCGATGTTCACCGTGCTGTTCGCGCTCGCGCGGACCGTCGGCTGGATCGCCCAGTGGAAGGAAATGATCGAGGACCCGCATCAGAAGATCGGTCGTCCGCGTCAGCTCTACACCGGCGCGCCGCTGCGCGACTACGTGCCGCTCGACAAGCGCGGCTGATCGGAGATCCGATCGCAGATCACGGAAAGGGCGCCCTCGCGGGCGCCCTTTTCGCGTTTCGGGGGAGGTGCGAGCGTGTCCGGCCGAGAATCGCGAACCGGGCGGAGACGTGCCGTCGCGGGGCGGGCGCGCGGGGGGTCTCTGGGCGAGGAGGGGTGACGTCAGGCGCGCGGGAGGACCGACAGGACCACGTCGACGGCGGCCTCGCCGGCGGCGGCGGGCAGGCCCTCGCGCATGATCGCCTCGAGGCGGGCGAAGGCGGCGAGCTGACGGTCGCGGGCCGGGCCTTCGACGAGGAGGTCGGCGAGCGCGGCGGCGAGGAGATCGGCGCGACAGTCCTCGTCGATGTGGGCGGGCACGGCCATGTCGTTGGTGACGATGTTGGGCAGGAGCGGCGAGCGGACGCGGATCAGGCCGGTGAGCGGCTTCGGCACCTGCAGGAAGCGCTTGATCAGGCGACCGATCCAGTCGAGCCGGTAGGCGGCGACCATCGGCACGCCGGCGAGCGCCAGTTCGAGGGTGACGGTGCCGGAGGCGGCGAGCGCGGCATCGGCGGCGCGGAAGGCGGCGAACTTGGCGGCCTCGCCCGCGAGAAGCGTCGGGCGCACCGGCCAATCGGCGACGCCGGCCTCGATCTCGGCGCGGACGTGATCGACGGCGGGCAGCAGCACCTCGTAGGGGCCGATGCGGGGGCCGAGCACGCGCAGGGTGTCGCCGAAGACGCCGATCAGGCGCGTCACCTCTGAGCGACGGCTGCCGGGCAGCACGATGAGGCGCAGCGGGCGGGCGCCGGGCGTCGGCAGACGGCGCCCCTCGGCCGGGCGGACCTCGGCGAGGCGCTCCAGGAAGGGGTGGCCGACGTAAGTGGTGGGCGGGCCGCCGAGCAGGCGGTGAGCCTCGGGCTCGAACGGCAGCAGGGCCATCAACCGGTCGGTGAAGCGGGCGATCTTGGCGGCGCGGCCGGAGCGCCAGGCCCACACCGTCGGCGAGACGTAGAGGACGATCTTCGTCTCCGGCCGGGCGGCGCGGACGCGGGCGGCGACACGGTGGCAGAAGTCGGGGCTGTCGATCAGCACCAGCACGTCGGGTCGGGCGGCGATGGCCGCCTCGGCGGTCTCGCGGATGCGGCGCAGCACCAGGGGCAGGCGCGCCAGCACCGGCAGGATGCCCATCACGGCGATGTCGGAGATCGGAAACAGGCTCGCGAGCCCCTCCCCCGTCATGGCGGGGCCGCCGACGCCGGAGAAGGCGACGCGGCCGTCGAGCCGGGCGGCGAGACCGCGCATCAGACGGGCACCGAGGATGTCGCCCGAGGGCTCGCCGGCGACGAGGAAGATGCGAAGGGCGCGCGGCTCGGTCACGGGGAGGCCTCCGGCGACGGGGCGACGCCCCAGACGAACAGGCCGAGGGCGTCGGCGAGGCGGACGACCTCGGCGCGGTCGGCGACGAGGGTGCCGCCCGCCTCGACGGCGATGCCCCTGAGCCCGGCGGCGGCGGCGGTGCGCACGGTGTCGGGACCGATCGCGGGCATGTCGAGGCGGCGATCCTGAGTCGGCTTCGGGCACTTGATCAGCACGCCCGCGCGGGCGGCGGCGGGGCGGGTCGCGCCGAAGGCGGCGACCATGGCGTCGGTGCCGCGACGGTCCTCCTCGGCGACGACGCGGCCGTCGGCGGCGATCACCGCCTGGCCGAGATCGCGGCGGCCGAGGGCATCGACCTCAGCCAAGCCAGCAAAATGAGCCGACTGGCGCAACTGGCCCCCGACCTGATCGAAGCCCTCGCCCTGGGACACCTCGATGTGGGCGTCAGCCAGTTGCTGCGCGGCAAGTTGTCCGCGTCCTGGCTGGCGCAACGTGAGGCGTTGGCGGCAGGGCTGTGCTGATATCCGTGCCGCACCGACACGCCGCCGCAAGGCGGCTTTTTTTGTGCTTTTCGCTGGTTCGGTCGCGCTCTCCCGAGCAAGCGAAGAAGCAAACCGACAGCCTGCAAACCCGCATGAAGACAGGACTTCAGCTCTGGAATGTTCCAGAGGGCAGCAGAGAACAGAGAGAGAAAACCGGCCGAATGCACGCCTCGAACGGCGACTTCCGGAGGGCCGTGCTCAAGAGGCCAGGGCTGAAAAGCGCACCAATACTGGCGTTGCGGCCACAAAAAATCCCAGCGGATAAGGGCTGGGATCTTTGGGGATGGTGGCCAAGCGCGGAATCGAACCACGGACACGCGGATTTTCAGTCCGCTGCT
>JBEOKB010000060.1:0-3927 GCA_040275425.1 Siculibacillus sp. | reverse complement strand
GCGTCGCCGCGGCGATGCCGGCGCCGGTGGAAATGCCCTCCCGGCTCTGGCTGGTGCGGGAGCACGACGGCACCGAGATCGTGACGGCGTTCCGCAATGGCACCGGTTACGACCACGGCGCCGTGCTCGAACTCTCTTGGCTCTGGCGGGACAACGAAGACGGCCGCGCCATCTGGATCGAACCGCGCCTCTTCGACGCGCTCGCCGCCATTCAGACCGGGATCGGTCGCGCCAACGGTGCGCTTCTCCCCTTGGTGTTGACCAGCGGCTGTCGGTCGCCCGCCCACAATGGCGCGACCGAGGGCGCGGCGCGTCTATCGACGCACATCGACGGGCTCGCCGGCGACGTCCGGATTCCCGGCGTCGAGCCGAAGATCGTCGCGCTGGCGGCCGCCATGTATGGCGTCGGCGGCGTCGGCCTCTATCCGAACCACGTTCACGTCGACGTCTGGCGTCGCCGCTTCTGGGTCGACCCGAAGATCGACGTCGGCGCCGCCCTGCCGGCGGCCCCCCGCCCCTCCTCCGGAAAAGGAAATCCGTCGTGACCGATCTTCAGTGGCGCTGGACCGCCCAACCCCTCCGTATCGCCGGGCTCCACGCGAGCGTTCTCGTCTTCGGGCCGCTTCTCGTGGTCACCGGCCTCTCGCGCTGGGCCTTCGTCGCACTCGCGCTCTACGTCGCCTTCCTCTGGTGGTGTCGGCGTGTCGGACGGACGCCGCTCGCGATGATCGCCAGCCTCGACACCCGCTGGGTCCGTCGTGGCCGTTGGCCCGCCTTCTGAGAGATGATGCCGATGCCTGTCCCCTCCCCTGCCCTCGCGCGGGTCGCCGCCGTCGTCGCTGTGCTCGCCGCGCCGCTCCCCGCGTCGGCCGCCACCTCGACCTGTTCCGTCAAGGCGGCGGCCGACGCCGCCGTGCAGCGGCAGATCACCCTGATCGACGCGGCCAAGGTCAACCCGTCCGACTTCTTCGACGGGGCGAACTCCTGCATCGCCACCAACCTTCTGCAGCAGTTCGACCTCTCGAACCTCATTCCCGACTTGTCCGGGTTCCTCACCTCGGCGGCGCAGAACCTCATCACCCAGGCTCTGAACACGGCCAAGCAGCAGGTCTGCTCGATCCTCAACAGCCAGCTCCAGAACGTGATCAACCAGATCAACTCGAAACTCTATGCCTTCCGCTCGACGCTGAGCGCCGACCTCTCGAAGCTCCTGAACGGCAGCACCAGCACCATCACGCTGCCGAACGTCACCGGGATCGGCACCTACACCTTCAACGCCTCGTCCTCTTCGCTCGGGTCGGTCCTCGGCGTCGGCAGTAGCTCGACCACGACGACGACCACAACGGACACCTCGTCCGGGTCGACGACGACGGGCTCCGGCACGACGTCGAACTATTCGACGATCTTCAACAACAACTGAGGTGGCAATGCCCCGCTCGTCGATCCTTCTCGCCGCCGCCCTGTTCGTCATGGCCGGCGATGCTCTCGCCGCCGGCCCCCTGCCGATCACCGGCACGTTCGTTCTCGCGCCCGATCCCCGGTCCCCGGCCCGGCCGTTCTCCTGCGCGATCGCCACCAGGGTCGAGATCTCCGCCGACCGGATCGTCGAGCGCTGGCACGCCGCCGACTTCGGTCCGGACGCCTACATGCCCGAGGGCACCAACACCTGCCGCGTCACCGCATGGAAGAAGAAGGGCGATCGGATAGAGGGTCGCCATGCGTGTTCCTGGACGGGCACGACGCCGTCGCCGGCCGAGATGGGCGACGGCGACGATGCCGGCGGCGCCTCCACCTTCGTCATCCGCGTCCTCTCCGCCGACCGCATCGAATACGACGCGGCCGCGATCTTCGGGCGTTGTCCATGATGAGCGTCTTGCCGATCGGGCTCCGCATCCTCGTTGGAGCACTTCTTCTCTTTCCGGTCGCATCATCGGCGAACGCCGGCACTTGCCTGTCGGTCGACCTGATGAACGTCTCGGGCTGGGTCGTGACCTCGCCCTACGGTGTCGATCGCACCGGACATTCCGGCGCTTCGGCCGGTTATCACCAGGGCCTCGACATGGTGAACGGCGAGGGTGCCGGCACGCCGATCTATTCCGGCTCCGGCGGCACCGTCCGTTATCGCACCTTCACCGGCGGCGCGGACGCCTCGGGTCTCGTCGCCGAGGTCACCGTGCCCTCGGGCGACACCATGTTCCGCTACCTCCACATGCGCAATCATGCGACGAACGGCGAGGCGCGCGAGATCGCCGCCGGAACGCAGGTCGGCACGATGGGCTGTGCCGGCATGAAGTCCTGCAGCCCGCATCTGCACCTCTATGCGATGCTGCGTGGTTCGGAGCTGGCGGCGAGCGGCTACGCCGGCCGAACGTGGCACGACTTTGCCGGCAAACATGCGGCGCCCATGACCTCGGAGGCGATCCGCTCGGCGGCGCCGCGCGATTGGTACTACGTTAATCCCGAGACCTTCCTGTCGCGCCGCATTCCGATCGTCCACACCTACCCCGACATGCCGGGCGGCGTGCACACGACCACCCTCCCCCAATCCTGCACCGCCGATTCCTCCTCCGCCGTCACCGTCAATCCGCAGAGTGCCGGTGAGACGCGCTCGCGCGAGAGCGCGGTCGCCGGCGACGCCACGATCGCCGGGACCGAGGACTACGCCTTCAAGTCGGCCGAGCAACCGATCCGCTCGCTCTGGATCAGCCTCGCCAAGCAGTCGGCGACGTCCCTCGTCGCCGGCACCCTCGATCACCAATCGGCGCTCGATGCCTCCCTCGCCGAACTGGTCCTCGTCACCGCCCTCCCCTCTTCGGCCTCCGCCCCATGAAACGTGCCTCCCTTCTCCTTGCCGGAATGCTCGTCTGTCCGTCGTTGCCGGCGACCGCCCAGACCTCGCCGATCACCGCCGTCTGGTACGCTTCGCTCGTCCGGCTGCTGTCGGGATTGAAGGTCGATGCGTCGCAGACGACGACCACGGCCGATCAGACGGCGACGGCCGTGAAATCGAGTGGGAGCGCCGCGGCTTCGACCGTCGCGGCGACCCGTCAGGGGCTCCTCGTCGCCAAGGCCCGGCACGACTATTCCTATGAGACCGGCACCGGCTATGCCGCCTGCACGGTCTCGCTCGGGCTCACCGACGAGCGGGATGCCGGCGCCTCCGCCGCCACGGTGATGGCGGCCTTCGGGACCGCCGACCGGTCCTGGCTGCAATCGGGTGGCGACGGCGCCGCCCGTCTCAGGGCCTCGCTCGATCTCAGGAAGACCCTCTATTGCTCCGAGGCGGAGCGAACCGCCGGTGTCTGTTCCGGCTCCGGAGGTTATGGCGCCGGCGATTCCGACGCGAGCCCCTGGCTCTATTCGCGCAACTACGGCGCCGAGGAGATCACGACCGCAGGCGACTTCCTCGACGTGATTGCGCCCCTGCCGACCATCGAACCCGCGGCATCGACCGCCGTCGACCAGACCCGGCTCGTCGAGAACCGCCGTGGCGGCGCCCTTCTGAGCGGTGCCCGCGCCGCCCTGATGACGGTGGTCGCCGCCGGCACCGCCGGTGACGAGAGAGGAACCAACTGATGCTTCGTCGTGTTTCCGCCGTCGCCGTGATCGTCCTCGCTGGTACGACTTCCGCCTTCGCTCAGTCCTGCGCGGGCGTCGAGGCCCGCGTCAACGTCCGCACCGGGCAATTGCAGGCCGCGGTCGAAGGCGTCATCGACACGACCGAGAGCGCGCTGATCGCCCAGGAGCTTCTGCAGCGCAACCAGCTCCTATCCGCCTTCAAGGTGATGACGGCCCAGTCGGCGACGGCGAGTGATCAGGTCACGACCGCCCACAAACAGGCGGCGAGTGCCACGGCTTCGACGGCCGTCACTCAGGCGAACAATCTCGCCGTCGCCGAGGCGTCCCACCGCTACCAGTCGGTCGGCT
>JBEOKB010000059.1:0-6338 GCA_040275425.1 Siculibacillus sp. | reverse complement strand
TCGGATCGGGCGCGAGCCCCGGCGGCGCGGCCGGGTCAGGCCGGGCGGAAGCCGGTTGTCGCGACGAGCGCGCCGGCGCGATCGAAGATCGCCACCTCGAGCTCGGTGCCGCTGCCCCGCAGCAGCGCGGCGGCGGTGCGATGGGCGGCCTCGGCGATCGGCCCGGCGAGGTCCAGGCCGATTTCCTTCGCGATTTCGAACACTTCCAGCGCAGAGTTCGCATTTCGAATCCGCTCGACCACCGCCGCTTCCGCGCCCGCGTGCGCCGCCACCTCGGCGAGGAAGGCGTGGTCGACGGCGCCGCGCTTGGAATGGAGGTCGGTCAACCCCTGCGCGAGCTTGACCATCTTGCCCGGGCCGCCGGCGACGGTGACGCGGGGGACGGGGTGGGCGCGCAGGTACTTCAACATGCCGCCGACGAAGTCGCCCATCTCGATCAGCGCCTGTTCGGGCAGGCGGTGGAGAGCGGCGACGGCGGCCTCGGTGGTGGAGCCGGTCGAGCCGGCGACGTGGGTCAGTCCCTCGGCGCGGGCGACGTCGATGCCGCGATGGATCGAGTGGATCCAGGCGGCGCAGGAGAAGGGCACGACGATGCCGGTGGTGCCGAGGATCGACAGGCCGCCGAGGATGCCGAGGCGGGGGTTCAGGGTCTTCTCGGCCAGCTTCTCGCCGCCGGGGACGGCGATCTCGACCTCGAAGTCCGCCGCCACCCCGGCCTCGGCGGCGACCTCGGCGAGGGCGGCGCGGATCATGGCGCGGGGGACGGGGTTGATCGCCGGTTCGCCGACGGCGAGCGGCAGGCCGGGGCGGGTCACGGTGCCGACGCCCTCCCCCGCCCGGAAGACCACGCCCGCGCCCGCGCCGGCGCGGCGAAGCGTCGCGACGATCAGCGCGCCGTGGGTGACGTCGGGATCGTCGCCGGCGTCCTTGACCACGGCGGCGCGGGCGAAATCGGCTCCGCGCTCGGTCCGTGCGAGTACGAAGGCGGGGCGGGTGCCTCCGGGCAGCGCGATTTCGACCGGATCGGGGAAATCGCCGAGGATCAGCGCCCGCGCGGCGGCCTTGGCGGCGGCGGTGGCGCAGGCCCCCGTCGTCCAACCGCGACGCAGTTCGGATTCCTTCTTGATTTTCGTCGGAGCGCCGTCGTCTTTCATCGTGCGAGTTGGTATCTGATCGAGCAAAGACGTCAACGGAGGGAACGGCTCATGATCGACATCGGTACACTCGCCCGCCACATGCCGACCTTCGAGCCCGGCTCGGTCTGGCTGGTGGGCGCGGGTCCGGGCGACCCGGGGCTTCTGACCGCGCGGGCGATCCACGCTCTGGCGAACGCCGACGTGCTGGTCTACGACGCGCTGGTCTCGCCCGACATTCTCGAGCTGGTGCGGCCGGGGGCGGAGCTCGAGTTCGCCGGTAAGCGCGGCGGCAAGCCGTCGGCGCGGCAGGGCGACATCATCGATCGGCTGATCGAACTGGCGCGCGAGGGCAAGCGGGTGCTGCGGCTCAAGGGCGGCGACCCGTTCGTGTTCGGGCGCGGCGGCGAGGAGGCGCTGGCGCTGGTGGCGGCCGGGGTGCCGTTCCACGTCGTTCCCGGCATCACCTCGGGGCTCGGCGGCCTGACGGCGGCGGGCATTCCGGCGACGACGCGCGACACCAATCAGGCGATCATCCTGATGACCGGCCACTACGCCATGCAGGGGCCGGAGGCGATCGACTGGGGCGCGTTCGCGCGCACCGGCGTGCCGATGGTGCTGTACATGGCGATGAACAATCTCGCCGCGATCATCGGCGAGCTGACCAAGGCGGGCATGGACCCGGCGACGCCGGTCGGCTTCGTCAACAAGGCGACCACGCCGGAACAGCGCGTGCTGGTGTCGACGCTGGCCGACGCCGTCGCCGACGTGGCCGAGGCGGGAATCGAGGCGCCGACCATCACGGTGATCGGCTCGATCGTGCCGTTGCGCGAAATGCTCGGCCACGGCGACGGGCGGTCATGACGGCCTCGGCTCCGCGCGGGGTGATGATCGCGGCGCTGCGTTCGGGCAGCGGCAAGACCACGGTGACGCTCGGACTGATCCGGGCGCTGGCGCGGCGCGGTCTGGCGGTCGCGGGGGCCAAGTGCGGGCCCGACTACATCGATCCGGCCTTCCACGAGGCGGCGAGCGGGCGGGCGAGCCTCAATCTCGACAGTTGGGCGATGCCGCCCGATCTGGTGGCGGCGCTGGCGGCGGAGACGGCGACGGGCGCCGATCTCGTCGTCGCCGAAGCGCTGATGGGCCTGTTCGACGGCGTTCCTGGCGAGCCGGGGCGGACGGGGGCGAGCGCGGAGGTGGCGCGCGCCCTCGACATCCCGGTGGTGCTGGTACTCGACGTGTCGGGGCAGTCGCAGTCGGCGGCGGCGATCGTGGCGGGCGTGCGCGCCTACGCGCCGGATCTGCGGCTGGCGGGCGTGATCCTCAACCGGGTCGGTTCGGAACGGCACACGCGGCTGGTGCGCGCGGCGATCGAGGACCTCGGGGTCGCGGTGTTCGGGGCGATCCCGCGCACGCCGGACATCGTCATGCCGGAGCGGCATCTGGGACTCGTTCAGGCGAGCGAGACCTCCGGGCTCGCCGCGCTGCTCGACCGCATGGCCGATCTGGTCGAGGCGAACGTCGACGTCGAACGGCTGCGCGCCGCGGCGACGGCAGTTGCGAGCGGGGGCGCGCGCGATGCGCTGGTGGCGCCGCCGGGCGGGCGGATCGCGGTGGCGCGCGACGCGGCCTTCACCTTCCTCTATCCCCACCTCGTGCTCGGCTGGCGGGCGGCGGGGGCCGAGATCGTGCCGTTCTCGCCGCTGGCCGACGAGGCGCCGGAGGAGAGCTGCGACGTCTGCTGGCTGCCTGGCGGCTATCCCGAGCTCCATGCCGGGCGGATCGCCGCCAATCGCGGCTTCCTCGACGGGCTCGCCCGTTTCTCGGCGACGCGGCCGGTGCACGGGGAGTGCGGCGGCTACATGGTGCTGGGGCGGACGCTGACCGACGCCGACGGCGTCACCCACGCGATGGCGGGGCTGCTCGACGTCGCCACGTCGTTCGCCGTGCGGAAGATGCACCTCGGCTACCGCCGGGTGACGACGGCGGCGGACGGCGTGTTCGGCCCGGCGGGCACGCGGCTCAGCGGGCACGAGTTCCACTACGCCACCGTGACGGAGGCGGGCGGCGACGCGCCGTTCGCGCTCGCCGGGGACGCCTACGGCGGCGCCCCCTCCCCCAACGGCAGCCGACGCGGGCCGGTGTCGGGATCGTTCTTCCACGTGATCGCCCGGGCGTGAGACGCGACACCCTCGGTAAAAGAGGCAGGCGCCTACCGCACTGCGGTATCTCGTCACCGTAAAAATGAAATTTTAGGCAGAGATGCGTCTTTTACCGGATTGCGCAACGCACCGTCGGAGTTCAGACGCACATGAACGCCCTTCGGTCGCGACAAGAGCCTCATGGATCAGATCACCCCTACGCTGGAGCAGGCGATCGACCGCATGGTTCGTCGCTTCTATGAAAAAGGTGATCGGGACGCGCTCCTGGGACCGATCTTTCGCGCCATTCCCCGGTTCGAGGACCACATCGGCGTCATCGTCGACTTCTGGTCGCGCCAGTTGCTGGGCACCGACCGCTACCAGGGACGGCCGTTTCCACCGCACTGGAAGCTCGACATCGAACCCGAGCACTTCGAGCGCTGGATGGAGTTGTTCAGCGAAACGGCGCGCGAGGATCTGCCGGCCGATCTCGCCGAACAGGCGATCACCAAGGCCGGGCACATGAGCACGGCGTTCCAGGCGGGGATGTTCCCGCTCAGGGGGCCCGACGGCCGACCGATGCGCCTGCCCAAGGCGTGAGCTCGGCGCGAACGCCCCTTCCCTCCCCTACGTCCGACCGACACCCCCGGTGAAGGCGGCCGCGCGGCCAAAAAAAAGGCCGCCTTGCGGCGGCCCAAGTCTTAGGGAGGAAACGCCCAGAAAGGGCCATGACCGGCGCCGAGAAGCGCCGACCACGAGAGGCATTATAATGTTGCAATGCAAAAATGCAATGCATCATTTTTGGTGCGATGCATTTTCGGTGGGGCCGAATACCTATCCGAGGTTGTCACACGCCCTGGTCGACCGAAGCGTTTCGGCCGTAGATTGAAATTACGTTGCGTCAGTAACCACACGATCCGATGACGCCGGCAAAGGCCGTCGTTCGATCGTTCAACTCGGTCGCGACCGCGCCACTCGACCTCCCTTCTGCGATCGACTTGCGAGAACGCACGCGAGATCTGCGTACGGCACAGATCAGACCGGGCCACTCATCGTTTGTTAACTCTATTCTCCCTTAGATGGACTGCCGATCGGCCGAACGAAGAACCGGAAGACGAAGATGGCAGCTCAGATCGCTCCCACCAGCCGGGAAGTGACGTTCCGCCCCGAGGAGATCATCGTCTCGAAGACCGATCTCAAGGGGCGCATCACCTATGCGAATCGCACCTTCGCGGAGGTCGCGGGATACAGACGGGCCGAGTTGATGGGGGCACCCCATTCGATCATCCGGCACCCCGACATGCCCCGCGCCGTCTTCAAGCTCCTGTGGGACAGGTTGAGCGAGGAGAAGGAGGTGTTCGCCTACGTCAAGAACATGACGAAGCACGGCGACTACTACTGGGTGTTCGCCCACGTGACCCCCTCCTACGACGCGGGCGGCAGGGTGGTCGGCTATCACTCCAATCGACGCGTGCCGGATCGGCGCGTGATCAAGGACGTGATGGAACCGGTCTACGGCGAGTTGTGCCGGATCGAAGCCTCCCATGCGAACGCCAAGGACGGGCTGCGCGCCTCGTTCGGCCGTCTGATCGAAATCGTGAAGTCGAAGGCCACCAGCTATGATGAGCTCATCTTCGCGCTCTGAGGCGCTCCTCCCCGGCATCGTCGTGCTCGTGGGCATCGTCGGCGCGGGCGCGGGCATGGCGCTCGACATCCATTGGCTCGAAACGTCGATGCTGGCGGTCTCGGCGATCGCGGCGGGCGTCGGCATCTGGGTGGCGCTGCACATTCGCGCCGGCATCTCGCGCACCATCGCGGTGGCGGAGGCGCTGGCCAAGGGCGACTTCGAGACGCGCGATCTGGAATTCGACCAGTGGGGCATGGTCGGCGAGCTCGCCGAGGCGATCAACGACATGGCCGACCGGCTCGACGCCTTCGTGCGCGAGTCGAGCGCGGCGATGGACGCGGTGCGCCACAATCAATACTACCGCCGGATCCTGCCGCACGGCATGGACGGGGCGCTGCGGCGGGCGTCGGAGACGATCAACGACGCGACCGACATGATTCAGGAGCGGGTCGAGGCGTTCAACGTCTCGACAGAGGACTTCGGCGAGGCGATCAACCGGATCGTCGAGAGCCTGATCGCCGCCTCCAAGGGCATGGGCGAGGCCGCCCATCGCATGGAGGAGGGCGCGGGCACCACCGATCAGCGGGCGACCTCGGTGGTCGACGTGTCGCAGACCGCCTCCGCCAGCGTGCAGCGGGTGGCCGACGCGGCCGGGCAGCTCACCTCGTCGGCCAGGGGCATCGGCGGGGAAGTGGAGCGTTCGGCGGTGATCGCGCGGGCGGCGGTGGAACGCGCGGAGGAGACCGGACGCATCGTCGCCGGGCTCAGCCATGCGGCGGAGAAGATCGGCGCGGTGATCGGGCTGATCGATCAGGTCGCAGGCCAGACCAATCTGCTGGCGCTCAACGCCACCATCGAGGCGGCGCGCGCGGGTGAGGCGGGGCGCGGCTTCGCGGTGGTGGCCTCGGAGGTCAAGAACCTCGCCGAGCAGACCGCCAGGGCGACCGGCGAGATCACCCGGCACATCGCCGAGGTGCAGTCGGCCACCCGCGCGGCGGTCGACAGCATTCTGGGCATCGGCGGCACCATCGCCGAGATCGACGCGATCACCGGCGCGATGCGCCATTCGATCGAAGCGCAGATCGACGCCACCAACGACATCGCCCATTCGGTCGGAAGCGCCTTCGACGGCACCCGCGCGGTGACCGCCAACATCGCCGGCATCTCCGACATCGCGCGCGAGACCGCGGGGCTCGCCCACGGCATTCTCGACACGTCGCGCTCGATCTCGGCGGAGGGCGACCGGCTCGCCGATACGGTGCGCGACTTCCTGATCACGCTTCGGCGCGGGCCGCTCGACCGGCGCCATCACGCCGAGCCGCGCGTCTCGGCCGGACACCGGGTGGAGATCGCCGGCGAACTCGGCCGGGCCCAGGTCGACTACGTCGAGCGACGACGAGTTGATCGCCTTGAGCAGTTCACCGACGGTGTCGTACT
>JBEOKB010000058.1:0-1655 GCA_040275425.1 Siculibacillus sp. | reverse complement strand
CGATCGGGGGATCGCGCTCGATCGCGAGCGGGGTCTGGGCGAAGGCGACGGGGGTGGTGAGGGCGAGGGCGAGGGCGAAGGCGAGGGCGATCGGCCCGGTGGCGACGGCGCGGCGCATGTCTCACTCCCTGGCTCGGGCGGTTCCCGATTCGGCACGCGCGCACCTTCGCACGAACCGTGCGACGGGAAGAGGGCTCGGGTGGTCGCAGAAGGCGAATTCGCCTTCAGCGCGATCCGATCGCGCGCGGGCGGGCATGGGCCCAGGGGTGGGCCGGGCCGACGGCGGCGAGGCGCTGGACGATCTTCGGCGAGCGGGTGACGGTGAGCTCGGCCGGCAGTTCGCCCTGTTCGAAGCCGACCACCACCAGATCGCCGAGGACGGCGGGGGCGAGCAGTTCGTTGGGCGCCAGCATGAAGGCCGGGTTCGACGGTCTGCCGAAACGCTCCTGACCGCGGGCGAAGGTCTCGTAGAGGAGGAGGCCGTCGGGGGCGAGGAGGGCGGCGAGGCGAGGCAGCAGCGGGCGGAACAGGTAGTTCGTGACGACGACCGCGCCGAAGCGGCGGGAGCCGAAGGGCAGGGCGAGCCCGCCCTCGGCCTCGAGATCGTGGGCGACGATCTCGACGCGGGGGTCGCCCGCCAGATCGGCGAGGCCGGAGACGTCGCGATCGAGGCCGACGACGCGGTGCCCGCGCGCCAATGCCGCGCGCAGGTGGCGTCCGGCGCCGCAGGCGAGGTCGAGAAGCGGGTCGGGGCCGGTGCCGTCGAGGTGGCGCTCGATCCAGTCGGAGGCGCGGCCGTGGCCGTGCGGGTTGACGGTCGTATCGCTCATCTCGTCCCTCGTACTGGTCTTTTCCGGCGACTTTCGCCATATGTGGAGGCGTCCCGGCCGCGCGCGGCCGAACGTCCCCCGCTTCCGAGGATCGACCATGACCACCGCGATACCGTTTCGCAAGATGAACGGGCTCGGCAACGACTTCCTGGTGTTCGATGCCCGCGCCGGAGCGCCGCGTCTGACGCCGGCGGAGATCGCGCGGCTCGGCGACCGGAAGACCGGCATCGGCTTCGATCAGATGATCACGATCGAGCGGTCGCCGGCGGGGGCGGACGCGTTCATGCGCATCGACAACGCCGACGGCGGTGAGGTCTCGGCCTGCGGCAACGCCACGCGCTGCATCGGCCATGTGCTGATGGGGGAGACCGGCAAGGGGACGGTGACGATCGAGACGCGCGCCGGGCTGCTCTACGCCTCCGACGCGGGCGAGCCGGAGATGGTGACGGTCGACATGGGCGAGCCGCGGCTGAAGTGGGACGAGATCCCGCTGGCCGAGCCCTTCGCCGACACGCGCGCCATCGAGCTGCAGATCGGGCCGATCGACGCGCCGATCCTGCATTCGCCCTCGGCGGTGTCGATGGGCAATCCGCATGCGATCTTCTGGGTCGACGACGTCGAGGCCCACGATCTCGAGCGGATCGGGCCGCTCCTCGAGAATCACCCGATCTTCCCGGAGCGGGCGAACATCTCGCTCGCCCACGTCACCGGTCCCGACAGCCTGACGCTGAAGGTGTGGGAACGCGGCGCCGGGATCACGCGGGCGTGCGGCACCGGCGCCTGCGCGGCGGCGGTGGCGGCGCATCGCACCCGGCGCACCGGGCG
>JBEOKB010000057.1:0-32393 GCA_040275425.1 Siculibacillus sp. | reverse complement strand
GCCCGTCTCGGAAGTCGGTGACGGAGGGTCGGCGAGGGCTTCTTCGTTCTCGCCGCCGGAGGGGACGCCGGGGCGGGGCTCGGGGGCTTCGCCGCGGAAGCGTTCGGCCGGGCGGGCGTCGACCACGGTGGCCGAGCCGTCGGCGAGGGCGCGGGCGACGGCCTCCATGTCGGCGAAGCGGGCGGGGTCGCGCGTGGCGCGGAAGACGGCCGGGGTCGGCGGGGCCGGGTCGGTCTTGTCGAGCGGGCGCTTCTCGTCCATCCACTTGGGCAGGCCGCCGTCGAGGATGCGGACGTTCTCGGCGCCGTAGGCCTTGAGCGACCACCACACGCGCGGGGCCGACAGGAGACCGGCGCCGTCGTAGACGACGATCTCGTCGGTCTCCGACAGGCCGAGCGCGCCGAGCTTCTCGGCGAAGGTGTCGGCGCTCGGCAGCATGTGCGGCAGGTCGGTGTCGGTGATCGCGACGGCGTCGATGTCGAAGCGGACCGCGCCGGGGATGCGGCGGACCTCGTATTCGATCTCGGCGTCGCGCCCGGCGGTGGGCAGATACCACGAGCCGTCGACGACGCGCAGGTTCGGTTCGCCGAGACGGGCGGCGAGTTCGTCGGTGGAGACGAGCAGGGTCGAGAGGTCGGTCATCCGGGAGGTCCGATCGTGGGAGGGCGTCAGGCGAAGCGGATGCGGACGCGGCGGTTGATCTTGCCCTTCTTCTCGATCTTGACGATCTCGAAGCGGCCGATCTCGCCGGTCGCGCGGACATGAGTGCCGCCGCAGGGCTGGAGGTCGATCGAGGCGTCGGGCGTGCCGACGCGCACCAGCCGCACGCGGCCCGAGCCGCGCGGCGGGGCGACCGACATGGTCTTGACCAGCTCGGGCTGGGCGTCGAGCTCGGCGTCGGTGATCCACTCGGTCGAGACCGGGTGATCGGCGGCGACGAGGGCGTCGAGGCGGGCGCCGAGGGCGTCGCGGTCGAGATCGGCGTCGGGGATGTCGAAGTCGAGGCGGCCCTCGTCCTCGCCGACCGAACCGCCGGTGACGGCGTAGGGCAGCACCACGGAGAGCAGATGGAGCGCGGTGTGCATGCGCATCAGCTTCAGGCGGCGGTCCCAGTCGAGGCGCAGCGTCACCTTCGTGCCGGCCTCGGGGATCGGCATGTCCTCGGTGGCGACATGGGCGATCACGGTCTTGGCGTCGTCGTCCCAGACGGTGGTGGCGATGCCGGTCTCGGTGCCGTCGGCTGAGATCATGACGCCGCGATCGCCGGGCTGGCCGCCGCCGGTCGGGTAGAAGACGGTGCGATCGAGCAGGATGCCGCCCTTGTCGCCGCGGCCGAGGACGGTCGCCTCGCAGGTCGCGGCATAGGGTTGATCACGAAACAGGGCTTCGGTCGCGGGAACGGTCATGGCGCCTCGAGCGTGAAATCACGGGGCGCCCATCCGATCACGAGACGGGCGCGAAGGGAACCGGGATTTCACGGGTCCGCTCGAGCCACGCCGGAACGGGCAGGCCCTTGTCGCGGAGAAAGGCCGGATTCCACAGCTTCGACTGATAGCGCGATCCATGGTCGCACAGCACCGTCACGATGGTGTGGCCGGGGCCGAGGTCGCGGGCGAGGCGGATGGCGCCCGCCACGTTGACGCCGGTCGAGCCGCCCATCACCAACCCCTCGTGGGCGGCGAGGTCCTGGATCTCGCGCACCGCCTCCTCGTCGGAGATGCGATAGGCGCGGTCGATCGGGGCGCCCTCGAGATTGGCGGTGACGCGGCCCTGGCCGATGCCCTCGGTGATCGAGGAGCCCTCGGCCTTCAGTTCGCCGTTGACCACCCATTCGTAGAGGGCGGCGCCGTGCGGGTCGGCCAGCGCGATCTGGATTTTCGGGTCGCGCGCCTTGAGGCCGAGGCCGACGCCGGCGAGGGTGCCACCGGAGCCGACGGCGGCGACGAAGCCGTCGATGCGGCCGCCGGTCTGGGCCCAGATCTCGGGGGCGGTCGTCTCCTCGTGGGCGCGGCGGTTGGCGACGTTGTCGAACTGGTTGGCCCAGATCGCGCCGTTGGGCTCGGTCTTCGCCAGTTCGGCGGCGAGGCGGCCGGACAGGCGGACGTAGTTGTTCGGGTTCTTGTAGGGGACGGCCGGGACCTCGACCAGCTCGGCGCCGGCGAGGCGGAGCGCGTCCTTCTTCTCCTGGGACTGGGTCTCGGGAATGACGATCACCACGCGGAAGCCCAGCGCGGAGCCGACCAGGGCGAGGCCGATGCCGGTGTTGCCGGCGGTGCCCTCGACGATGGTGCCGCCGGGCAGCAGCTCGCCACGGGCGACGGCGTCGCGGACGATCCACAGCGCGGCGCGGTCCTTGACCGACTGGCCGGGGTTCATGAACTCGGCCTTGGCGAGGATCTCGCAGCCGGTGGCGGCGGAGGCGCGGCGCAGACGGATCAGCGGGGTGTTGCCGATGGCGGCGATCACGTCGCCGGCGATGGTGCCGTGTCGGGGGGCGGCCGCTCTCATGATGGTGTCCTTCCGGTCGCCGGGGGCGAGGGGTCGTGCCGAGAAACAGGTGAAGCCGCATTGTGGCGGGCATCGAAGGGCGAACGAAGGAATTCGTTTCCGAAATAATCGATATATGCAGAAACGATTTCCAACGGCGATCGCGCGCGACGCGAGGCGATCAGTCGTCGAGAAAGGGGGCGACGACGTCGCGGGTCTCGGCGCCGGGGACGACCGGCACGATCTCGAAGCGCGCGCCGGTGCCGCGCCAGCCGAGCACCCATTGCTGGAGCAGGCGGGCGTCGTCGCAGCGCATCAACTGGAAACAGCGACGGAAACCGGGCTCGACCCAGCTGTCGACGAAGGCGAGACCGTCGGGGAGCCGCCGTCCGGCGTCGCGCAGGCGGCGATAGACGGGGACCATGTCGTCGTCGGCGAAGGTCTCGATCACCATGAACAGCACGGGCGGTCTCCGTGATCCGACGGCGCGGCGTCAGGCGTCGGGCGGCTCGCGATCGGTGCGGCTGCGGCGGGCCTCCTCCTCCTCGCGGGCGGCGCGCTGGTGGGCCTCGATCGCCGCGCGCAGGCGGGCCTGCTCGTTGGCGTCGATCGGGAAGTTCCAGACGAGACGGGTGGCGAGGAGTTTGAGGAAGATCGGCACGGCGCAGTAGAGGAACACCAGGGTCCAGGTCGCCAGCGGCGTCTGCTTGACCGGCTTGTCGGTGACGGCGCCGTTCTTGGGATTGTGGGCGCGGGTCTTCTTGACCTCGGGCTTCTCGGTCTCCGGGGGGGCGACCACGCCGGCGGTGGGCGTGCCGGTGACGACGTGGACCTCGGGGCGCGACAGGGTGTCGGGCTTGTGGTCGCCCTTGTCGTAACCGACGAGGCCGAGCAGGACGAAGCCGAGACCCAGCGCGATCGAGAGCGCGACCTTGTTGGCGAGCGCCCAGGAGGCGAAATAGAAGCCGGTGTGCTGTTCACCGGTGCGGGCGGTGTCGACGTCGATGACGTCGGCCTGCATCGACACCGGCAGCATGAGGTCGGCGCCGACCGACATGCCCGCCAGCATCATGATGACGCCGAAGGCCCAGACCGAATATTCGCCGAGCGTGTCGTAGCCGACGAAGGGCGACCACATGAAGCCGAAGCAGGCCACCAGCATGGCCGCGCTCCAGGCGCGGTGCTTGGAGGTGCGCTTGGACACCCACAGCCACAGCGGGGTGGAGAGCACGCCGAACAGGAAGTAGAGCAGCAGGAACAGGCGCTGGGTCTCCTCGTTGCCGTGCACGTAGTCGCGCACGTAGTAGAGGAGGAGCGTCGCCGGCACGCCGTTGCCCATGTTGGCGAGCGCGTAGGCGCCGAGCAGGCGCACGAAGTGCTCGTTCTTGAGCAGGCCCTTGAGGCCCTGGACGAAGTTCAGGTGATGGTGGGCGACGTGGGGCGGCTCGGCCACCGCCGTCACGGTGAGAAGGCCGAACAGCGGCAGCGTCACCGCCACCAGGATCGACAGCGCGATCAGGACCGGCGTGTCGCCGGTGTAGCCGAGGCGGGACAGCACGAAGGGCAGGCCGGTCGCCACCAGCGTGCCGATCACGGCGAAGACCTCGCGCGCGGCGAAGACGCGGTTGCGGCCGTAGTAGCTGGTGGAGACCTCGGCGCCCCACGACAGATGCGACAGCGACAGCGCGGTGTAGCCGACCGACAGCATCATCGACCAGACGAAGAACCAGGCGCCCCAGAACAGCGTGTTGGAGGTGGCGACGTCCGGGAACGGGTTGAAGACGAACAGCGCGCCCATGGTGGTGGGGATGAGCGCGAAGCCGAACCAGGTGCGGCGTCGGCCCCAGGCCGGGCGGGTGTGGTCGGCGTAGTAGCCGATGAAGGGATCGAGGAAGGCGTCGATCAGGCGGACGATGGTGATGATGGCGCCGACGGCGATGAAGCTCAGGCCGATGTTCTCGGCGTAGAACTTCGGAACGATGATCACGAACGGCAGCTGAAAGGCGGCGACGGGCAGCGCGGGCAGGGCGAAGGCGATGAGACGGGCGAATCCGATCTCGGAGCCGGTCTCGGTGCGGGTCGTCGTGTCTGTCATGATTTTCGATGTGCTCTCGATCGCTGCTCGTCGAGCGTCGAGGGGCGATCACGCTCTCGACCGTCGCGGAACCGACCATCGACGCGGCCGGATCGTTCACAGGCAGACTTGCCCCATCCGCGCCGTCACTGTCAATCGATCCGGCGCGGCGCTCTCTCCGGGGGCGGCTCGGCGGCGGTGGCGGCGAAGGCGGCGAGGGCGCGTTCGCGGGCGGGCGCGTGGTCGACCACGGGCTTCGGGTAGTCGCGGTCGAGTACCACACCGGCGGCGGCGAGGCGGGCGGGCGGCAGGGTCCAGGGCGAATGGATCGCGGGGGCGGGGAGGCGGGCGAGTTCGGGCACCCAGCGGCGGACGTAGGCGCCGTCGGGGTCGAACTTCGTTCCCTGCGTCACCGGATTGAAGATGCGGAAGAACGGCGCGGCGTCGGCGCCCGATCCCGCCACCCATTGCCAGCTCGCCGGATTGGCGGCGGGGCAGGCGTCGACGAGCGTGTCCCAGAACCACGCCTCGCCCTCGCGCCAGTCGATCCGGCAGTGCTTCACCAGGAAGGAGGCGGCGACCATGCGCACGCGGTTGTGCATGGTGCCGGTCGCCCACAGCTGACGCATCCCGGCGTCGACGATCGGGTAGCCGGTGCGGCCGCGCCGCCACGCGACGAGGAGGGCGTCGTCGCGGACCCAGGGAAAGGCGTCGAAGCGGGCCTGGAGGTTGCGGCTCGCCAGATCGGGGAAGTGGAACTTCAAATGGTGCGAGAACTCGCGCCAGCCGATCTCGGCGACGAACTTGTCGCGATCGATCGCGGCGGGCGGGGGCGTGCGACGATCGAGGGCGGCGAGAACCTGCGCGGTCGAGATCTCGCCGAAGCGAAGGTGCGGCGACAGATGCGAGGTCAGATCGAGGTCGGGGCGATCGCGCTCGGTAGAATAGGAATAAATTCCTTTTTCGAGGAAGATGGCGAGGCGGGCGGCGGCTCCGGCCTCGCCGGGGGTCCATGTGGCGGCGAGGCCGCCGGACCAGTCGGGCGCGCGGGGGTGAAGGCCGAAGGCGTCGAGGGCCTCGCTCGGCAGGGCGGGGCCGGTGGGAAGCGCGGTCGGCGCGGGCAGAGGCGCGGCCGGGGCGACGTGGGCGAGGCAGGCTCGCCAGAACGGAGTGAAGACGCGGTAGGGGCCGCCGGTGCCGGTGCGCAGCTCTCTCGGGTCGTGGAGCAGATCGGCGCGGAAGCTCTCGACGGCGAGGCCGTCGGCGTGCAGGTGGGCCGTCAGATCGTCATCGATCGCGATCTCGTCGGTGCCGTGGCGGCCGTTCCAGAACACCGCGTCCGCCCCGCATTCGGCGGCGACGCCCGGGACGACCACCGAGGCCGGCCCGCGGCGCAGGATCAGCCGTCCGCCGAGACGGGCGACGTCGGCGGCGAAGGCGGCGAGCGAATGGTGCAGCCACCAGCGACTCGCGCCGCCGAGGGGGCGGAGGCCGGGAGAGGTCTCGTCGAGCAGCCACAGCAGCACCAGCGGGCGGCGACGGGCGAGCGCCGCCGTCAGGGCGGGGTTGTCGGCGAGGCGCAGATCGCGGCGCAACCAGACCAGGGTGGGGGCTGACGACATGAGGCACACCTTCTTGGGAGACGACCGGAGGCGGACGTGCCGCGCTCATCATCGCACGCGGCCCCACCGGAGGCGAGGTCGTCGGGACAAGTGAAGATCCCAGATCACTAAATTTACGCAGCGTAATTTCCGGCCGATACGATCGTCCGAGTACTCTCCTCGCCCGGTTCGATCCCGTCGTTCACTCGCACAACTATGATTCTCGTCGCATTTTCATTGAAAATACGCAGTGTTCGAAGGTTTCGGCTCTCTTCGTTAAGGGCTCGGTAAGGACGGCAACCGCAACGTCGATTTGTCCAAATCATCAAATGAGTCCAGGGACGGATCGCATGTTCCACTTCGGGTCAAAGTCGGCGCGCAAGTCCACCCCCACGGCAGAAGCGGCCGTGCCCGAACCGGTCGCGGTCGAGCCGGAGAAGCCGAAGGCGGGTCGAGTTTCGACGCGCGAAGTGGTCGAGCTGCTGGAGGCCGATCTCAAGCGCTCGGGCAAGCGCATGGAGGCGACCGGCAAGGAGACGAAGGGTTTCGTCTCCGAATCCGTGGCGATCGTGGAGGATCTGCGGCGCGGGACCGACCAGTTGGCGGAGCACACCGGCGTCGCGTTGCAGAACATCAACACGCTGGCGAGCGGCATGGAGGAACTCCATCACACCGCCGAGGACATCGGCCGGCGCGCGCTCACCTCGCAGCAACTGGTCGACGAGGCGGTGAAGGTGGCCAAGGAGGCCTCGCGCTCGGTCGACGAGCTGCGCAGCGCGATCGAACAGATCCAGGCGGTGGTCTCGCTGATCGCCGACGTCGCCGGGCAGACCAATCTCCTCGCCCTCAACGCCACCATCGAGGCGGCGCGCGCGGGCGCGGCGGGGCGCGGCTTCGCGGTCGTCGCCAACGAGGTCAAAGCGCTGTCGGTGGAGACACAGAAGGCCACCACCGAGATCGGCGCGACCATCGGGCGGTTGAAGTCGACGGCGCAGGCCAACATCGAGGCGGTCGATCGCATCGTCGGGCTGGTCGGCGAGATCGGGCCGGTGTTCGGCGAGGTCAGCCAGGCGGTGCAGATGCAGATCGGCACCACGGCGGAGATCAACAAGTCGGCGATCCAGACCGCGCGGTTCACCGAGGAGGTGGCCGAGCGCGCCCGCGTCATGAGCGAGGGCATGGGCCGTGCGGCGGAACTCGGCATGCGCGTCGAGATGGCGACCGACACCATGAACGGGGCGGTCGCCGACATGACCCGTCAGCTGGTGACGGTGCTGCGGCAGACGCCGGAGGCGGACCGTCGCCGTCACGACCGCTGGCCGGTCGAGATGCGCGGCGAGATGGGCTCCGGCTCCGCGCGCCTTCCGTTCCACACCATCGACATCTCCTTCGGCGGCGCCCTGGTGGTGCCGGACAAGGAGGCGACGATCCCGAACGGATCGCGACTCGAACTCGACTTCGTCGGGATGGGACGGCAGATCGGCACGGTGGTCGGGCGCAGCCCGCTCGGCCTGCACGTCAAGTTCGCCGAGGACGATCGCACCGCCGTGCAGGCGGTCGCCGCGAAGATCGCCCAACTCGACGCCGAGTATCGGCCGTTGATCGAGCGGGCGCAGCGGGCGACGGCGCAGGTGCTGCAGGCGATCGAAGCGGCGGTCGCGCGCAGCGAACTGTCGGTCCCGGTGCTGTTCGACACCAATTATCGCCCCGTCGCCGGGTCGACGCCGATCCAGTACGAGACCCAGGCGCTCGGAACGCTCGAGAAGATCCTGCCGCCGGTGCAGGAGGCGATCCTGAGCGAGGACAATCGCATGGCGTTCTGCGCCTGCGTCGACATCAACGGCTGGCTGCCGGTGCACAACAAGATCTACTCCCATCCGCAGAAGCCGGGCGAGACGCTGTGGAACACCGCCAACAGCCGCAACAAGCGCATCTACGACGACCGCACCGGCCTTCTGGCGGCGCGCAGCACCCGGCCGTTCCTGGTGCAGAGCTACATGCGCGATCTCGGCGGCGGCAAGATCGTCGCCATGAAGGAGATCGACGTGCCGCTGATCGTACAGGGGCGCCACTGGGGGGGGCCTCCGCACCGCCTATCGGATGTGAGCGCGGACCCTTCGAGTTTCACACGGGAAGTCGGGAGGAGGCGTCGGGAAACCGGCGCCTCTTCTCGTTTCAACGGCGCGACGGCGGCGACCGACGGCGCGCTTCCGGTATTTACTTTTTCGGCAGATGATGCACCATTACGTCAATAAGAACACGTAGTGGAGGGAATGCAATGAGAGGAATGATTCTGGCCCTGGGCCTGGCCGTGGTGTCGACGATGGCGGCGGGCGGGAGCGCGTCGGCGGGTGATCCGACCGGCACGTGGCTCCGGTCGAGCGGATCGTCGAAGATCCGGGTCGACGCCTGCGGGTCGGCGCTGTGCGGCACGGTGGTGTGGGAGCGCGAGCCGCGCAAGGACGTCTACAATCCCGATCAGGCCAAGCGCAACGATCCGGTGACCGGGCGGCGGGTGCTGCTGGGCATGAAGCCGTCGGGCACGCCGGACCAGTGGAAGGGCGAGGTCTACAACGCCGAGGACGGCAAGACCTACACCGGCTACGTCACGCTCCAGGGCGACGGGACGCTGAAGCTGCAGGGCTGCGTGCTCGGCGGGCTGATCTGCAAGAGCGACGTCTGGTCGCGCAGCCGCTGAGGCAGGACTTCGGTTCGATCTTCGCGCCCCGGTGGACGAGCGTTCGCCGGGGCGTTTCCGTTCGCGGGCGCGGCGGCGGGGTGGGGGGATACGAAAACGGCCCCCCGTTTCCGAGGGGCCGTGATCTCACGACGCGAGAGCGCGCGGGGCGTGTCGGCTCACTGGCCGGCGGCCTTCAGGCGCTTGTTGCATTCGCTCCAGTACTGCGGCCACTTCTGACCGGCCTTGATCTTGCCGGCCTCCTTGGCGGCGGTCCACTCGGCGCCGCACTTCTTGATGCGTTCGCGAGCGGCCTGCTGACCGGGGGTGAGCGGCTTGTCGTCGGCGGCGGCGGCCGGAGCGGCGGCGGCCGGAGTCGCGGGCTTGGCCGGAGCGGCGGCGGCCGGGGTCGCGGCGGGCTTGGCCGGAGCGGCGGCGGCCGGCTTGGCGGGTTCCGGCGGGGTCGCGTCGTCGTTGTCGGCGGCCTTGGCCTTGCGGCACTCGGCGAGGAAGCTGTTCCAGGTCTGGCCCGGCTTCACCTTGTTGGCGGCCTTGACCGCTTGCCACTCGGCACCGCAGGCCTTCATCACGTCGGCCTGAGCGTTGGCGGAGACGGCGCCGAGAAGCACGGCGGCCGCGAAGAACACGGAACCAATTCCAAAGGACCGACGGACCATTACGGCCTCCCTCGATGATGTCCGGACCGGCGCGGACGGCCGGTTGCGGGGCCCCCTCTCGCAGACGGACGCGAGAGGCGAGAGCGGAATGCAGTCTTTACGAGATTCGCGCGTTTTTCCAGTCCGTTGGGTGTCGAAACTCGGGCCGTGCTCCGTTGGGTAATTATACGTTGGTCGTAGGCTCGGTGCGGGAGGCGCCACATCGGCGTCCGGAGGGGCGAGACGGGGGTTCGGGCGCGGTCAGGCTCGGGCGGCGACGAGGGCGCGCTCGAGGGCGGCGAGGCCTTCGTCGAGCACGGCGTCGGACACGGTGAGGGGCACGAGGATGCGGATCACGTTGCCGTAGACGCCGCAGGACAGGAGGACGAGACCGGCGTCGAGGGCGGCGGCGGTCACGCGCCTGGTGGCGTCGGCGTCGGGCTCGTAGGTGCCGTGCGACTTGACCACGTCGAAGCCGATCATGGCGCCGCGGCCGCGGATCGCGGTGACGGCGACGGCGTCGTTGCGCTCGGCGATGCGGGCGAGGCGGGCCTTGATGGTCGCGCCGATCGCGTCCGCGCGGGCGAGCAGCTTCTCCTCTTCGATCACGTCGAGCACGGCGAGCGCGGCGGCGCAGGCGAGCGGTGGGCCGCCGTAGGTGCCGCCGAGGCCACCCGGCTCGGGCGCGTCCATCAGAGCGGCGCGACCTAGCACGCCGGAGATGGGCAGACCGCCGCCGAGCGACTTGGCCATGGTGACGAGATCGGGCTCGACGCCGGTGTGCTCGACCGCGAACAGCTTGCCGGTGCGCCCGAACCCGGTCTGGACCTCGTCGGCGATCAGGACGATGCCGTGCTCGTCGCAGATGGCGCGCAGGGCCTTCCACAGCTCGACCGGCACCTCGTAGAAGCCGCCCTCGCCCTGGACCGGCTCGATCACGATCGCCGCCACCCGCTCGGGCTCGACGTCGGCGCGGAACAGGAACTGCAGCGCGTCGAGCGTCTGTCGGACGGTGACGCCGTGAATCTCGTTGGGGAAGGGCAGGTGCCAGACCTCGGCCGGCATGGGTCCGAATTTCTTCTTGTAGGGCAGCACCTTGCCGGTCATGGCCATGGTCAGCATGGTGCGGCCGTGGAAGGCGCCGGTGAAGGTGATCACGCCGGAGCGGCCGGTGGCGGCGCGGGCGATCTTGACCGCGTTCTCCAGCGCCTCGCCGCCGGTGGTGAAGAAGATCGTCTTGGCCGGGCCGGAGAAGGGGGCGCGGGCGTTGAGCTTCTCGGCGAGCTCGACGTAGGGCTCGTAGGCGGTGACCTGGAAGGCGGTGTGGGTGAAGCGGGCGAGCTGGGCCTCGACCGCCGCCACCACCTTCGGATGGCGGTGACCGGTGTTGAGCACGGCGATGCCGCCGGCGAAGTCGACGTAGCGCTTGCCCTCGACGTCCCACAGTTCGGCGTTCTCGGCGCGGTCGACGAAGACGGGGAAGGCGGTGGCGACGCCGCGCGGCACGGCGGCGGTGCGGCGGGCGAGAAGATCGGCGTTGGTGGTCATGGTCGGTTCCCGGAAGCGAGGGCGCTCGGGCCATGCTGCGCCTTCGCCGCGTCGCGCGGGAGTGGGGAATTACGAACCACGGCGGTGCATGAAATGCACCACCGACGGGCTGAACCGTCGCGCGGTGGGCGGGAGGGGCTCGCCCCTCCGTGCTCGAGTTCGGTCAAATCGATGCGAGACTTGTCGAAACGGAAGTCGGTGGTTCGTCTCCGTAAACCGTCGCTAACCGTCTTCACAAAGGAACTTCGGCGGAAATCGGCCGATTCAATGCCGCTTAACGGGAAGGGCGTAGAGATCGTCGTCACAATGCGGAACGTATATTTCGGAGACGTGAGCCATGTCGAAGCGGATCTTTCGGGCAGAGGCCGGAAACGTCGATAGAGCGACGACCGTCGGGTCGTTGTGGCGGCGCTTCCGTCATGACCGATCCGGCGCGACGGCGGTGGCCTTCGCGTTGACGGCGCTGCCGGTGCTGCTGTCGATGGGCGGCGGCATCGACATGTTCCAGGCGTGGCGGATGCGGCTCGATCTGCAGGACGCGGTCGACTCCGGCGTGCTGGCCGGTTCGGTCAAGGCGGACGAGACCGGCGACACCGAAACCGCCAAGGTCGCGGCCAACACCTTCATCAAGCAGGCGTTCGACACCCCCTACGGCGTCACCTCGACCAAGACCACGGCGGTCGACTCGGCCAAGTCGATCATCAAGACCACCGCCAGCGTCGAGATGAAGACGTCGTTCCTGAAGCTCATCGGCAAGTCGACGATCAACGTGAGCGCGAGCGCGGCGGCGACCTACGGTGGTCAGCTGATGCAGGTTTCGATCGCCCTCGACGTCACCGGATCGATGGTGGGCTCGCGGATCACCGCGGCCAAGGCGGCGGCGAAGGATCTCACCCAGACGCTGTTCACGGTGCCGGGCACCAACAAGAAGAACGACAAGGTCAAGATCGCCGTCGTGCCGTTCGCGGAATACGTCAACATCGGCACGTCCTCTCGCGGCCAGCCGTGGCTCGACGTGGCCAACGACTCGTCCTGGCAGAAGTACGAATGTTGGGAGGAGGAGCAGGGCGCCTACTGCGCGGCGAGCCGGAAGATCTATTCCACCTGCTACAACGACGGCATGCCCTACCCCTGCTCCTGGGACGAGTGCACCAACTGGGTTCCCGGGACCAAGGTCAACAAGTGTCGGACCAACACCTATTCGACCGAATGGCACGGGTGCGTCGGCTCGCGATCGGGGGCGGCGGATCTGCAGGCGGCCGCCTCGTCGGCGTCGAAGGTTCCCGGGCTGATGGATGCGTGGTGCAACGAAACGCTGCTGCGGCTGACCGACAACCAGGGCACGGTGATCTCGAAGATCGAAGGGCTGTGGCCGTCCGGCGCCACCTACATCGCGCCCGGCGTCCTGTGGGCGTGGCGGACGCTGTCCTCCTCGGCGCCCTTCGCCGACGGCGCGGCCAACGGCAAGACCACCAAGAAGGCGATCGTGCTGATGACCGACGGCGCCAACACTGTGTCCTCGACGGCCCCCTGGCACTGGGGCAGCGACGTCAACGCGTCGAACGACACGCTGGCCAAGACCTGCGCCAACGCCAAGGCCGACGACATCACCATCTTCACGATCGCGTTCGAGGTGACCGACACCAAGATCAAGCAGATCCTCAAGGCGTGTGCCTCGGCCGAACCCTACTTCTACGACAGTAACAACGCGCAGCAGATGAAGGACGCCTTCAAGAAGATCGGCGCCCAGCTCACCGCTCGCCGGCTGGTCTACTGAGCGAAATCGACCATCGCAGTCTCGTTGCGGAAGAGCCGTTCACGAAAGTGAGCGGCTCTTTCTGTCGCCGGACCTGTAGACGAGAAGGGTGATCGCATCGTCGTCGGTGGAACGTCGTCGCGTAATATCTGAGAACTCGGCCGAAGGCTCTCTTTCCGAGAACGCGGTCATTCTCCGCTAACCCTGTGTGAGGCGGGGTGGGTCCGTGGTCGTCGACTTTCAGAAAAACTTAAACGACGAAGCGTAGTTCCCTGAGGACGACGCGATCTGCGACCCGGAACGGTGGACGCCATGACACGATACGACACTCGCCCCGCCGATGGTTCGAACGAACCGAGGGAGGCTCGCTTCGGCGGGTTGCTGCGACGACTGCTCGGCGACCGCAGCGGTGCGACGGCGATGACCTTCGCGCTCGTTCTCCTGCCGCTGATCGTGGCGGCGGGCGGCGGCGTCGACGCCTACGTGATGTGGAAGAAGCAGGGGTTGCTGCAGAGCGTGGTCGACGCGGCGGTGCTGGCCGGGTCGGTGCAGCAGGACGAGAGCGCGGACGGCGTGGCGACGGCGACCACCTTCATCAGCAAGAACTTCGACGATCCGCAGGGCGCCACCTCGACCAAGACGATCACTCTGGACATCGCCAAGTCGCTGATCACCGCCGAGGTGACGGCCAAGGTGAAGGCGTCGTTCCTGCCGCTGATCGGGCTCTCCGAGTTCACGATCCGGGTCAAGTCGGCGGCCACCTGGGGTGGGCAGCTGATGGAAGTGGCGATCTCGCTCGACGGCACCGGGTCGATGTCGGGGTCCAAGCTGACGGCGGCCAAGCAGGCGGCCAAGGACCTCACCAACATTCTGTTCACGGTGCCGGGGACCGGCGCGCACAACAGCAAGGTGAAAGTGGCGCTCGTCCCGTTCGCGCGCTACGTCAACGTGGGGCTCGCCTCGCGTCCGTCGACGTGGCTGGACGTGCCGTCGGATTCGACCTGGACCAAGTACGAGTGCTGGGACACCTGGCCCGGCAGCACCTGCACCGGCTACGTCCACCGCACCGGCACCTGCTACAACGACGGCGTTCCCTATTCCTGCGAATGGGACGAGTGCACCGGCTGGACGTCGGTTCCGAAGGTGACGGCGTGCGCCACCAACAGCTATTCGTCGGTATGGCACGGCTGCGTCGGTTCGCGCGCGTCGCCGCTCGACCTTCAGGCCGAGGTGACGATCGCCGCCAAGGTGCCCGGTCTGATGGACGCCTGGTGCAACGCGGAACTCGTCCGGCTCACCAACACCAAGGGCAAGATCATCTCGGGCATCGAGGCGATCGGCGCCAACGACGAGACCTTCATCGCCACCGGCATGCTGTGGGCGTGGCGGACGCTGTCGTCGAAGCTGCCCTTCGGCGACGGAGCGGCCGACGCGAAGACCACCAAGAAGGCGATCGTGCTGATGACCGACGGCGCCAACACGGTCTCCGCAACGCCGCCGCAGCACTGGGGTTCGGACGTGGCGGCATCGAACGCGCAGCTGACCCAGACCTGCGCCAACGCCAAGGCCGAGGGCATCTCGATCTTCACCGTGGCCTTCGAGGTGACCGACGCGAACATCAAGTCGATCCTGACCAACTGCGCTTCGAACGCCAACTACTTCTTCGACGCGACCGACTCGGCCGCGCTGATCGCCGCCTTCAACAAGATCGGTTCCATGCTCACCGCGCGGCGTCTGGTCTACTGACGACGCTCGCCGCAACCACGAGGAGACGAACTATGCGTAGTCTCATTCTCATCGCCGCCCTCGCGGGCACGGTCGGCGTCGCTTCGGCCGAGGAGACCTGGACCGTCACCGAAGGAGTCAAGCCGGTCAATACCGGCGGATGGAGCGTCACGGTCGCGCCTTCGGGCGAGATCACCGGCGAGGGGACGCTCCAGGCCGGTTCCAAGTCGATCCGCTTCTCGCTGACCGGAAAGGCCGACGGCACGACCTACAGGCTCGAGCGGGTGCGCTCCAGCGACGGCCTGAACTGCACCTACACCGGCGCGGCGCTGCCTAAGAAGTCTGCGCGCGATCCGCGCGAGATCAAGGGGTCGGTCAACTGCGGGCGCGACGGTGCCAGTCCGTGGACGGCGCGCGAGCAACAGAAGCCGCGATGACGGAGACCCGGGTCGGGTGAATTCGGGAGGGGCGCCGCGAGGCGCCCCTTCGACGTTTGGGGAGCGTCGCGTCGCGTCACGAGGCGAGGTCGGCGCCGGAGAAGACCTCGGTGTCGGTGAGCAGGACGCGCTCGAGCGCGCGTGCGCCGGCGAGGCGGTCGGTGTTGCGTTGCTGCACGGCCTCGAGCAGGGCGCGGGAGCGGGCCACCGGCGAGGTGTCGTCGCTGCGGTGGAGCGCCCGGGGCAGTTCGGACACCTCGGCGCCGAGGGCGAGCAGCGCGACCAGGACCGAGGCGCGGCGGATGTCCTCGGCGAAGTAGATCCAGCCGCGACCGAGGCGACGCGGAGCGATCAGCCCGGCGCGGCGCAGTTCGCGCAGGCAGCGCGGGTCGGTGCCCAGGCGTTCGGCCAGCGCCACGTCGGAGGGCAGCGCCGGGGCATCGGCGACCACGCCGGGGAGCGTGCGGGCGAAGATGTCGATCACGTCTTCGTCGACGACGGTCATCGGTGGGTTCCTCGGGACGCGGGGCTCCTCGGGGACGAGGCGGACACGGCCTCCCGTTCGCCCGTCGGGGGACGGGCGTCGGCGGGAGATCGGCGGGGAAGGGGCTCGCCCGATCGCTCGGGCGAGCGGGCGTCAGAGCGCGGCGGTGTCGACCGCCAGCACGGCGCGGCTGGAGCGGCGGATGGTCTGCCATTCCGCCTCGACGCGCGGCAGGGTCTGACCGCAGTAGGCGACGGCCAGGGCGATGCGAGCGGCGTACCAGCCGTCGTGATCCTTGCCCTCTTCGACGGCCACGGCGGCGGCCTCGGCGGCGCGGCCGAGCATGTGGCCGCCGGCGAGCGAGCCGACCAGCATCAGGAACGGCACCGAGGCGGCGAAGGGCAGGCGGGCGTCCTCGGCGGCGCTCTGGACCAGCCAGTCGACGGCGGAGCGGGTGGCGGCGACCGACTCGGTCAGCGCCCCGGCGATCTCGGCGGTGGCGGGGGTGCGAGCGAGCACGGCGGCGGTCTCGGCGACCTCGGCGAGCCAGACGCCGATGGTGGCGCCCTTGTCGCGCAGGACCGAGCGGCCGACGAGCGCGTTCGACTGAATCGCCGTGGTGCCCTCGTAGATGGTGGTGATGCGGGCGTCGCGCAGGTGCTGGGCGGCGCCGGTCTCCTCGATGAAGCCCATGCCGCCGTGGATCTGAACGCCGAGCGAGGCGATGTCGACGCCGGTCTCGGTGGACCAGCCCTTGGCGACCGGGGTCAGCAGGTCGACCTTGGCCTGAGCGACCTTGCGGACGGCGGCGTCGGGGTGGGCGTGGGCGACGTCGTGGGCGGCGGCCACCTCGTAGAGCAGGCCGCGCATGGCCTCGATGCGGCTCTTCATCGACACCAGCATGCGGGCGACGTCGGGGTGGTGGGCGATCGGAGGAACGTTCGCCTCGGTCCAGCCGACCGGCTTGCCCTGGATGCGCTCGCGGGCATAGGCGACGGCCTGCTGATGGGCGCGTTCGGCGATGGCCAGACCCTGGAGCCCGACGTTGAGGCGGGCGTGGTTCATCATCGTGAACATGTATTCCAGGCCGCGATTGGGCTCGCCGACCATCTCGCCGAGGGCGCCGCCCTTCTCGCCGAACACCAGCACGGCGGTGGGCGAGGCGTGGATGCCGAGCTTGTGCTCGATCGAGGCGCAGACGACGTCGTTGCGCTCACCGAGGGAGCCGTCCTCGTTCACCAGGAACTTGGGCACGATGAACAGCGAGATGCCCTTGACGCCGGGGGGGGCGTCGGGGAGGCGGGCGAGGACGAGATGGACGATGTTCTCGGTCAGATCCTGCTCGCCGTAGGTGATGAAGATCTTGCTGCCGGAGATGCGGTAGGCGTCGCCCTCGGGCACGGCGCGCGAGCGCACGGCGGCGAGGTCGGAGCCGGCCTGCGGCTCGGTCAGGTTCATGGTGCCGGTCCAGGCGCCGGTGACCATGTTGGGCAGCCAGCGGGCCTTCTGCGCCTCGGTGCCGTAGAGGTCGATGGCGTTGACGGCGCCTTGAGTCAGCATCGGGCAGAGCGCGAAGGCCATGTTGGCCGACTGCCACATCTCCTGGACGGCGAGATTGAGGACCTGGGGCAGGCCCATGCCGCCCCATTCGGCCGAGAAGGGCAGGCCGTTCCAGCCGCCTTCGACCAGGGCGTTCCAGGCGTCCTTCCAGCCTTCGGGGGTGGTGACCTCGCCGTTCGCCCACTTGGAGCCGGTGGTGTCGCCGACGCGGTTGAGGGGGGCGACGACGTCGGCGGCGATCTTGCCGGCCTCCTCCAGAATCGAGGCGACGAGGTCGGGGGTCGCCTCCTCGTACCCGGGCAGGGCGGCGACGGCGGGCAGATCGACGACGCGGTCGAGGACGAAGGCGATGTCGCGGAGGGGGGCGGTGTAACCCGACATGGGGGGCTCTCCTGCTCGAGAAAAAAAGGGGGCGCCGGTTCAGGGACCGGCGCCCGATCGACCATCGGCAGAGGCGGAGCCTATCGGGGACCCGTCGCCTCCCGCGATCGATCTCAGAGTTCGCGGGCGTTGTTGCGCAGCATGAACTTCTGGATCTTGCCCGTGGAGGTCTTCGGCAGCGGGCCGAAGACGAAGGTCTTGGGAACCTTGAAGCCGGCGAGATGGGCGCGGCAGTGCGCGACGATGTCGGCCTCGGTGGTCTCCACGCCGTCCTTCAGCAGAATGAAGGCGCACGGCGTCTCGCCCCACTTCTCGTCGGGACGGGCGACGACCGCCGCCTCCATCACGTCCGGGTGCTTGTAGAGCACGTCCTCGACCTCGATCGAGGAGATGTTCTCACCGCCGGAGATGATGATGTCCTTGGAGCGGTCCTTGATCTCGACGTAGCCGTCCGGATACCAGACCGCGAGGTCGCCGGTGTGGAACCAGCCGCCGCGGAAGCTCTCTTCCGTGGCCTTCGGGTTCTTGAGGTAACCCTTCATGACGTTGTTGCCGCGCATGAAGATCTCGCCCATCGAGCGACCGTTCTTCGGCAGGGGCTCCATCGTGTTGGGGTCGGCGACCATCACGCCCTCGAGCATCGGGCCACGCACGCCCTGACGGGACTTGATGGTGGCCTTCTCGTCGAGATCGAGGTCGTTCCACTCGTCCTTCCACACGTTGAGCATGGTCGGGCCATAGACCTCGGTCAGGCCGTAGACGTGGGTGACGTCCCAGCCCATGCGTTCCATGCCGGCGATGACGGCGGCCGGCGGGGCGGCGCCCGCGACCATCGACTTGACCCGGTGGGAGACCTTCTCCTTCAGGGCGGCGGGGGCGTTGTTGAGCATGTTCATGACGATCGGCGCGCCGCAGAAGTGCGTGACGCGCTCGGTGGAGATCGCATCGTAGATCTTGTCGACGCGAACGGCGCGCAGGCACACCGACGTGCCGGCGACCACCGCCATGGTCCAGGGGAAGCACCAACCGTTGCAGTGGAACATCGGCAGGGTCCACAGATAGACCGTGTCGTCGCCGAGGTGCCAGGACAGCGCGTTCGACACCGCGTTCAGGTAGGCGCCGCGATGATGATAGACGACGCCCTTCGGGTTGCCGGTGGTGCCCGAGGTGTAGTTGAGCGCGATCGCCTGCCACTCGTCGTTCGGGAAGGTCCAGGGCGCGTTCTCGTCGCCCTTGGCGAGGACGTCCTCGTAGGTCATCGAGCCGATCAGCTCGCCGCCCTCGTACTGCGGATCGTCGATGTCGACGACGGTGATCGGACGGCCGAGCTGCTCGACGGCGGCCTTGGCCACCTTGGAGAACTCGCGGTCGGTGAACAGGATGTTCGCCTCGCCGTGGTTCAGGATGAAGGCGATCGCCTCGGCGTCGAGACGGGTGTTGACCGCGTTGAGCACGCCGCCCATCAGGGGCACGCCGAAGTGGGCCTCGAACAGCTCGGGCGTGTTGGCGGCGAGGAAGGCGATGGTCGCGCCCTTGCCGAAGCCCATCGCGGTGAGACCGGAGGCCAGCCGGCGGCAGCGCACGGCCGTTTCGGCCCAGGTGCGGCGCAGGTCGCCATGGACGACCGCGATCTTGGTCGGCCAGATCGCGGCGGAGCGCTCGAGATAGGTGAGCGGCGTCAGCGCGACGTAGTTGGCGTCGTTGCGGTCCAGATCTCGTTCGTAAGGATTGACGGCGTTCACTTCTCGCTCCCCCCTCGTGCAACGATCACGCACCGGGCTCGGTTCGTCCGAGGCTCGGGTGGGATCGTCGATTGCCGAGACACTAACAATTCCATTTTGCGCAAAGCTGTCCGATTGTGAACCGATTGTTTCATCGGTCCATTCATTGGTCGAGTGCAGTGTTTTCGATCTCGCAATTGCGAGATCAACGGGAAACGCTCCACACGACATCCTTCGCCAGCAGGTAGCCCGCGCCGTAGACCGTCTTGATCAACTGTGGGCGACGTGGATCGATCTCGATCTTCTTTCGCAGTCGCGAGATCCGGACGTCGATCGAGCGCTCATAGGGAAAATCGTCGCCGTCGTCCTGATCGGCCTGGAGTTGTTCGCGCGAGAGGACGCGATTGGGCGCGCGCACGAACATCAGCAGGAGATTCGCCTCCGCCGCGGTCAGGTTCTCGCGGTGGCCGTCGTCGTTGGTCAGGGTGAGGTTGCCGACGTCGAAGGTCCAGGGGCCGAAGCGGGCGCGGGACTGATCGGCGTTGCGGGTGGCCGACACCAGCTGATCGTGACGGCGCAGCACGGCGTTGACGCGGGCGACCAGCTCGCGCGGCTCGAACGGCTTGACGATGTAGTCGTCGGCACCGAGCTCGAGGCCGAGCACGCGATCGGACACCTCGGCGCGGCCGGTCAGCACGATCAGGCCGAAGCGGACGTCGCTCCACAGTTCCCGCACCAGTTCCAGGCCGTTCATGTCGGGCAGGATCAGGTCGACCAGGACCAGATCCGGTGGTTCGCGACGAATGGCGAGGCGAGCGTCGCGACCGGTCTGGAAGGCGGCGAAGGTGTAGCCGTAGCCCTCCATCAGGGCGCGGACGACGTCGCAGATGTCGGGATCGTCTTCGATGAGGTAGATGCGCTTCTTCATCAGGCCCGTTCCCTCTCCTCGTCGGCGCTGGCGCGCATCGCGACGGTCAGCGCGGCGATCAGGTCGGTCTTTTCCCAGGGTTTGGCGAGCACGGGCACGCCTTCGAGATCGGCTTCGTCGGCGTCGCGGGCGAAACCGGTGACGAGCACGACGCCGACGCCGGGGTGATCGGCGCGGATGCGTCGGGCGAGGTCGCGGCCGGTGAGGCCGGTCATGACGATGTCGGACACGACGACGCGGATGCCGTCGACGCCGGCGAGCAGGCTCAGCGCCTCCTCGCCGCTCTCGGCCTCGATGACGCGGAAGCCGAGGCCGATCATCTGCTCGAGGGCGACGCGGCGGACGTCGTCGTCGTCCTCGACCACCAGCGCCAGTTCGCCGGGGAACAGCGCCTCGCCGGGGGTCTCGGCGTCGGGGATGCGCACGTCGGCGGGGCGTTCGGCGTCGATCTCGGCGAGGAGGAGGTCGACGGCGGTGCCGCGCCCCTCCTCGGAGGTGATGCGGATGTAGCCGTTCGACTGTTTGACGAAGCCCCACACCATGGCGAGCCCGAGGCCGGAGCCGAGCTTCTTGGTGGTGAAGAACGGCTCGAAGGCGCGGGCCAGCGCGCCTTCGGGGAAGCCGGCGCCGTCGTCGACGACCGAGATCTCGATCCAGCGGCCGGGCGGCACCGGCTCGTCGAAGGCGAGGGGCGCGTCGACGTTCACGCGGCGGCAGACGAGGCGGATGTGGCCGCCGTCGGCGAGGGCGTCGCGGGCGTTGAGGGCGAGGTTGACGACGGCGCGCTCGAGCTGGACGTGGTCGGCGACGACCCAGAAGTCGCGGGTGTCGCCCTCGGCGTCGAGCGTGACGTCGATGCTCGGTGGCATCGAGCGGCGCAGCAGAGTGACCACCTCGGCGAGGAGATCGGCGACCTCGACCGGCTCGCTGCGCATCGGCTGCTGGCGGGCGAAGGAGAGGAGGCGCGAGGTGAGGTCGGCGCCGCGTCGGGCGGCGCGCTCGGCCGGCTCGAGGTAGGCGACGAAGCCGGGCACGTCGGCGTACTTCTCGCGCGCGGTGGCGAGGTTGCCGATGATGATCGACAGGAGATTGTTGAAGTCGTGGGCGAGGCCGCCGGAGAGCTGGCCGATCGCCTTGAGGTGCTCGGCCTCGAAGATGCGCCGCTCGGTCTCCTTCTCGACCGTGACGTCGCGGGTGAGCACGAAGCAGCCGAGTACTTCGCCGTCGGTGCCGATCTGCGGGATCAGGGTGTTGGCGGTCACGACGCGTTCGCCCCTTCGGTCGGAGAAGGCATATTCGAGGTTGGAGGTCACGCCGTGGCGGGTGCGGGCGAGCGGCTCGGCGATGGCGGCGTAGGCTCGCGGGCCGATGATCGGGCGCAGGGGTTCGCCGACGATCTCCTCCTTGGGTCGGCCGACCAGCTCGCTCCAGGGCCGATTGACGAAGCGGAAGCGTTCGTCGCGGTCGAGATAGGCGATCGCGGCCGGGATGGCGTCGAGGATCAGGCGCTGACGGGCCTCGACCTCGGCGAGCGTCGCCTGCGAGCGGCGCTCGGCGAGCATGGCGCTCTCGAGGCTGAGATTGGCGCGCTCGAGGTCACGGGTGCGCTCGCGCACGCGGTCGCCGAGCAGGGTGACGTTCTCGCGCACGCGGGTGACCATGTCGTCGAAGGTGCGGGCGAGCACGCCGATCTCGTCGGCGCGGTGGATGCCGGACTTGGCGTCGAGATCGCCGGCGGAGACGCGGGCGGCGGTGGCGGCGAGGGAGCGCAGCGGCTGGACGATGCGCCAGACGCCGAAGCCGCCGATCACCGCCGCGATCAGGCCGATGGCGCCGGCGACGCCGAGGATGCGGCGACCGAGTTCCTCCGACGACGACTTCAGCTCCTCGACGTAGACCGAGGAGGCGATGTACCAGTCGAATTCCCGGAAGTGCCGAACCCAGGAGATCTTCTCGTAGTGGTAGTTGCCGGGGTCGGTCGGCTTGTCCCACATGTAGTGGAGCGGCTTGTCGGTGTCGGCGACGGTGCGCAACTCCACGGCGATGGGCTCGCCGGTCTTGGGGTCCGAGCGGGTGGTGAACTCCGTCCCTTCGATGTTGGCGTTGGGATGGATGATCATGTTGTTGGCGGCGTCGAAGACGTAGGCGTAGCCGGTGCGGGCGATGCGGATCTCGCGCAGCGCCTTGCGCATGTCGTCGATCGCGGCGACGCGGCGGCGTTCGACCTCGGCGTCGATGTCGTCGAGATAGGCGCCGGCGCCGACGACGATGCCCAGATGCGGCAGATCGCGGAAATAGGAGATCTTGCGGGTGGGGCGGCCCGAACCGAGGCGGGTCCAGTCGTAGATCATGGTGCCCTCGCCGTCGCGGCGGGCCACTTCGATCAGCTTGGGGATGATGCTCTCGCCGGCCTCGTCCTTGACGGCGGCGACGTTGTGGGCGTGCCAGCGCGGGTCGGGGTGGGAGAGGATGTTGGCGGCGTAGTCGGAGACCCAGACGTAGTCGTCGTTGCCCCATTTGACCGCGCGCAGGCTCTCGTAGGCGAGGCGGCGCAGGTCCTCGTCGGAGATCTCGCCGCGAGCCTTGCGGGCGTGGACGTCCTCGATCAGGCCGACGGCCAGGGACACGGCGGTGCGGATCTGGCCCTCGAACGACTTGAGGGTGATGGCGCGGGTCTCGGCGAGACGACCGGCCATCTTGGCGGCCATTTCGAACACGTTGTCGAGAATGGTGCGGCTGGCCTCGAGCTCGATCTCGTAGGCCTTGCGCTCGACGAGCGGCACGGTGATCAGCCACATGGCCGACGACAGCACCGACAGGAGCAGAATCAGCGCGGCGAAGATCTCGATGAACAGGCGGGACTTCGGCATCGCGACGGCGTTTCCCGTGGGTGCGGGTGGAACGGCGATGGTGACGGTCGACGCGCCGCACGGCAAGGGGGCGGGGCCTCGAACGAACGGCGCGGGAGGGGTGTTCCTCCCGCGCCGTCGGGTTTCGGGCGACGTCTCCTCGCGAGCGAGCCCGCGAGGAGGGGCGCGATCAGTGGGCGGAGGCCCCGGCCGCGCCGATGCCGGTCTCGGCACGGACGTCCTGTTCGTCGAACAGCGCCGCCTCGACGGCCACGCGCTCCGAGCGATCGAGCTTGGAGACGACGAAGGCGACGGCGAAGGCCAGCGTCATCGAGAACAGCGCCGGATGGTCGTAGGGGAAGATCGCCGCGGCGTTGCCGAGCACCTTCACCCACACCGCCGGCGACAGAACCACCAGGGTGACGGCGCAGACGAGGCCGGCGATGCCGCCCGCGAGAGCGCCGTTGGTGGTCAGACCACGCCAGTACATGGCCAGGAGCAGCACGGGGAAGTTCACCGAGGCCGCGACGCCGAAGGCGAGGGCGACGAGGAACGCCACGTTCTGGTCCTTGAAGGCGATGCCGAGCAGGATCGCGATGCCGCCGATGGCGACGGTGGCCATCTTGGAGACGCGCATTTCGGCGGCCTCGGTCGCGGTGCCCTTGGCGAAGACACCGGCGTAGAGGTCGTGGGCGATCGCCGAGGCACCCGCCAGCGCCAGACCCGCGACCACCGCGAGGATGGTGGCGAAGGCGACGGCCGAGAGGAAGCCGAGGAAGATGTCGCCGCCGAGCGCCTTGGCGAGGTGCATGACCGGCATGTTGGAGCCGCCGATCAGCTTGCCGCCGATCTTGCCGCCCTCGAAGAACTGCGGATCGGTGCCGACGATGGTCACGGCGGCGAGACCGACGGTGCAGACCACGAGGAAGAAGAAGCCGATCAGACCGGTCGCCACGAAGACCGACTTGCGGGCCTCCTTGGCGTTCGGCACGGTGAAGAAGCGCATCATGATGTGCGGCAGGCCGGCGTTGCCGAACACGATGCCGAGCGACAGCGACACGGCGGTGATCGGATCGGCGAGCAGCTTGCCGGGACCCATCAGGGCCTCGCCGGCGGCGCCACGGGCGGCGACGGCCTGCTGGGCGATGCCCTCGACCGAGAAGCCGAGCTTGAACATCGACAGGACGAGCAGCATCGTGCCGCCGAACAGCAGCAGGCCGGCCTTGATGATCTGCACCCAGGTGGTGGCGACCATGCCGCCGAAGGTGACGTAGACGATCATCAGCACGCCGACGAGAACGACGGCGTAATTGTAGGGCAGGCCGAACAGGAGCTGGATCAGCTGGCCGGCGCCGACCATCTGCACGATCAGATAGAAGCACACGACCGTCAGCGAGCCGACGGCGGCGAAGGTGCGCACCTTGTCCTTGTGCAGGCGGTAGGAGGCGATGTCGGCGAAGGTGAACTTGCCGAGATTGCGCAGGCGCTCGGCGAGCAGGAACATGATCACCGGCCAGCCGATGAAGAAGCCCGTCGCATAGAGGAAGCCGTCGTAACCGGCGGAGAAGACCATCGACGACAGGCCGAGCAGGGTGGCGGCCGACATGTAGTCGCCCGCGATCGCCCAGCCGTTCTGCATGCCGGTGATGCCGCCGCCGGCGGTGTAGAAGTCGGCGGCGGAGCGGGTGCGCTTCGACGCCCAGTAGGTGATGCCGAGCGTCATCACGATGAAGACGACGAACATCGCGATGGCGATGACGTTCACCGGCTGCTTGTCGACCTGGCCTTCGATGCCGGCGGCGAGAGCGGGGAGAGCGGAGGCCGCGAGGAGCGCGGCGGCGGTAAGGGCGCGGCGCATCACTTCTTGGCCTCCTTCACGATGTCCAGGGTCAGTGCTTCGAATTCGCCGTTGGCGCGGCGAATGTAGACGCCCGTCAAGAGCCAGGCACCGACGATGATGAAGGCCACGATCGGGTAGCCGATCGACAGCGTCCAACCGGCGCCGATCTTGGTGGCGAGCACGGTCGGATTGAAGGCCACGATCATCATGAAGCCGTAGTAGGTCCCCAGAACGACAGCGGCGAGCCCCCAGGCGAAGCGCGAACGCTTGGCCTTGAGCTCGTGGAATTTCGGATTGGCTCGGACCTTTTCGGTGATCGAGCTGGACATGGCGTCCTCCTCCCTCGCGTTCGATGCTCGCCGCAGACGGACCACGGGCGTCGCGCATCGCTCCCCCCGGCGGATCGCTCCTCGGCGTCCGCCTCTCCCGCCGATCGATCGAGCGCTGCCGGAACTCCCATCCGGCGAACGGTCCGTCGTCGCGGGTTTCGATCGAGATCGGCCCGCCTCGCACGTTCGGCAGGGTCGGCGTCGCACGAAACCTTTGCCCGGATTTTTCGAATTGCTACCGAATCGTTGCAATCGGCGGCAAAGGGGCGGGCTCGTCCGAAGGTCTGAGACGGCCTCGCGCGACGGGCCGGTGAAGGGTGGGTGCGGCATCGTGTCTCGGTCAGGCGGAATGCCGCAGTGTCATCCCGTCGCAATGGACGGTCCGCACGCGATCGCGCCCCGGCCGGCCTCGGCCGGAGCGGAGCGTCAAAGAGCTGACCGAAATGATGAAATTTCGTCTCTTCGCCGAGGTCGCCCGGCGTGGCGCCGTCGGGAGGTGAGGGGAAGTTCTATGGCGCGTATATCTTTTTTGTGGCATAAAAGGTGGAAAGCAGCCTTTCGGAGACGATGCCATGGATACCGATCAGGGACGCGATTTCGCCTCTTCGCCGTTCGGTGAACCCGGTGTCGCCCCGGTGTTGGGAACGGGCGCGCGCCGGCGCGGTCCGTCGGCTGCGGCTGCGGCTGCGGTCGAGGTCGACGACGGGCCGGCGGGCGCGCCGGTGGACGGGGGGCGGCCGCGTCGACCCTCGCAGGTTCGGGCCCGATCGCGCGGTCCGGCCTCGCTCTACGACCGGATGGGCGGCGCGGTGGCGCTGCGGCGTCTGGTGCGGCGGTTCCACGAACTGATGGAGACGGTGCCGGAGGCGGCGGAGGCGCGGGCGGTTCTGCACGTGGCGCCGGCCGATCTCGGGCCGAAGCTCTACGAATTTCTGTCGGGCTGGCTCGGCGGGCCGGATCTCTACACCAAGCGCCACGGTGCGCCGAAGCTGAAGCGGCGACATTTCCTGGTGCCGATCGGTCCGGCGCAGCGCGACGGCTGGCTCCACTGCTTCCGGCAGGCGGCGGCGGAGGCGATCACCGACGAGGTGGTGCGCGCCGAGATTCTGCCGCAGATCGAGAGCCTCGCCCACTATCTCGCCCACGGCGAATGACGACTGCGACCCCTTCTAAGCGTTCCTCGGGATGAAGCGGGCTCTTGCGAAGGGACGGCGTCCGTGGTTCGCATCGATGGAGCGCATCCGCGCGAACGACCCTCCGACGAGGCCCCCGCCATGACCTCTTCCGAACCGGCATCCCCGGCCGAGCCGAAGCCGACCCTCTACGACCGCATCGGCGGAGAGGAGGGGGTGCGTCGCTTCACCCGCCGCTTCTACGCCATCATGGAAAAGGAGCCGGAGGCGGCCGCCTGCCGGGCGATCCATCCGCCGAGCCTCGAGGAGAGCGAACAGAAGCTGTTCGAGTTCCTGTCGGGCTGGCTCGGCGGGCCGCAGCTGTTCGTCGAACGGCGCGGCGCGCCGATGCTGCGCGCGCGCCATCTGACGGCGCCGATCGGGCCGCAGGAGGCGCACGAGTGGGTGCTGTGCTTCAAGTGGGCGCTGGTCGACACCGTCGCCGACCCCGAGCTCAGGGCGGCGATCCTGCCGCAGATCGAGATGCTGGCGCAGCACATGCGCAATCGGGGCTGAGCGGGTGCGGGGTGCGGCCGTCCCGCCCCGTTTTCTCCGCCCCTCCACCGTCGAAACGCGAAACGCCGCCCGAACCCTCGGGCGGCGTTTCGATTTTCCGCGGAGTCTTCCGAGGCGCGATCAGGGCGCCTTGAAGAAGTCCTTGGCGGTGGCCGTCTCCTTGTCGCCGCTCTGGGTGACGGTGCGGAAGACGACGTCGGTCGACTTGTCCTTGAGACCGGCGGCGGGGACGACGACGGCGACGCGGACTTCGCGGGTCTGGTCGGGTTCGACGTGGATCAGCGGGTTGCCGTTCAGGGTCTGCTCGATGCCGACCGCCTCGATGCGCGTGCCCTCGGGCAGGCCTTCGACCGACAGGAGCATGTCGCGGGCGTGGCCGACGCGGTTGAGCAGGCGGATGGTGTAGCCGTTGCGCACCGAGCCGTCGGAGTTGACGACGTAGAGCGGGTTGCGATCGTGCAGCACGTTGACGCCGAGATAGCCGCGGCTGGTGAAGGTGTAGGCCATGATGCCGAGGACGGTCGAGATCAGCACCGCGTAGAGGATCGTGCGCGGGCGGACGACGCGGTAGATCGGCGGCAGGCCCTCCTTGCGGCGGTCGAAGTTGATCGGCGTGTCGTAGGCGACGAGGCCGGTCGGGCGACCGAGCTTCGTCATGATCGAGGTGCAGGCGTCGATGCACAGGCCGCACTGAATGCAGGAGAGCTGCGAGCCGAGGCGGATGTCGGTGCCGGTCGGGCACACCGCGACGCACTGATAGCAGTCGACGCAGTCGCCGACGTCCTGGCCGGCGGCCTTCAGCTTCTTGCCCTCCTTGACCGAGGCGCGCGGCTCGCCGCGATCGACCAGATAGGTGACGTTGAGGGCGTATTCGTCGGTCAGCGCCGCCTGGATGCGCGGCCACGGGCAGGCGTAGATGCAGGTCTGCTCGCGCATGTAGCCGGCGAAGAAGTAGGTCGTGAAGGTCAGGATGCCGATCCAGATGTAGGCGATCGACGGGGCCTGGCCGGTGAAGACCTTGACGATCAGGGTCGGCGCGTCGGCGAAGTAGAGGATCCACGCGCCGCCGGTGGCGGCGGCGATGAACAGCCAGGCGATCCACTTGAGGATCTTCTTGCCGATGAAGACGGCGTTCTTCGGGCCTTCGTCGAGCTTGATGCGATCACGGCGATCGCCTTCGATCAGGCGCTCGACGCCGAGGAACAGGTCGGTCCACACCGTCTGCCAGCACAGATAGCCGCACCACACGCGCCCGGCGACCGAGGTCATCAGGAACAGCGTCAGCGCGGCGGTGATCAGCATGCCGGTGAAGTAGTAGACCTCCTGCGGCCAGATCTCGATGAAGAAGAAGTAGAAGCGGCGGCCGGCGATGTCGGCGAGCACGGCCTGATCGGGCAGGCCCTCGCCGCGGTGCCAGCGCAGGAACGGCAGGGTGTAGTAGACCGTCAACATCACGATGAGCAGCGCCCACTTGATCTTGCGGATGGTGCCCTGCACCGCGGCCGGATAGACCTTGATGTGCTCCTGGTAGTAACTCTCCTCCATCGCATCCTTCGGAGGCGCGGGTTTATTGAAGGCGGGACCCTTGGCCATCGAGGCTCTCTCCGGAATCGTGGTTCGTCCCGTCGGGACGGGTTGACGCGACCTTGCGCGGAGCCGTGTTCATCGGCTTTGCGGCAGATCAAAATATGTTCGATATAAAATCGAAGTTTGAATGTGTCGCAAGATACGATCGCGTGATCGGGGGCGGTCGGCGCGGGTGCGTAGCGGAATCGTCGCGTCCGGGGCGGAGCGGGCGAAAGGGCGCGGGGATCGGTGGTTCTGCGCTGGTCGGGCGGTCCGGGATCTGGAACACTCGCGCCGATGCGCCGCGCCGTCGGGGGGGGGCGACCGCCGGGCGACGGGGCAGCGGAGAGGCGACATGACCCAGGGCGACACGCCGATCTTCACGCGTTGGGGCGCGCGGCTGCGCAACCACTTCGTCACCGGCCTCGTGGTGGTGGGGCCGCTGGCGATCACCGTCTACATCGCGCGCGGGTTCCTGGAATGGGTCGACGCCACGGTCAAGCCGATGATCCCGGCGGCGTGGAACCCGGACAGCCATCTGCCGTTCGCGGTGCCGGGGTTCGGGCTGGTCGTCGCGCTGATCGGCATCACCGCGCTCGGGGCGCTCACCGCCAGCCTGCTCGGGCGCACGCTCTTGTCCTACGGCGAGGATCTGGTCGGGCGGCTGCCGTTCGTGCGGCCGGTCTACAAGACGTTGAAGCAGCTGTTCGAGACCTTCGTGTCCTCGCGCGATCAGAGCTTCCGCGAGGTCGGGCTGATCGAGTGGCCACGGCCGGGGGTCTGGTCGCTGGTGTTCGTGTCGGGCAACGCGCGCGGCGAGGTGGCGGCGCGGCTGAGCGAGGGGCGGCCGGACGTCGGGCTCGACGACTGGGTGACGGTGTTCATCCCGACCACGCCCAATCCGACCGGCGGCTACGTCATGTTCCTGCCGAGGGGCGACGTGCGCATCCTCGACATGAGCGTGGAGGACGCGGCCAAGATGGTGATCTCGGGCGGCATCGTCACGCCGGAGTGGGGGGAGGCGCCGGCGGCGTCCGATCCCGCGCGCGATCCTCCATGATCTCGATCTGCATCTGTTGAATCTCGGCGAGCCGCTGCCACTGATGCGACAGAAGGTGGTCCATCTTTTCGTGCAGATTGCGGATCTCGAGCTCGGCCTTGAGATTGACCCGGTAGTCGTTCTCCGAACGCAGGCGGTCCTTCGCCTCCTGGCGCTGCTGGCTCATCATGATGATCGGGGCCTGGATCGCGGCGATGCACGACAGCACCAGATTGAGCAGAATGAACGGATAGGGATCGAAGGCGCGGCCGATCAGGGCGACGTTGACGGCCATCCAGGCGATCAGCACCAGCAGAAACACGATGATGAACGACCAACTGCCGACGAAGCTCGCCATGCCGTCGGACAGACGCTGGGCGAAGGTGCGCTTCTCCAGGAAGGCCGTGGCGACGTTGGTCGAAATGGTGTCGGCGTTGGCGATCGAGGCGGCGACCTGCGCCTCGAGGGCGTTGAGTTCGCCGTGCTCGGCGGCCAGCATCTCCCGGATGTAGAGATTGCGACGGCGGGAGACCTCGGCGCGGGCGAGCAGCGCGTCGTGCGGCAGATCGGGGTGGTGCTCGAGGATCGCCGCCGACAGTCCGGGGGTGAGGGCGTCGAAGGGCACGAGGTCGCGCAGCGGCAGGCGGGCGCCGGTCAGGGCGCAGACGCCGGTGGCGGAGCGATCGTGGGAGGCGTGACGAGAGCTCATCGTGGGTCTTCCTCGGGGGTGCGGATCAACCCGCCTCGAGCAGGCGGATGCCGCGATCCTGGTCGAACAGATGGAGGAGCACGCGCAGCGCGACGCCGCGCGGGCCGGTCAGGCCGGGATCGCGGGCGAGGACGAGGCGGGCGTCGTCGCGAGCGGTCTCGAGCAGGTCGGCGTGGAGATCGAGGCGGGCGAGGCGGAAGCCGGGCAGGCCGGACTGCTTGGTGCCGAGCACCTCGCCGCCGCCGCGCAGCTTCAGGTCCTCCTCGGCGATGAGGAAACCGTCCTCGGTGGCGCGCATGATCTCGAGACGGGCGCGGGCGGTCTCGCCGAGCGGGCCCTTGTAGACCAACAGGCAGGAGGAGGCCTCCGAGCCGCGCCCGACCCGGCCGCGCAGCTGGTGGAGCTGGGCGAGGCCGAAGCGCTCGGCGTGTTCGATCACCATGATGGTGGCGTCGGGCACGTCGACACCGACCTCGATCACGGTGGTGGCCACCAGCAGGCGGGTGTCGCCCTCCTGGAAGGCGCGCATGGCGCGATCCTTGTCCTCGGCCTTCATGCGGCCGTGGACGAGGCCGACGACCGGCCCGAGGACGCGGGTGAGATCCTCGAAACGCTCCTCGGCCGCGGCGAGATCGAGCGCCTCGTTCTCCTCGACCAGCGGCGAGACCCAGTAGACCTTGGCGCCGTTCGCGATCGCGCGCGCCAGACCCTCGACGATCTCACCCATGCGGTCGGCGGAGGCGAGGCGGGTGGCGACGGGTTTGCGCCCGGCCGGCTTCTCGGTCAGGCGCGAGACGTCGAGATCGCCGAAGAAGCTCATCATCAGCGTGCGCGGGATCGGCGTCGCGGTCATCACCAGGAGGTCGGTGGTGCGGCCCTTGGCGGAGAGCGCGAGGCGCTGGTGGACGCCGAAGCGGTGCTGTTCGTCGACCACGGCGAGGGCCAGATCGGCGAATTCGACCGGGCCCTGGAACAGCGCATGGGTGCCGATCAGGATCTTCACCTCGCCGGAGGCCAGCCGTTCCAGGATGCGCTCGCGCGCGGCGCCCTTCTCGCGGCCGGTGAGGATCGCCCATTCGATGCCGGCGGCCTCGGCGAGCGGCTCGAGCGAGCGGGCGTGCTGGCGGGCGAGGAGGTCGGTCGGGGCCATGATCGCGGCCTGTCCGCCCGCTTCGACCGCCATCGCCGCCGCCATGATCGCCACCAGCGTCTTGCCGGAGCCGACGTCGCCCTGGAGGAGGCGCAACATGCGCTCGGACGAGGCCATGTCGGCGCGGACGTCGGCGATCGCCTGTTCCTGGCTCGCGGTCGGGGTGTAGGGCAGGGCGTCGCGGATGCGCTCGGTCAGGGCGCCGGTGGCGAGGCGCGGGGTCTTGCCGCCGCGTTTGGCGGAGGCGCGCACCAGGGCGAGGGCGAGCTGCTGGGCGAGGAGTTCGTCGTAGGCGAGGCGGGCGCGGGCGGGATCGGCGGCGCCCACCTCCTCGAGCGGGGCCTCGGGGCGGTGGGCGGCGGCGAGGGCGGCGGCGAAATCGGGGAACCGGCGTTTCGCGAGCCAGTCGGGGTCCTGCCACTCGGGCAGGTGCGGCAGGCGCTCCAGCGCGTGGCGCAAGGCGCGGGCGATGGTCTTGGACGAGAGCCCCTCGGTCTGGGGGTAGACCGGCTCGATCAGCGGCAGCTCGGCGAACTCGGCCTCGCTCACCACGAAGTCGGGATGGACCATCTGCGGCGCGCGGTTGAACCACTCGACCCGACCGGAGACCCATCGCCGCTCGCCCTCGGGCAGGAGCTTTGCCAGCCAATCGGCGCGCGGGGAGAAGAACACCAGCGTCAGATCGCCGGTGTCGTCGTAGGCGATCACCTTGTAGGGCGCGCGGCTGCCGCGCGGGGGGGCGCGATGCTCGGCGACGGTGACGAGGATGGTGGCGATCTCGCCGTCGGCGGCCTCGCCGACCTTCGGGGTGCGGCGACGATCGATCACGCCGGTCGGCAGATGGAACAGCAGATCGACGACGCGGGCGCCGGTGCCGGGCGCGGCCTCGAGCAGGCGATCGAAATGCGCCGCCGTCTTCGGCCCGACCCCGGGCAGACCCTTCACGCTCGCGAACAGGGGAGTGAGGACGTCGGGGCGCATGGCGAGACTCGGAGGCGGCGGCCGACCGCGGGTATGGATTCTCGATATGTTCTAGCAGGGGATCGCGGGCGTGGGGAGGGGGTGGGGAGGGCGATCCCTCGAACCGGTTTCGGATCGTACGCGGGCGCTGCGTCCGGTCTTCCTTCTCCCCTTCGCGGGACCTTTGCATAATTCTCCGACCCGTGATTCCCTCGTTCATCGGGTCGG
>JBEOKB010000056.1:0-11743 GCA_040275425.1 Siculibacillus sp. | reverse complement strand
GTCGAACAGCGGGTGAGGGCGGTGGATGCGCTCGTCCGCGCCTGGTCAGCCCGCACCGCCTCCGAGGAGGAACGCGACGGCCTCGAGGCCGCTCTGACCCTGGTCGGGGAGGACGAGGCGATCGAGGTGCGCCGCGCGCTCGCCGAGGCGCTCGTCGCCATCGACGAGGCCCCGCGCCATCTGCTGCTCGGGTTGCTGTGGGATCACCCCGTCGTCGGCGAGATCGTCGCCCGTCGCTCCGACGCCCTGATCGATCCCGAACTGGTCGATGCCGTCGCCGGGGGCGACGCCCGCGTCCGACTCGCCGTCGCCCGCCGTCGCCGCGTCGGCCCGTCGGTGTCGATCGCCCTCGCCGAGGCCGCCGAGCGCCCCGCCGCGCTGGCGCTGCTGACCAATCCCGGCGCCGACGTGCCGATCGTCGCGCTCGAGCGGCTGGTCGATCGCTTCGGCGAGTTCTCCGATCTGCGCGAAGCGCTGATGACCCGGCCGCACGTCCCCATCACCATTCGTCACCGCGTGCTGGAGAAGCTCGCCGAGGCCATGGGCGAACTCGTCGTCGTCCAGGAGTGGATGCGCGGCGATCGCGCCGAGACAGTCACCCGCGACGCCAAGGACCGCGCCACCGTGGCGCTGGCCGCCGCCGCCGGAGACGCCGAGACCACCGTCCTGGTCGATCACCTGCGCCGCACCGGCCAGCTCACCACCCGCCTGCTCCTGCGCGCCGCCTGCATCGGCGATCTGCGCTTCGTCGAGGAGAGCCTCGCCCTGCTCGCCGGGGTGCCGGTCCGCCGCGTCGCCGCCCTGGTCGCCGACGGCCGCGAGAGTGCCTTCCGCGCCCTCTACGCCAAGGCGAACATGCCCGACCGCGCCTTCCCCGCCTTCTCCGCCGCGCTCGAGATCCATCGCGAGCTGCTGCGCGAGACCGGTGGCTGGGACGGCCGCGCCGGCGATCGCGCCCGCTTCGCCCGCCGTCTGGTCGAGCGCGTGCTCACCCGCTACGGCGCCTTCGAACGCCGCGACGGCGACGACCTCCTCGCTCTGCTGCGTCGCTTCGCCGCCGACGCCGCGCGCGACCACGTCCGCGCCCTCGTCGCCGAACGCACCGCCGAGGCCCGGCGTCTGCTCGCCGCTCCGCTGGACGGCGACTTCGACGGTCTCGACGCCGCCGTCGCCGGCGCGCGCGGCCCCGTGCCCGATTTCGAGATCGATCTCGCCCCGCCGGTCGAACGGGTGCCGCGCGACCTCGACGAGGAGGCCGCTCCGGTCGCCGAGACGGTGGCGGCGGAGGAGCCCTTCGCCCCGGTCTTCGCGGTCGAGCCTTCGGACCTGGAGGTCGACACCTCGGCGTTCGAGGCGGCGATCGCCGCCGCCGCCCTCGCCGATCTCGGCCGAAGCGCCGCGCCGACCGAGACCGTCGCCGTCGATGCCGAGCCGGACGAACTCGACGGGCCGATCGGCCTGTTCGACCACGTCGACCTCGCCGATCTGCCGCCCGACTGGATCCGCGACGCCGAGCCGATCCCGCTCTTCGCCACACCCCGCCCCGACGAGGGCCCGCGCGACGCCGCCGTCGACTTCGGCCGCGCGTTCTTCGGCGAACTGCGCGGCGGCATCGCCGCCTGAGACTGCGTGTGGAATGCAATTGGAGAGAGGACGTCGCGCTCGCGCGACGCCTCCCGTCCGTTCTCGCTCCCACCGAGCCCCCGGAGGCGGAAACGAAGAACCGCGCCGTGCGGGGTCGCAAGGCGCTGTCGGCGTCCAGGCGACGGCCGAGCGCGAGGCTCAGGCTGCGGTGATCTGATCGAGGTAGTCGGTGGTCACTTCGTCGAGCCGCTCGGCCAGCAGTCGGGCGACGTCGGAGGTGTCCTCGCGCGCCTGTTCGGCGATGATCGCCCGCACCGACTGCACGTGCTGGCGCACCAGCTCGTGCGGCATCCGTTCCCCCCCGACCGACCCGTCGAGCAGGCGGCACAGGCTGGCGGCGATCCGTCCGGCGAGCGGGAAGCCCAGCGTCGCGGCCTGACCCTTGATGTCGTGGGCGGCGCGATGGAACGCCTCGCGCACCTCGCCCTCGTAGCCGCTCCGATCGGCCTCGGACCACAGCTCGGCCAGCCGTTGGGTCTCCTCGGCCATCCAGCCGTCGAAGCTCGACGCCATCCGCGCCAGCGCCGCCTCGGCGGCGGCGACTGGCTCCTGTTCGCCCGGCTTCAGTTTGATCTCCTTGGCCTTGCGCCGCAGGTCGCGCTTGGGCTCGATGAACTCCGCGTCCGGCCCGATCTCGAATTCGAGCTCGCCGTCGCCCTCCGACGACGATCCGGCGGTCGCGCCGAGGATCTCGGCGTCGGCGGCGTCAGGGGCGGCGTTCGCGGCTTTTCTGGCCATGTCACACTCCGGAGACGAAGGTTCGGCGATCGGCGCCGAGACCCGGCGCGCTCCGCCCTTCGCGGTCGTTCGACCGTCGATCCTCCCGCCCATCCTCTTAAGGAACGGTTTGCGCGATCGGGCGGGAACGCCGATTTCCCGGAGTTTTCAGTACTGAAACTGTTCCGCGAGGATGCGCTCTTCCCAGCTGTGCTCGCCGTCGAACATCAACAGGCTCTCCGAGGCGGTGTCCTGGCGCACCACCACGCGGGTCACGTCGCGGATCTCGGTGTGGTCCGCCGCCGCGCCCACCGGCCGCTTGGTCGTGTCGCGCGCCTCCACCACGATCTCCGCGCGCTCGGGCACCAGCGCCCCGCGCCAGCGTCGCGGCCGGAACGGGCTGATCGGCGTCAGCGCCATCAACGGCGCGCCGAGCGGGATGATCGGTCCGTGAGCGGAGAGATTGTAGGCGGTCGATCCGGCCGGCGTGGCGACGATCAGCCCGTCGCACACCAGTTCGTCCATCCGCTCGCGCCCGTCGATCTCGATGCGCAGCTTGGCCGCCTGATAGGTCTGCCGCCACAGCGACACCTCGTTGAACGCCCGCGCCTCGCCGGTGACGCCGCCCTTGCCGGTCGTGGTCATCAGCAACGGCCGAATTCGCGTCACTTCCGCCCGCGCCAGTCGCTCCATCAGATCGTCGAGCCGGAACTCGTTCATCAGGAAGCCGACGGTGCCGCGATGCATGCCGTAGATCGGCTTTCCGGTGTTCATGAAGCGGTGCAGCGCGGTCAGCATGAAGCCGTCGCCGCCGAGCGCGACGATCACGTCGGCCATCTCCGGCGGGCTCGATCCGTACATGTGCGACAGCCGCCGCTTGGCCGCTTCCGCCTCCTCGCTCGCCGAGGCGACGAAGGCCACGTTCTCGACCCGCCGCTCGGCGTTCGGGTTCGATTGGGTCATGGTCGAACGTCCTCCCGGCGCTCCGTCCGATCCTTGTCGTTCGTCAGAGACTTCACGTTTGCGGAAGCGCCCGACCTTTGATCCCATGATCCGGGCGGCGCGGTCAACGCGCCGAGAGTCGGGGTGACGGAGAGACGCAGATGACGAACGAGACCGAAAGCGACGAACGGCCGATTCTGGTGTGGACCACCTGGCCCGACACGGCGGCGGCGGAAGCGGCGTCCGGAGCCCTGGTCGAGCGTCGCCTCGCCGCCTGCGCGGTGATGCTGCCCGATCTGCGTTCGGTCTATCGCTGGCAGGGCAGGGTGGAGAGCGCGACCGAGGTCGGCCTCCTGCTCAAGACCCGCTCGGGTCTCGCCGAGGCCCTGACCGCGGCGATCGTCGAGATCCATCCCTACGAGGTGCCGGCGGTTCTGGTGGTCGACACGCTGAGCGCCGCCGCCGCCTATGCCGCCTGGATCGTGGCCGAGACCGCGCCGGACGGCGCGGCCTCGTGACGCGTGCGCGCCGGGCGGCGCCGAGCGCCCGTCCCGGTATCGCCGTGGTCGATCACTTCTTCTCGACGCGGTAGGTGTCGTGGCAGCCCTTGCAGGTCTTGCCGATCTCGCCGACCGCCGCCTTGAGCCCGTCGAGGCCCTTGCCGACGTTGTCGGCCTGACCCGGCAGCGTGTCGGCCATCTTGGCCATCGCCACCTTGAACCCGGCCGGATCCTCCCAGATCTTCGGCGAGGCGGTGGTCTCGCCGCCGGTCTCCGAGCCCTTGGGGAACATCGCGGCGATATCGATCGTCTTGGCCTTGGCCACCATCGTGTCGTAGGCGTCCTTGGCCGCCTTGGCGTCGTAGGGGATCTCGCCCTTGACCATCTTGACCATGACGCCGCCGAACGCGCCGCCGATCGCCTTCATGGTCGCCTTGCGGGTTTCGATCGGATCCGCGGCGAAGGCGGTCGACAGACCGAGCGCGGTGGTGACGAGTGCGGCGGTGACGAGCTTGGTCGACAGGCGCATGGTGATTTTCCCCCGTTTGGCGGCACGCTCGAAGACCTCTCCGAACGAATGCTGCATGAATCCGTAATTGCACGGACAATGTGCAACGCCGCTCGGTCTGGAGCGATTCAAACAAACGTGAGAGTCCGAACGCGGTTTCGTGAACGCCGATCGCTGCTTGCAGGGTCTTGTTCCGGCGATGACGGCCATGCGGCAGATCACGGTTCACGCGCCGGCGACCGTGATATGCATCTCGACGCGCGGGGAGGGCGAGGCCTCCGCGTGCGCCGCGCATCGAACGGTCGGAGGCTCCCCACGTGCATTTCTCCTTCCTGTCGCTTCTGAGGAACGCCTTTTCCGCCCACACCGGCTGGCCCGAGCAGTGGCGCTCGCCCGAGCCCAAGCCCGCCTACGACGTGGTGATCGTCGGCGGTGGCGGCCATGGTCTGGCGGCGGCCTACTATCTCGCCGCCGAATTCGGCATCCGCGACGTCGCGGTTCTGGAGAAGGGTTGGATCGGCGGCGGCAATTCGGGCCGAAACACCACGATCGTGCGCTCCAACTACCTGATGGAGCCCTCCGAGGCGCTCTACGATCATTCGCTGAAACTGTGGGAGAACCTGTCGCAGACGTTGAACTACAACGTCATGTTCTCCCCGCGCGGCGTGATGATGCTCGCCCACACCGATCACGACGTCCGCTCGTTCAAGCGCCATCTCCACGCCAACCGCCTCGCCGGCATTCCGTCCGAATGGCTGACGCCGGAGGAGGCCCGCGCCTTCTGCCCGGGCCTGAACATCTCGCCCGATCTGCGCTATCCGGTCGTCGGCGCCACGCTGCAGCGGCGCGGCGGCGTCGCCCGTCACGACGCGGTGGTGTGGGGTTATGCCCGCGCCGCCTCCGCCCTCGGCGTCGACGTCATCCAGAACTGCGAGGTGACCGGTTTCGAACGCGCCCTCGACGGCCGCGTCACCGCGCTCGAGACCACGCGCGGCCGCATCGGCGCCGCGCGCGTCGGCGTCTCGGCGGCGGGCAACACCTCGGTGGTGATGGCCAAGGCCGGCATTCGCCTGCCGCTGGAGAGCACGCCGCTCCAGGCGCTGGTGTCGGAGCCGCTGAAGCCGATCGTCTCCTGCGTGGTGATGTCCAACACCGTCCACGCCTACATCTCCCAGTCCGACAAGGGCGATCTGGTCATCGGCGCCGGGACGGACCAGTACGTCTCCTATTCCCAGACCGGCGGCCTCCACATCACCGCTCACACCCTCGACGCCATCTGCGAGTTGTTCCCGGATCTCAGGCGCGTGCGGATGATGCGCAACTGGGGCGGCATCGTCGACAACACCACCGACCGCTCGCCGATCCTGGGCAGGACCCCGATCGACAACCTCTACGTCAACTGCGGCTGGGGCACCGGCGGCTTCAAGGCGACCCCCGGCGCGGGCCATCTCCTCGCCGCCGGCATCGCCAAGGGCGAGCCCCACCCCATCGCCGCCCCGTTCGGGCTCGATCGCTTCGCCCACGGCCGTCTCGTCGACGAGGCCGCCGCCGCCGCCGTGGCCCACTGAGGAGCGCCGCCCATGCTGCTGATCAAGTGTCCCTGGTGCGGTGAGCGCCCCGAGATCGAGTTCGTCGCCAAGGGCGAGGCCCACGTCGCCCGCCCGGCCGAGGGCGCGAGCGAGGCCGAGATCGCCGAGGCCCTCTATGTCCGCGACAACACCCGTGGCCTGCTGGCCGAGCGCTGGCGCCACCTCCACGGCTGCGGCCGTTTCTTCAACGCCGTGCGCCACACCGTGACCGATCGCTTCGTCGCGACCTACCGCGTCGGCGAGCCGAAGCCCGACCTCGCCGCCCTCGAGCAGGAGATCGCCCGATGACCGGACCGTTCCGCGTCGCCACCGGCGGCCGCGTCGATCGCACTCGCCCGCTCGCCTTCACCTTCGACGGCCGCGCCCATGGCGGCTTCGAGGGCGACACCCTCGCCTCGGCGCTGCTGGCGAGCGGCGTCCGCCTGTTCGGCCGCTCGTTCAAGTATCACCGCCCCCGGGGTGTGATGACGGCGGGTTCCGAGGAGCCCAACGCCCTGGTGACGGTCGTGCGCGACGCGGCCCGCTCGACCCCCAATCTCGCCGCCACCACCGTCGAGCTCTACGACGGGCTGAAGGCGGAGAGCCAGAACCGCTGGCCGAGCCTCGCCCTCGACGTGTCGAGCCTCAACGATCTGCTGTCGCCGCTGTTCGTCTCGGGCTTCTACTACAAGACCTTCATGTGGCCGAAGTCCTTCTGGAAGAAGGTCTACGAGCCGCTGATTCGCGCCTCCGCCGGCTTCGGCAGGGCCCCGACCGGAGCCGACCCCGACGTCTACGCCAACCGCTTCGCCCATTGCGACGTGCTGGTGGCCGGTGGTGGTCCGGCCGGGCTCGCCGCCGCCCTCGCCGCCGCCCGCTCCGGCGCGCGCGTGATCGTCTGCGACGAGAACGCGGAATTCGGCGGCTCGCTGCTCGCCGACCCCGACGCCCGCATCGACGGCGCCCCGGCGCTCGACTGGGTCGCCGCGACGGTCGGCGAACTCGCCGCGAATCCGCGCGTCCACGTGCTCGCCCGCACCACCGCCTTCGGCTGGTATCAGCACAACTTCGTCGGCCTGCTCGAGCGCGTCACCGACCGGATGGCCGCCCCCGCGCCCCGTCTGCCGCGCGAACGCACGTGGCAGGTCCGCGCGAAACAGGCGGTGATCGCCGCCGGTTCGATCGAGCGCCCGCTCGTCTTCCCCGACAACGATCGCCCCGGCATCATGCTCGCCGATGCCGCCCGCACGCTGCTGCGCCGCTGGGGCGTGGCGGTCGGCTCGCGGGTCGTGGTCTTCACCGCCACCGACGACGCCTATCACGCCGCCATCGACCTGAAGGCCGCCGGTGTCGCCGTCGAGATGATCGCCGACCTGCGCGCCGAGCCCGGCGCCGTCGCCGCCGAGGCCCGCGCCGCCGGCATCCCGGTCGAGACCGGCCGGGTGATCGACGCCACCTTCGGATCGAAGGCGCTGGAGGCGGTCCGGGTCGGTCGCATCCGCCCCGACGGCTCTGTCGCTCCGGGTGAGCGCATCGCCTGCGACGCGCTGCTCCATTCGGCCGGTTTCACGCCGTCGGTCCATCTCCATTCGCAGTCGCGCGGCGCGCTGGTCTTCGACGCGGCGCGCGGCGTGTTCCTGCCCGGCGAGCCCCACGAGGCGACCTTCTGCGCCGGTTCCTGCGCCGGGGCCGAGACGCTCGTCGAAGCGCTCGATCGCGGCTGGGCCGCCGGACGCGCGGCGGCCGAACGTTTGTCAGCGGCAGCACGGCGGGTCGGCGTCGATCCGGCATCGGCCGGCGGGATCACGTCCGCTCTGGAGTGAAGAGATAGCCCTCGCCGTGGACGGTGGTGATCGTCGCCGGACGCGCCGGGAGAGCAGCCAGCTTGCGGCGCAATCGGCCGACCAACACGTCGATGGTCCGATCCTCCGCAGTGAGGTCGCGGTGGGTCGTCGCCTGCATCAGCCGGTCGCGAGAGAGAACGATGCCGGGTGCGGCGGCGAAGGCCTTGAGGAGGTCGAACTCCGCCTTGGTCAACGCGATCTCGGCTCCGTCGGCGGCGAAGAAGCGTCGCGCCGAGACGTCGAGGCTGCACCCGCCGAAATGGACGACCTGCTCGGGGACGATCCGCGCCGCCCGTCCCTCCGCCACCCGCCGCAACAGGTTCTTCACCCGTGCGATCAGCTCGCGCGGATCGAAGGGCTTGGTGATGTAGTCGTCGGCGCCGAGCTCGAGGCCGACGATGCGGTCGACGTGGTCGGTGCGGGCTGTGAGCAGGATGATGCCGACATCGGAGACGGCGCGCTGCTCGCGGGTGATCTCGAGCCCGTCCTTGCCCTCGAGGTTGATGTCGACGATCAGCAGTTCCGCCGGATCGCGGGCGAGGAGGTCGGCGGCGCGGGCGGCGTTCTCGGCCTCACTGACGCGATGATGCTGTTGTCTGAGATAGGCGACGAGGCGCGCCCGGGTGACGGGATCGTCCTCGATGACGACGATGTGGGCCGGTCTGGTCGTCGGTCGCAGCATGGTGCGGACCTCTTTCACATTCTTTCACATCATTGCACAGCCCGTTCGTGTTCGTCACGGGACGTATTCACACGTGGTTTCTAGCCTCCGGCGCGTGGATGGATCCAGAGCAGGAGACGAACATGGCCCACGACACCCTGAACCGGCGGACTTTGATCAAGGGAGGTTTCGGCGCGGTTCTCGCAGCCAGGTTCCTCGGCTCTTCCGCCCTCGCATCCGTCGACCCTAATTCACATACGCGTCGCTTCTTCCACGGCAGCCACTACGGCCCGTTCGAAGCGATCGTGAAGGACGGCAAGTTCGTCGGCGTCTCGGCATTGACCGAACTCGACGCACGGCCGACCGAGATGCTCTATTTCGGCATGGTCGACCGCACCTACGACAAGACCCGGGTCCTCTACCCGATGGTGCGCAAATCCTATCTGGAGAACTGGGACAAGGCCGACCGCAAGGTCGAATTGCGCGGCAAGGAGCCCTATGTTCGCGTCGACTGGGACACTGCGCTGAAGCTCACCGCCAAGGCGATCCTCGACACCGTCGCCGAGCACGGCAACGAGGCGATCTTCTCGACTTCCTACGGCGGCTGGGCGCATGCCGGCATCATGCGGCCGAACGTGCTGCAGGGCCGCTTCTTCAATCTCTTCGGCGGCTGCACCAACACGGTCGGCGACTATTCCGGCGGTGCTTCGCAGATCATCCTGCCCTACGTCATCGGCGACATGGAGGTCTATTCGGCCCAGACCTCGTGGGAGCAGATCCGCGACCACACCGAGGTCTTCGTCCTGGTCGGCGCCGACCCGGTGAAAAACAACCGCATCGAGTACACCGTCGCCGACCACCAGATGTTCCAGCACTGGGAGGACATCCGCGACGCCGGCGTCAAGTTCGTCTCGATCAACCCGCAGAAGACCGGGTCGGATCAGGTCCTCGGCTCGGAGTGGGTGAAGATCGTCCCCAACACCGACGTCGCCCTGTTCCTGGCGATGAGCCACCGGGTGATCGAGAGCGGCAAGACCGACAAGGCCTTCCTGAAGAGCCACACCGTCGGGTCCGACAAGTTCATGGCGCACGTCATGGGTAAGGACGGCACGCCGGCCAAGACCCCCGCCTGGGCCTCGAAGATCACCGGTATCCCGGAAGCCAAGATCGTCGAACTCGCCGATCTGATGGCGACGAAGCGCACCGAGATCGCAGGTGCCTGGTCGCTGCAACGCGCCCATCACGGCGAGATGACCCATTGGGCGATCATCAACTTCGCCGCATTGACTGGCAAGATCGGTCTACCCGGGCAGGGCGTCGGCTTCTCCTGGCACTACGGCTCGGGCGGCATGCCCCAGTCGGGGAATGCCGGGCCGGCCGGCATGCCGCAGGGCCGCAATCTGGTCAAGGCGATCTGCCCGGCCTCGCGCATCTCCGAGATGCTGCTCAATCCCGGCAAGACCTTCACCCACAACGGTTCGGTGAAAACCTTCCCGAAGGTCCGGATGATCTACAATTCCGGCAACAACTTCATGTCCCATCAACAGAACACGAACGAGCTGATCGGCGCGCTGAAGGCGGTCGACACCGTGGTCTGCCAGGACGTGTGGTGGACGGCGTCGACCCGCTGGGCGGACATCGTGTTGCCGGCGACGAGCACCGTGGAGCGTGACGACATCTCGTCGGGCGGCACCTACTCGATGGACCGCATCTACGCGATGAAGAAGATCATCGAACCGCTCGGCGAGAGCCTCGACGACTTCGAGATCTTCCGCCGCCTGTCGGAGATCTTCGGCCTCGAGATCCAGTTCACCGAGGGCAAGACGGTGATGGAGCACATCCAGTTCGCCTACGAGCGGGCCGGATCCAAGGTGCCGTTCGAGACGTTCTGGAAGCGGGGCTATGTCGTCTTCGACATGCCGAAGGAGGCACGCAAGTGGGTGCGCCACGGCGACTTCCGCAAGGATCCGGTCAAGACGCCGCTGCACACCAAGTCCGGCAAGATCGAGATGTGGTGTCAGGCCGTCGCCGATATGAAACTCGACGATTGCCCGCCGATGCCGATGTTCCTCGAACCGGCGGAATGGCTCGGCAACGCCAAGGAGGGGCAGGTCCATGTCGTCAGCCCGCATCCTTGGTTCCGCGTCCATTCGCAGATGGCCAACTCCGAGCGGCTGCGCGATCTCTACATGGTGCAGGGGCGTGAACCGGTGCGCATCAACGCCGAGGACGCCAAGAAGCGCGGCATCGCCGACGGCGATCTCGTCGAGCTTTCGAACGAGCGCGGCACGATCATCGCCGGAGCGGTGGTCTCGGAAGACATCATGCCGGGCGTGGCGAGCATCTACGAAGGCGGCTGGCCGCAGCTCGACAGCAAGGGTCGCTGCAACAGCGGTCTGATCAACTTCATCACCTCGAGCCGGCGGTCGAGCGGGCTCAGCCAGGCGACGATCGCCAACACCTGCGTCGCCACGCTGCGCAAGTGCACCGATCCGGAAGGCCCGAACCGCGCCTACGAGCCGCCGGCGATCGAGACGGCTTCTGCGCTGCCGAAGATCGCCACGGCGAGCCTCGGGGTCGAGCGCCTGGCCGCCCTGATCGAGAAGCAACAGGCCACCATGTCGCCGGGCGAGAAGATGTTCTACCAGCGCTGCACCGTCTGCCACGGTCCGCGTGATCCGGCGCAGTACACCAAACTGCAGTGGAAGGGCATCACCGAGAGCATGTTCCCGCGCGCCGGTCTGGACGACGGTGAACGTAAGCTCGTGACCGACTTCTTGATGAAGGCCGCCAAGGACGCGACGCCCTGACGTCCGGCGCCCCCCGGGGGACGGCGGTGACGCCGTCCCCCACATCCAGATGATCCGGGCGGCGTTGACGCCGTCCACCACTTCCAAACGGTGCGGACGCCGGTAGGGCCGACCCCTTCGATCGAAGCGGCGAGTCGCCGATAACGAGATGCTCCTGGGGAGTATTGTGATGAAGATCTTCGGATTGGCCGGGCGGAGCGGTTCGGGGAAGACGACACTCCTGGTGCGCCTGCTCCCCGAATTGCGCGCCCGCGGCCTAACCGTATCGACCCTCAAACACGCCCATCATGGCTTCGACATCGACCGCCCCGGCAAGGACTCGCATCGTCATCGCGAGGCGGGCGCCTCGGAGGTCATGGTCGTCTCCGGCGATCGCTGGGCGCTCCTCCACGAGATCCGCGAGGAGGAACCGTCGCTCGAGGATCTGATCCGTCGGATGACCCCCGTCGATCTCGTCCTGGTCGAGGGCTTCCACACCCATGGGCATCCGATGATCGAGGTCCATCGTCCGTCCGCCGGTCATCGCCTCATGTGGCATGCGGGCTCCGA
>JBEOKB010000055.1:0-8103 GCA_040275425.1 Siculibacillus sp. | reverse complement strand
CGCGGCGGCGGCGCGGGCCGGAGGCACCGTCGGGCTCGTCGCCTTGGGCGCGCTCGGCGCGCATGAGCTGCTCAAGGGGCTCGGCGCGATCGGCGACGCGGCCGGAGGCAAGCATTGGACGCCGAAGTCCGCGGACGATTTGACCGATCTGAAGGGGCAGCTCGCGGAGGTCGAGGCGACCATGGCCCGTCTGCGCGAGAAGTCCCGCGTGCCCGACATGCTGCCGGCGCTCCTGGCGCCGCACGAGGCGAAGGCTGCGGACCTGCGGGGACGTATCGGCGCCGGAGAGGCGAAGGTAGGCGCGGCCGTCGCACCTCCTCCGCCCCAGAAGGTCGAAGTGTCGACCTCCGTCACCGTCAAGGTCGACGGGCCGGGGCAGGTGGTGTCGTCGTCGACCAAGACGACGGGCGCCGCCCCGGTCGCCGATCGCGGTCCGACCGTGGGGAGGCCGTGAGCGATGGCCGATCGCCTGACGCCCTTTCCCGGATGCCTGATCGGATCGTGGCGCGGCGTGCAGATGCACGTCCCCGACGTGTCGTCGCCGGCGGGACGACGCATCGTTTCGATCGACCTGCCCGGGACCGACGTCACGCTGCACGAAGACCTCGGCTTGTACACCGGGCCGATCCGCGTCACCGGGCTGCTGGTCGGCGACGACGTCGTCGACCAGGCGCGGGCGATGCAGGCGGTGTGCGAGCAGCCGGGGCCCGGCACGCTCGTCCATCCGTGGCTCGGCGAAATGCTCGTCGTGCTCAAGGATCCGGCCGAGATCCGGTTCCGGTCGGACGCTCTGCGCACGGTACAGGTCAGCTTGAGCTTCGAGCGCTGGTCGGGAGGACCTGCCGTCGGTCCGACCACGCTCGCCGCGATCGGCGCGGCCGTCGGCCTCGTCGACGGTCTCGTCGGCGACCTGCTCGCGCTGGCGGCCGACGGGCTGCCGTCGATCGACGACGTGGTCGGGGGGCTGCTCGACGACGTGATCGCCGACGTCGCCGGCTCGATCGCCGGTGGGGCTTTGACCACGGCGATCGCCGAATCCGGGCTGTCGCTTCTGGTCGACGGGATCGCCGATGCCTCCGGCTTGAGCGGCTGGGTCGCCGACCTCGTCGGCACGATCGGCGGCGCCGGTGTACCGCCGGCGTCGCCGGCGATCGGTGTGGGTCCTCTCGGCCGCGCCGCCGAGGCGGCGATCGAGCCGTGGTCGGCGGTCTCCGCTCTGCTCGGCGTCGCGGAGACGCAGGCCGAGGCCAGCCGTGCGGCCGGGGGCGAGGGCGAGAGCCTGGTGCGCGTGTCGACGGCGATCGCCGCGATCACCGCCGCGACGGCCCCTCTCGCCGCCGTCGACTGGGAAAGCCGTCAGCAGGCGCTCACCGCGCGGGCTCTGGTGTCTGCCGCCGTCGCCTCCGTCTCGGACGCGGTGATCGGCAGCACGACCGCCTCCGCGTCGACCTCCTCGGTCCGACGCGGCGCGTGGCGGGCGCTCGCCTCTCTCCGTCGCGCGATCCACCAGGACCTCGACGACGTCATCGGTCGGCTGCCGTCGGTCATGACGGTGACACCGCCGACGCGCGTGTCGGCCTGGGTGATCGCTCACCACCTGTTCGGCGACGATCCGAGCGCGGTTCAAACCGGCTTCGAAGACATCGTGAAGCGCAATCGACTGTCTCACCCGTCGATCGTCGACGTCGACCCGATCGAGGTGCTGCCGCGATGATGCCCACCTCGATCCCGACCCGCCGCGTCACCCTCGTCGTCGACGGGGCGCGGTACGATGCCTGGACGTCCGTGACGATCACGCGCGACCTCGGCGAGATCGCCGGGTCGTTCGATCTCGAACTCGACGATCTCGGTCGCACGTCGACGGCCCTGCCCGCCGGTCTGCACGGCGGCGGCATCCCGTTCGCCAAATTCCAGGCGGTGCAGATCCTGCTCGACGATGAAGCGGTGCTCGTCGGCTACATCGACGTCGTCGCCCCGTCGATCGGCGCCGGGACGGTCGGCGTGCGGGTCACCGGCCGCGACAAGGTCGGCCCGGCGGTCGACTGCGCCGCCGCGCCGTTCGGCCCGGTCGAGTACCGCAAGATCAGGCTCGAGGCGCTCGCCGCCAAACTGTGCGAGCCGTTCGGGATCACGGTCCGGGCGGAGGTCGACACCGGAGATCCGATCGACAAGGTCTCGATCGACACGGGCGAGACGGTGATGAGCGTGCTGGAGAAGTACCAGCGCAAGCGGGCGGTGCTGTTCGTCTCCGACGGCATCGGATGCCTGATCATCACGCGATCGGGCAAGGGCCGCACGCCCGGCGACATCCGCTTTCCCGGCAACGTCGTCTCCAGTCAAGGCCAGTTCGACGGTCGCCATCAATTCTCGCCGGTCGTGGTCAAGGGCCAGGGCGAGCACGCCGGGGGCAAGAGGGCGAAGAAGGCGGCGCTCGATCGGGACGCGCTGCCGCTCGACGCTCCGCCGGCAGCGTCGGCCGACGCGGACGAGGCGACGGGCGTCGAGAGCCGCGCGACCTCGATCATGGGGGTGGCCTGGGACGACGAGGTGCCGCTGTGGCGCCCGGCGGTGAAGACGGCGCGGGCCAAGGGGGAGCTGAAGGATGCCGACACCGAGGCGAAGTGGTGGGTCTCCACCGCGCGGGGCAAGGCCGAGAGCTGCGGCTACACGCTGCCGAATTGGCGCGCGAACGGCGTGCTGTGGCGGCCGAACGAGATGGTCCCGGTCGCGGACGCCTATCAACGGATCGACAAGGATCTGCTGATCGCCGGGGTCAACTACGTCTACGACGCCGAGGGGACGCGATGCGAGATGCGCGTCTGTGGTCGTGAAGCCTATGATCTGCTCCCCGAGGGCGACGAGGAAGGCGGCGGCAAGGGGGGCAAGGGCAAGGGCCGAAAAGGCAAGCGCCACACGTCCACCGACCTCGACAAGACGGCGGAGCCTCTGTGATGCGGTACGTCACCTGGGATGAGCTGGAGGGGCGGCTGCGCGGGCTGGTCAGGCGCGCCAAGCCGCGCCGGATCTCGGACGCCGGCGCGGCGCAGACGGCGTCCGTCACGGTGCTCAATTCCGAGGCGCGGTCGGACGTGGAGATCCTGCAGCCCTATGGGATGGGGTCGATGGCCCCACCCGGATCGGTGATGGTCGTGCTCTCAGTCGGGGGAGATCAGGGCGACCTGGTCGGACTGCCGGTGGCGGCGCCGTCCGCGCGCATGGGCGGCCTGAAGCCCGGCGAAAGCGTGCTCTATGGATCGGCCGGCCAGCGCGTGCTATGTCGAGCCGACGGCTCGGTCGAGGTTTTGTCCTCCTCCAAGGTCTACCTCTCCGGCAAGACCACCGAGATCGAGAGCAGCGGGGCGGTGTCGGTCAAGGCCCCCGCCGTGCGGGTCGAGGGCAAGATCTGGCTGATGGGTGACGTCCACGTCGCCGGGTCGATGACGGTCGGTGGGACCGTCACGCAGGCGGCCCCTCCCGGCGGAGATCCCGCCGCTCCCTCTCGCTGACCGGTGCCCGTGGGCGCGGGCATGCTCGCCCCTCGATCCACGTGCGATCCCTGGTCGCATGGCTCTCTTTCCGACATCCGACCTCAAGCTGACGTTCGACGGGCGCGGGTTCACCTGCGACCTCGAGATCGTCGACGGCGATCTCGCTCTCGACGCGACGCCGGCGACGCCGATGCTGGTGTCGCTCGGGACGGATCGCCGGGCTCTCCCCGATGATCGCCTGCCCGATGGTGTGGGTCCGCTCACCTCTCCCCCCTCCTGGACGGCTCGGCGCGGGTGGGTCGGCGACTGCCTGTCGCGGGCGGGTCGGCGCATCGGCTCGCGGCTCTGGCAGCTCTGTCGCGAGCACGACGACGAGGCGACGCGGCGACGCGCCGACGCCTACGCGCGCGAAGCGCTGGCGTGGGCGCGCCGTGACTTCGACATCACCCCGGAAATCGACGTGAGCTGGGCGCGGGCCGGCCTGCTCCAGATCCGCGCCTATCTCGACGGGCGGTCGGTCGTGCTCAGGCGGGCGCTCACATGAGCTGGGACATCCCGACCCCGACGGACATCGCCGACCAGGCGTCGACCGACCTCGAGGAGGGGCTGAGGGTCGCGCCCGACGGGACCGAACGGCGTATCGACGCGCGGTCGGAGCGGTCGGTGTTCCGCGTCGTCGCCGTCGTCATCGGTCTCGCGCTCTATCCGGTCTATCTCTTCTTCGCGTGGGTGCTCGACCAGTTCTTCGTCGATCGCTGTTCGGAGGCGTGGCTCGCCGTCCACGCTCGGATCTGGGGCATCGACCGGCGTCCGGCGCGGCGGGCGGTCGGCACCGTCATTTTCGTCGGGGCCGAGGGCGTGGTGATCCCGGCCGACACGGGGCTCACGCTCTCGGGCTCGCGCTGGCGCACCACCTCCACCGCAGTGATCCCGGACGCGGGGTCGCTCGCCGTCCCGGTCGAGGCGATCTCTGCCGGCGCCGGGGGCAATCGGGCCGTCGGCGCGGAGCTGGCCTTGGAGGCTCCGATCGTGGGGGCGGCGGTCCAGGTGGCGACGGTCGCGACGGCCATCGCCGGCGGGGAGGACCTCGAACCGGCGACCTCGTGGCGCGGCCGCGTGATCGCGCGCATCCGTCGACCTCCCCACGGCGGAGCCGACTTCGACTACGAGAGGTGGGCGCTCGACTGGGGTGTGGCGCGGGTCACGGTGCATCGGTCGTGGATCGGCGCCGGATCGGTCGGCGTGGTGTTCGCGATGGCCGACGAGAACGGGGAACTGCGGGCTCCGACCGACGTCGAGGTCGGGGCGCTGCAGGCCCATCTGGACGGCGTGCGCCCGGTGACGGCGACGGTCGTCGTCGTCGCGGCGACGATCTCCTGGGTCGACGTCACGATCGAGATCTTCCCGTGGTCTCTCGCGGTGGAGCGGTCGATCGAGGCGGCGACGCTGGCGTGGTTCCGCTCCGACGACAATCGCATCGCCGGCCCGCTGCACCTCTCGCGGCTGCGGGAGCGCCTGTCGCGAGCGGCCGGCGAGGATTGGCACCGGCTGGTCTCCCCCGCGCCCGAAACCATCGCGCTCGGCTCGACCTCGTTCGCCGCCCTGCGCAACCTGCAGATCACGGAGGCGTCATGAGCCGGTCGGTCGCCGCCGTCCTCGAGGATCTGCTCGGGCTGATGCCGATCGGCTGGGCGTGGACGCGGCGGCGCGGCAGCGTGCTGGTCGCCGTCGTCACCGTGCTCGCGGCGGCGATCGCCCGCGTGGAGGCCCTGGTCGACGATCTGATGGACGAGATCGATCCCGGTCGATCGACCCGGCTTCTCGACGCCTTCGAACGCGTGCTGGGACCGGACCCGTGCGGGTCGGGTGATGCGAGCGGGTCGATCGGTCAGCGGCGGGTGGAGGCGGCGCGGCGGTGGACCTGGTCCGGCGGCGCGAGCCGCGCGTGGTTCGTCGCGCTGGCGCGACAGTTCGGCGTGGAGATCACGATCACCGAGTTTCGGCCGCTCGTCTGTGGCGACGAGCTGGGCGAGCAGGCGCTGGTGGAGACGCCCGAGCAGTTCGTCTGGACGATCGGTCTCGGGCCGACGTGGGAGCGGGCGCCGATCTGCGGCGACCAGGTCTGCGGCGACTACCTCGGCGAGATCGGCTTGTCCCCGATCGAGTGCCTGATCCGGCGCCATGCACCGGCGCACACCGTGCCCGTCTTCGACTACTCGGGAGCTTGATCATGGATCGCATCAACGGGGCCAATACGGTCGACATCGGCGGCGAGCGGCGGGGGTTCCGATCGCAGAACAAGGCGGCAGGGGTCGCGGGGACCGAGCTGGCCGCCGCCTGGTTCAACGCCGTGCAGGAGGAGATCCTGGCGGTGATCGAAGGCGCCGATATCGTGCCGCAGAGCGGCGTCTGGCACCAGCTCCGCGACGCGATCGGCGAGATGATCGCGACCGCGACCTCCGAAGTCGATCTGACCGGGTACGTCACCCAAGGCGGGCTGACCACGGCGATCGAAAACTTCATCACCGCCGGGACGGTGCCCGGCCTGCAGCCCTTCGCGGCCTCCGGAACGTACACCCGCTCGGCCGGGGTCACGGTGGCCGTCGCCTATGTCGTCGGCGGAGGCGGCGCCGGCGGTGGGTGCCCCGCTGGCTCGAACAACGTCATGGCGGGCGGTGGCGGTGGCGGCGAGGTGCGCCTCGTGCGGTTCGCGCCGAGCGCCACGCACGCGATCACGATCGGCGCCGGCGGCACGGGCGTCGCCAACGGCAACGGCGGCGCTGGCGGGTCGAGCTCGATCGGCGGCGGCGTCTGCACCGCCAACGGTGGGTCGGGCGGACTTTCGTCCGGCAACGGATCGACGGGGGGAGCCGCCGGCACCGGCGGCTCGGGCGGCATCAGCCTCCGCGCGACGCGCGGAACGTCGAACTACGGCGCGATGCAGGGTGGAGCGGCCGGCGGCAACTTCTTCGGCCCCGGTGCGCCTGCGCAACACGTGGCCCCGGCTGCCGGTATCGACGGCGAGACCCACGGCGCCGGTGGCGGCGGCGCAAACGGCAACAACAACACGGGCGGAGCCCTGGCCGGCGGTAACGGCGGCGGGGGCCTCGTGCTCATCTGGGAGTTCAAGTGATGCAGCAGATCGGCTTCGTGCTCTCTCCTTTCCCGCAGGTCGACGGATCGGTGGTGACCAACAAGATCGTGTTCGGCGAAAATGCGGACGCAGCCTCGTTCGATGCGGTGACCGGACTGCCGGCGACGGTCGACATCGGGTGGACCTTCGAAGCCGGGGCCTGGGTGCCGCCGGTCGACGTCCGCGGACTCGACGAGCGGCGGCGCATCGCCGGGATCTCGCTGCGGCAGGCCTGCGCGGCGGCGATCACGCGCGGCTTTCAGTCGGCGGCTCTCGGGGCAATCCACTTCTATCCCTCCGACGAGGCGTCGCAGCGCAACATGGCCCTGGCCACCGGCGGCGGGCCGCTGTGGTGCGCCAGCGACGATGCATGGGCGCTCGCGCCTCATGACCCGGGCCAGATCGCCGGCGTGCTCGCCGACTTCACGGCTCACCGAGTGTGGGCGCAGACCCACCTCGACAGTCTGCTGGCTCAGGTCGACGCGGCGACCTCCGGCGAGGCGATCGACGCCATTACGTGGGAGTGAGCGATGACGGCGATTATGCTCCTCCCGTTGATCTCGGGCTCCTTCGAGGCGTCCTCGAACGGTGATTGGCGAGAGACCATTCGGTTCTTGACCGAAGAGGGCAACCCGCTCGACCTGTCCGGGATCAGCTTCCGCTCGGACGTCCGAGAGGAGGCGGGGAGCGCCAATCGCAAACTCACGCTTTCGACCGACAACGGGTTTCTGATCGCGGGGGGGGCCGACGGCACTCTCTCCTGGGCGGTGCCCTCGCTTCGTATGGAGCAGCTCGGCGGCACCTATGTCACCGATCTGGTCGCAGAGGCGGACGGGGTGGTCCGCAACCTATGCCCCCGCCCACTCGTGCTGACGGTCCGACGTGGGGTGACACGATGACCCTCACGGTCGCCGGTTCGGTTTCCGCCATCGCCCTTGCGTCGTCGCCGTCATCGGTGATCTCCGCAGGAGGTGGCGTGGTGGCCGTGGTCGCTGCCGGGTCGGCTCGCGCATCGATCGTCGCCACCGGTGGACGCGTGGACATTCTCGCTCCGGGGCGCGACGCATCTCGCTCGGTCAGGACGCCCGCGCTCGAAATCGCGCAGATCGGAGGGACGCTGACGCTCCCGGTGGACCGGGCCAACACCTTCAACGCAACCCTCACGGCGGATCTCGACGATCTCCAGATGGTCGGTGGACCTGCGGCAGGGCTGTCTCAACGGGTGACGCTCTACGTGCGCCAGGATGAGACGGGAGGGCGACGGCTCATGCTGCCGATCGGCGCGGTCCTTTGGTCCGATGGCCCTCCCGACCTCTCCGTCTCGGGCGGCGCGCTCGATTGTCTCGTCTTCGATCTGGTCGGCGGGGCCGTTCACGGCAACCTCGTCGGCCTCGACTACCAAGGGTGACCCATCCATGGCCTTCCAGTTCTCCACCACCGTCCGCAATGCCCGCCTCGCGGCGATCGAGAGCACCATCGGCA
>JBEOKB010000054.1:0-8378 GCA_040275425.1 Siculibacillus sp. | reverse complement strand
CGCGCGAGATTCGGGGAAAATCGCAGATTGCTCCCTCCCTTCTCCCCTCGTGGGAGAAGGTGCCCGAAGGGCGGATGAGGGGGCGCGCCGAAGGCGCACGGGGAATTCAAGGGCTGAATCAATTCCGTGTGGATGCTCCCAACCCCTCATCCGGCCCTTCGGGCCACCTTCTCCCGCAAGGGGAGAAGGAAGAGCGCGTTCCGCGTGACGCCATCGTAGCCACGGCAGTCACCGAACCGAACGGCCACCCCCGGCATCCGAGAAAACCGTGTGACCGCGTCCGCAACGCGAAAGGCCCGGATCGCTCCGGGCCTCGCTCGTTTCGTCGACGATGAGAAGGCTTTCGCCTCACGTCCCCGCCGGGAACTGCTTCGGCGCGGGCGAGATCACCTTGGCCGAGCCGGCGCCCACTTCCAGGATCGCCAGACCGCGCTCCGAGGTGCCGTCGGGGCGGAAGCGGAACAGGCCCGTGACGCCGAGGAAGCCGTTGCGCGACAGGAGAACGTCGTCGCGGAACGGCTTGGTGCCGGCGTTGCGAACGAGACCGGCGGCGAGGAACACCGCCTCGTAACCGAGAATGGCCAGCGGCCCCGGTTCGCCGTAGGCGGCGCGGTAGCGCGAGCGGAAACCGTCGGCCCCGGTCGGATCGGTCGCCGGGAACCAGCCGCCCGCCAGAGCGGGCGAGGCGAGGCTCGCCGGATCGTTCCACCGGCCCGAGCCGAGGAAGCGCACCCGGCTCTTGTCGAGCCCGGCCGAGATCATCGCCTGGATCACCTGCGCGGCGTTGCCGCCCGCGTCCGGCACGAACACCGAATCGATCTGCGCCCCGAACTTGGCCACGGTGGCCGCCTTGGCCTGCATGTCGGCCGGATCGCCCTTGTAGCGCTCCACGCCCATCACCCGCACGCCGTTGCGTGCCGCGCTCTCGCGCAGCGCCGCCTCGACGACGAGCCCGTAGGCGTCGTCGGGAACGACCGCGGCCATCGACTTGCGGTTCTGCGTCGCGGCGTAGGAGACGATGCGCTCGACGTCGGTCGAGGGCAGGAAGCCGATCAGATTGACCCCGCGCGCCGCCACCGAGGTGTCGGTGGTGAAGGTCACGACCGGCACGCCCGCCGCCCGCGCCGGACCGGCGACGCCGCGCGCCGACACGGCGTTGAGCGGGCCGATGATCAGCTGCGCGCCCTCGGCGATCGCCTCGCTCGCCGCCTTCTGGCCGCCTTCGGTGGTGCCGGCGTCGTCCTTGACCAGGATCTGCACGTCGGCGCCGGGAAAGTCCTTGAGCGCCATGTCGGCGGCGTTGCGCAGCTGGCCTGCGATCGTCGCCGACTGCCCGCCCGCCGTCTTCGGCAGGATCAGCGCCACCCGCACCGAACCGGTGCCGATCGTGTCGCCACTGGCGGGCTGCTGTCCGCCCGGTGTACCTTCGGCGAAACCGCCGCCGAGATTGCCACCGCCGTTCGAGGCGCAGCCGGAGAGCGCGAAGGTGCCCGCGAGGGTGAGCGTCAGGAACCGGCGTCGACCGGCGAAGGGGGACAGGGTGCGCGGCAAGAACATTCACCTCTCATCGGGACGTGCGAACATCCGTCGACATGTTCACGCTTGCGACGGATTTTGGCCCCGTCGAGCCTCGAAGTCAAAACAACCCTCGCAATCGCCGAGGTTATCCGCAGATCGAGACGAAACTGCGTCCTCGATTCGCCGTTTCCCTCCCCTCACCCGGAACCGCAGATGACCGACGACGACACCGCGCTCGCCTCCCCCGCCTCGCCCGGCGGCGAGCGCACCTATTCGATCGACGCCCACGTGCTCGTCGCCCCGCGTCTGCCGCCCGGCCTCCACGTCGTCGCCACCCCGATCGGCCGCCTCGCCGACGTGTCGCTGCGCGCTCTCGAGGCGCTCGCCGCCGCCGATCTGATCGCCTGCGAGGACACCCGCGTCACCCGCGTCCTGCTCGATCGCTACGCCATCCGCGCGCCGCTGGTCTCCTACAACGACCACAACGCCTCCGAACGCCGCCCCCGCCTCCTCGCCGCCCTCGACGAGGGGCGCGCCGTCGCCCTGGTCTCCGACGCCGGCACGCCGCTGGTCTCCGATCCCGGTTTCAAGCTGGTCGGCGACGTCATCGCCGCCGGCCACCGCGTCATCCCCGTGCCCGGTCCCAGCGCCGTCCTCGCCGCCCTGGTCGCCAGCGGTCTGCCGTCCGACGCCTTCCTCTTCGCCGGATTTCCGCCGACGAAGGTCGAGGCCCGCCGGCGCCGCTTCGAGGAACTGGCCCGCGTCCCCGCCACCCTGATCTTCTACGAGAGCCCCCATCGCATCGCCGAGTCCCTCGCCGACGCGCTCGCCGTCTACGGCCCCGATCGCCCGGCCGCCGTGGCGCGCGAGCTGACCAAGACCTTCGAGGAGATCGTGCGCGCCCCCCTGGGCGGACTCGCCGCGACCTTCGCCGCCCGCACCGTCAAGGGCGAGATCGTCGTGGTGATCGCCCCGCCCCCCGAGGAGGCGACGAGCGAGGCCGACGTCGACGCCATGCTGCGCGCCGCGCTTCTCCGGCAGGCTCCCGGCAAGGCCGTGGCCGAGGTCGCCCGCCTCACCGGCGCCGATCGCAAGGCGCTCTACGAGCGCGCCATGGTCCTCAAGGCCGAGATCGGCGACGGGCGCTGACGGGGGAGGGCATGGTGGGAAGGCGCGATCTCGACGAACGCCGCCGCGCCTTTCGCCTCGGCCTCGACGCCGAGACCCGCGCCGCCTGGGCGCTGCGTCTGCGCTTCCACCGCATCCTCGCCCGCCGCTTCCGCTGCTCGGCCGGCGAAATCGATCTCGTCGCCGTGCGCGGTCGCACCCTCGTCTTCGTCGAGGTCAAGGCGCGGGCGAGCCTCGAGGCCGCCCGCGAGGCGGTCACCGCCCGTTCGCGCGCCCGCATCCTCGCCGCCGCCGATCTGTGGGTCGCCCGCAACCCGTTCTATGCCGATCACGACCGCCGCTTCGACGTGATCGCCGTCCTGCCCGGCCGCTGGCCGCGACGAATTCTCGACGCCTTCCGCGCCGACGACCTCGATCTTCCCCGAACGCGATCCTGACGGATGCGTCGCGCCGTTGTCGCACCCGCGTGATGGCGATAGAACGGGGAACACGAACGAGCGGAAGAGAGATCGGCATGTCGCTGCAAGTCGCCGTCCAGATGGACCACATCGCCTCGATCCGCGTCGCCGGCGATTCGACCTTCGCCCTGCTGCTCGAGGCCCAGGCTCGCGGCCACCGCCTGTGGCACTACACCCCCGATCGCCTCGCGCTGCGCGACGGCCGCGTCTTCGCCGGGGTCGAGACCCTCGAGGTGCGCGACGTCCCCGGCGATCACTTCACCCTCGGCGCGGTCGAGCGGGTCGACCTCTCCCGCTTCGACGTGGTGCTGCTGCGCCAGGACCCGCCCTTCGATCTCCACTACGTCACCACCACCCACTTCCTCGATCGCATTCACCCGAGGACGCTGGTGGTCAACGACCCCACCTCGGTGCGCAACGCGCCCGAGAAGATCTTCGTCACCGAATTCCCCGACCTGATGCCGCCGACCCTGATCTCGCGCGACGCCGACGAGATCCGCGCCTTCCGCGCCGAGCACCGCGACATCGTCATGAAGCCCCTCTACGGCCACGGCGGCGCGGCGGTGTTCCGCGTCCGTCCCGAGGACGAGAACTTCGGCTCGCTGATGGACATGTTCGCCGCCACCTGGCGCGAGCCCTGGGTGATCCAGCGCTATCAGCCCGAGGTGCGCGAGGGCGACAAGCGCATCATCCTGGTCGACGGCGAGTTCGCCGGCGCCGTCAATCGCGTCCCCGCCGCCGACGATCTGCGCTCCAACATGGTGCGCGGTGGGCGCGCCGCCGCCACCGATCTGACCCCGCGCGAACGCGAGATCTGCGAGCGCATCGGCCCGTTCCTGCGCGATCGCGGCCTGATCCTGGTCGGCATCGACGTCATCGGCGACGTGCTGACCGAGATCAACGTCACCTCGCCGACCGGCATCCGCGCCATCCGCCGTCTCGGCGGCCCGGACATCGCCGCGATGGTGTGGGACCGCATCGAGGCCCGCCGCGCCGCGACCGGGGCCTGACGCCGCATCGCCCAGCCGAAGGGGAGGGGAGACCCATGTCGACGGTCCGCCGCATCGCGTTTCTCCTCGCCGCCACGCTCACCCTCGCCGCCTCCGCCGAGGCGGCCGAGCGTTGGGCGGTGATCGGCCCCGGCTCCGATCCCGCCTACCACGCCGCCGTCGCCGAGGGCTGTCGCCGCCGGGCCGCCGAAATCGGCGGCGCCGAATGCCGGTTCGTCGCCCCTGGTGGCGCCGAGACCCGCGATCAGGCCCGCATCGTCGCCGACCTCCTCGCCGACGGGGTCGACGGCCTCGCCGTCGCCCCGGTGCTGATCGCGCCGGTCGCCGAGGTGCTCGGCCGCGCCCGTGCCGCCGGCATTCCCGTCGTCGCCTACGACGTCGACCTGCCCGAACGCGCCCGCGACGCCTTCGTCGGCACCGACGCCCGCGGCTTCGGCCGCGCCCTCGGCGCGACGCTGCGGCGCTGGCGCCCCGACGGGGGCAGATACGCCCTGATCTCCGGCGACGCCGCCTCGCGCGGCCTCGCCGAACGCCTCGACGGCATCCGCGACGTCCTCGGGCCCCGTTGGATCGAGATCGCCGGCTCGCCCCTGCGCACCACCGGCGAGACCCGCGAGGCCGCGCGCCTGCTCGACCAGCTCCTGCTCGACGATGCCGAACTCGACGCCGTGATCACCGTCGGCCCCTGGCCCTTCCTCGACGAGGACACCTGGCGCGAGATCGCCGGCCGCCACCGGGATCGGCTCGATCGCGCCCGCGTCGTCCTCGTCTCCACCGACGCGCTCCCCGCCCAGCGCCGCCTCCTGCGCGACGGCGCCGTCCACGTTCTGGTCGATCGCCGTCCGACCGAGATCGGCGCGCGCATCGCCGAGGTGCTCGCCGCCCGCCGCGCCGGCCGCCGCGCCCCCGACGCGACCTACGTCGGCTTCGACGTCCTCACCCGCCGCGACGTCGTCGACGCCCCGAACTGACGCGGCCGTCTGCAACCGAAGAGAGATCGGGGGTTGCAATGGTTCCTGGAATGTTCTAGGAACATCGCGAGGGTCGCCCGGGGGGTGGAGCATGGTCGCGCGGGTCACGACGGTGGCGTTTCAGGGGATCGAGGCGATCCCCGTCGACGTTCAGGTCCAGATCACCGCCGGTAATCCGGTGTTCGCGCTGGTCGGCCTGCCCGACAAGACGGTCGGCGAGAGCCGTGAGCGCATCCGCGCCGCGCTGTTCGCCTCCGGTCTCGCCCTGCCCCAGCGCCGCATCACCGTCAATCTCGCCCCCGCCGACCTGCCCAAGGAGGGCAGTCACTACGATCTGCCGATCGCGCTGGCCATTCTCGCCGCCATCGGCGCCATGCCCGGCGATCAGCTCGCCGACTGGGTGGCGCTGGGTGAGCTCTCGCTCGACGGCACCATCGCCCCCGTCGCCGGGGTCCTGCCCGCCGCCGTCGGCGCGAGCGCCCTCGGCAAGGGCCTGATCTGCCCCGCCGACAGCGGTTCGGAGGCCGCCTGGGCCAGTCCGGACCTCGCCATCGTCGCCGGCCGTTCGCTGGTGCAGCTCGCCAACCACTTCAAGGGCACCCAGGTGGTGTCGCGCCCCCTGCCCAGGATTCGCGAGGCGGCGACGAACCTGCCCGACCTCGCCGACGTCAAGGGCCAGGAGACCGCCAAGCGCGCGCTGGAGATCGCCGCCGCCGGTGGCCACAATCTGCTGATGATCGGCCCGCCCGGCTCCGGCAAGTCGATGCTGGCGAGTCGGCTCCCCTCGATCCTGCCGCCGCTCGCCCCCCGCGAACTGCTCGAGGTGTCGATGATCGCCTCGATCGCCGGTGAGCTCGCCGACGGCCGCCTGACCGATCGCCGCCCCTTCCGCGCGCCCCACCACTCCGCCTCGATGGCCGCGCTCGTCGGCGGGGGTCTGCGCGCCCGCCCCGGCGAGGTGTCGCTCGCCCACAACGGCGTGCTCTTCCTCGACGAGCTGCCCGAGTTCACGCCTCAGGTGCTCGACGGCCTGCGCCAGCCGCTCGAGAGCGGCGAGGTGGTGATCGCCCGCGCCAATCATCGCGTGAGCTACCCCGCCCGCATTCAGCTGGTCGCCGCCATGAACCCGTGCCGCTGCGGCCATGCCGGCGAACCCGGCCACACCTGCCGGCGCGGCAATCGCTGCGCCGACGACTATCAGGCCCGCATCTCCGGCCCGCTGCTCGATCGAATCGACCTCACCGTCGAGGTCGCCGCCGTCACCGCCGCCGATCTGATCCTGCCGGCGCCGCGCGAGGGCTCGGCCGAGGTCGCCGCCCGCGTCGCCCGCGCCCGCGCCGTCCAGCTCGATCGCTTCGCCGCCCTCGGTCTCGATCGCCTGCGCACCAATGCCGACATGCCCGCCGCGCTGGTCGAGGAGATCGCCCGCCCCGACGCCGGCGGCGCGAAACTCCTCGCCGATGCCGCCGATCGCCTGCGCCTGTCCGCCCGCGCCTACCACCGCGTCCTCAAGGTGGCCCGCACCCTCGCCGATCTCGACGGCGCCTCCCGCGTCGGCCGCCTCCACCTCGCCGAGGCGCTGAGTTATCGCGAACAGGCCCGTCGCCTCGCCGCCGCCTGAGATCGCCGCCCACGGCGGACGACCGCCCGGATCTCGCGCCGCGCCCCTCGTCACCGGCTGCGCGCCGCCCCCTCCGTCTCGCCGATGACCCCGACTTTCGCGGGTCCCGTCAAACCTTTGGCAACGCATCGCATGCCACCATCGGCGCGACGTCGAAGCGAGATCTCCCCCGCGCCGACCGCCCCGCCGTCCCGGTCCGAACCGAGCGGCCCCCGTTGCGAGTACCGGACCCGCCATGCGCTCCTTCCGCCTCTCGACCCTGCTCTCCGAGCGTCGCGACCGCTGGGACGCCCCGGCCCTCGCCGTGGCCCTGCTCGCCGTGCCGGTCGCCCTCGCCGATGCCGACTTCGCCCGCTTCGAGGTGATCGCCGCCGCTTCCCTGTTCGCCGCGGTGGTCGTGGTCCGCCGCCTGAGCCAACGGCGATCCGGCGCGGAACTCCCGCGCCGCCGCGCCGCCGATCGCCTCGCCCCGGTCGCCGCTCCGGCCGCCGACGAGGTCGACGCCAAGGCCCACTTCCTCGCGCTCGCCAGCCACGAAATCCGCACCCCCCTCGCCGGCATCCTCGGCCTCGCCGATCTCCTCGCCGAAACCGACCTCACGCCCGAGCAGACCGCCTACGTGCGCGCCGTTCACACCTCCGGCGCCTCGCTCTTGCGCATGGTCGACGGCTACCTCGATCTCACCCGCCTCGACGCCGGCCACGTCGAGCCCGCTCCCCGCCCGACCTCGCTCGAGGGCGTGGTCGAGGACGTGGTCGAGCTGCTCGCCCCGCCCTGTCAGGCCAAGGGTCTCGAACTCGCCACCTTCCTCGCCCCTGGCCTGCCCGCCCGCGTCCTGGTCGACCCGCTGCTGCTGCGTCAGGTGCTGATCAACCTCGCCGGCAACGCCGTGAAGTTCACCGAATCCGGCGGCGTGGCGATCGAGGTCGAACGCGCCCTCGGGGAGGCGAGCGATCGCGTGAGTTTCCGAGTCCGCGACACCGGCGTCGGCATCGATCCCGGCGATTCGGTGCGCATCTTCGACGCGTGGCAGCGCATCGAGGGCGACAGCGTCGCCCCCGCCGGCGGCACCGGCCTCGGTCTGGCCATCGCGCGCGGTATCGTCGCCCGCCTCGGCGGTGAGATTCGCCTCGACAGCCGTCGCGGCGAAGGCGCCACCTTCTCGTTCGAACTCGACCTTCCCGCCGCCTCCGACGCCGCCCCCGCGACCTCGCCGCTCGCCGCCCGCCGCGTCCTGCTGGTGTCGAACGCCCGCATCGAGCCGCCGCTCCTCGCCCGCCGCCTCCACGCGCTCGGCGCCGAGGCCCACCTCGTCGCGAGGACCGAGGTCGTCGGCGCCGACCGTTTCGACGTGCTTCTGATCGATCACGGCGACGGCGCCGATGCCGCCGCCCGCTTGGCCGAGCTGCGCTCGCTCGGCCTCGACGCCCCGGCGGACACCCGCTTCGCGCTGGAAGACCTCAAGTCCCTCTTGATCCAGGCGAACACCTTGCCCGCGGGCTTCACGGCCCATCCCAAGATCGTCCGTCTGCTCCAGCAGCGCCTTGAGATCGCCCGGGGTGAGCGCCCGGTGGATTGGGCTGTGGCGGAACAAGCGGCCTACGGCACCCTCGCCGTGCAAGGGCAGCGGGTGCGCCTCTCGGGCCAAGACTCCGGGCGTGGCACCTTCTCC
>JBEOKB010000053.1:0-6656 GCA_040275425.1 Siculibacillus sp. | reverse complement strand
CGCGAGCCCCGAGGGCCAGGAACCGGCGGGAAGAACGGTGGTCGAGCGGATCATGTGAGACCTCGTAAACATGGGAGGCTGCGGCAATCGCTATCCCAAGTGAGGGAAGTTCGTCCCGAACACCCCCTATGGCAAGTCCGAACGAGCCGCACCCCTCCATTTGCATCCGCGCCCCGGAAATCGACCAAAGAATTCGCGCTGGAAGCACCTCGGCCATCACGATAGCCGTCAAGACAAAAGGCAAAACTCACCAAATTACTCTAAAAATTTAGTCGATATATAATTGAGGTAAGAAGCAGAAACGACAATCATGAATCGCGCCTCCGCTTCGGTGACATTATAATTTATTTCAACAGATCCATGCCTGACACCTCCTTCCGCATTTGTCCAACCATAGAGTTTCTCAATACCATCGAAGAATGTTTGATGTAAGTCTGTTTTGTTTTTTAGCACCTTGATTGCATTTGCTATAGTTCCACCCTTGACACCTTGCTCAAAACGCGCCGCACATACTTTTGACGCACTTTCGGCAGCCAAAATCGCTTCTCTGACTACCGCCTTGTAATCAGGATTGATCCTCTCGTTAAATCCTCCAATTGCCCGACCGAAATGCTCTTTGGCACTCTGGAACCGACTTGAAATCCCCGATATACATTCAATTTCAGCGATTTCTTCAGAAGAAAAGGCGGGCAACAAGATACCATCGACAAATCTATAAAATGATCTCTCCCTCGCAAGGATTGAATTAATACGATTGAGATCTGCCGATCGCCGATAAACAATGACAAAATACTCTAGTGTATCGTATACAGTATTCCAATTTGCATTGAAAAAATATTCTTTAAATCTCGACTTAAAATATGATGCACTGAAAAGATCCACATCATTCTTCATTAAATCAGTCCACAGAAATTTATTCTAATTTACATCATAATTACCATAAATGCTTTTCTTTTCTTCTACTAGTGGACCCATAAAATTCCAAAGTGCCACTCTCAAATCTGCTGAAATCAATTCTCTTGCCAATGGTTTGTCCGATGCAGGCAAAACCCCCATCCTTTGGGAAAAAGTACGCTGGTCCGACATAGCTCCCCCTCAGAACAGGAAATACCGCTGCGCCATCGGCAGCACCTCGGCCGGCTCGCAGGTCAGCAGCTCGCCGTCGGCGCGCACCTCGTAGGTCTCCGGATCGACCTCGATCACCGGCATGGCGTCGTTCAAGACCATGTCCTTCTTGCCGATGGTCCGGCAGTTCTCCACCGGCAGCACCACCCGGGTGAGCGCGAGCTTCTCGGCGATCCCCGCCTCCACCGCCGCCTTGGAGACGAAGGTGATCGCCGACGCCGTCATCGCCCGGCCGAACGCCCCGAACATCGGTCGATAGTGCACCGGCTGCGGCGTCGGGATCGAGGCGTTGGGGTCGCCCATCGGCGCCGCCGCGATGGTGCCGAGCTTCAAGACCAGATCCGGCTTCACCCCGAAGAAGGCCGGAGTCCACAGGACGAGATCGGCGAACTTGCCGACCTCGACCGAGCCGACGTGCGCCGACAGCCCGTGCGCGATCGCCGGGTTGATCGTCACCTTCGCGATGTAGCGCTTGACCCGCAGATTGTCGTTCTCGCCGGTCTCGGCGGGAAGCCGCCCGCGCTGCACCTTCATCTTGTGCGCCGTCTGGAAGGTGCGGATGATCACCTCGCCGACCCGGCCCATCGCCTGGCTGTCCGAGGAGATGATCGAGAAGGCGCCGAGATCGTGCAGGATGTCCTCCGCCGCGATCGTCTCGCGCCGGATCCGGCTCTCGGCGAAGGCGACGTCCTCCGGGATCGACCCGTCGAGATGGTGGCACACCATCAGCATGTCGAGATGTTCGTCGAGCGTGTTGCGCGTATAGGGTCGTGTCGGATTGGTCGACGACGGAATGACGTTGGGCAGCCCGCACACCCGGATGATGTCCGGCGCATGGCCGCCGCCGGCACCCTCCGTATGATAGGCGTGGATCGTCCGCCCCTCGAAGGCGGCGATCGTATCCTCGACGAAGCCGGATTCGTTCAACGTATCCGTATGGATCGCCACCTGAACGTCGTATTGGTCGGCGACCGAGAGACAGTTGCGGATCGCCGCCGGCGTCGTGCCCCAGTCCTCGTGCAGCTTGAGCCCGCACGCCCCGGCCACCACCTGCTCGATCAGCGCGTCGGGCAGCGAGGCGTTGCCCTTGCCCGTGAAGGCGAGGTTCATCGGAAACGCTTCCGCCGCCCCGAGCATGCGCGCAAGATGCCACGCGCCCGGCGTGCAGGTGGTCGCCGCCGTGCCGGTCGCCGGCCCCGTGCCGCCGCCGAGCATGGTGGTGACGCCCGACATCAGCGCTTCGTCGATCTGCTGCGGCGCGATGAAGTGGATGTGGGTGTCGATGCCGCCGGCGGTGAGGATCTTGCCCTCGCCGGCGATCGCCTCCGTCCCCGGCCCGACGACGATGTCGACGCCCGGCTGCACGTCCGGATTGCCCGCCTTGCCGATCGCGACGATGCACCCGTCCTTGAGCCCGACGTCGGCCTTCACGATCCCGAGCCTGGCGTCGATGATCAGCGCGTTGGTGATGACGGTGTCGACCGCGCCCGCGGCCCGCGTCGTCTGCGCCTGCCCCATGCCGTCGCGGATGACCTTGCCGCCGCCGAACTTCACCTCCTCGCCGTAGCTGGTGAAGTCGCGCTCGACCTCGACGATCAGATCGGTGTCGGCCAGCCGCACCTTGTCGCCGACGGTCGGTCCGAACATGTCGGCGTAAGCCGCGCGGGACATCTTGAAGGACATGGCACGATCACCTTTCGCCGATGGAGGTGCGGGCGACCAGCCCCGACGCCCCCAGAAGAATGAGCCCCGACAGGGCGTCGAACATCCGCTTCGGACCCGGCTGCCGGGCGAACGCCGTCGCCCGCTCGGCCAGATGGGCGTAGAGCGCCAGCACCGGCCATTCGAGCGCCACCGCGAGCGGCCCGAGCCACGCCATGCGTCCGCCCGCCCCTTCCGCCTCGCAGGCGAACACCGGCAGCAGCGCGCAGTAGAACAACACGGTGTGATGCGAGCGGATCTGCAGCGCGAAGGCCGCCCTCGCCAGTGCGAAGGCGCTCGCCGGCGCCGTCGGCTCCGCCTCCTCCACTCCGCGCGCGATCCAGGCGCTGCGGAACGAGCGTCCGCCGAGCCACACCAGATAGGCGAGCCCGGCGAGCTTGATGCTCGCGAACAGTTGCGGCACCGCCGCCACCAGCATCGCCATCAGCCCCACCGCCACCAGACAGTAGATCAGGTTGGCGGCGCTGATTCCGGCGATCGTCGCCTGCGTGCGCAGCGCCCCGTTGCCCATCGCGTCGGACACCACCCGCAGAACCGCCGGGCCCGGCGTCAGGTCGAGAAGCAGATTGATCGACACGAAGGCGATCAGAACGACGAGATCCATGGGGCCGCCTTCACAGTCGTCCGGTCACGTCGCCGCGGAAGCCGTAGACCTCCCGCCGTCCGCGATAGGGCACCAGCCGCACGTTGCGCGTCTGCCCCGGCTCGAACCGCACCGCCGTCCCCGCCGGGATGTCCAGCCGCTGCCCGCGCGCGATCACCCGATCGAAGACGAGCCCGGGATTGGTCTCGGCGAAGTGATAGTGGCTGCCGACCTGGATCGGTCGATCGCCGGTGTTGGCGACCTCGATCTCGGTGACGGCGAGACCGGCGTTGAGTTCGATGTCGCCGTCGGCGGCGAAGACTTCCCCCGGAATCATGCGCTCTCTCCTCATTCCGCCGCGATCGGCGGACAGGGGTCCGCTCGGAACACCCGTTTGGTCGAGGCCGGATTGTTCACGAGCTTTCCGGCCGGGCGCACCGGGCGGCGCACCAGTTCGCCGCCGCAGTTGGGGCAGACCCCGTGCCACACATCGTCCTTGCACGTCGTGCACCAGGTGCATTCGAACGAGCAGATCCACGCCTCCGCGTCCGGCGGCAGATCGACGTCGCAGCATTCGCAGTTGGGCCGAAGTTCCAGCATGTGCGCCTCCTCACCTGATCGGTTCGTGCACGGTCACCAGCTTGGTTCCGTCCGGGAACGTCGCCTCGACCTGAACGTCGTGAATCATCTCGGGCACGCCGGCCATCACCTGATCGCGGCCGATCACGTGCGCCCCGGCCTCCATCAGCTCGGCCACGGTGCGGCCGTCGCGCGCGCCCTCGACCACGAAATCGGTGATCAGGGCCACCGCCTCGGGGTGATTGAGCTTCACCCCGCGCTCCAGCCGTCGCCGCGCCACCATCGCCGCCATCGAAATCAGCAGCTTGTCTTTTTCCCGAGGCGTCAGGTTCATCGCCGATGCGTCTCCGTCCTCTCCGCCCCGCCACGCCACGCCGATCGAGATCGCGCGCGAAACGGGCAGTCGATACCATTTGCGGCAGTCTGTTACGGCGCGCGCCGGTCAGCAAGACCAGACGCGCGGCAGTTCTGCCTTTCGAATGTGCACGAGCAGGCGGATCAGGTCGGCGCGCAGCGCCTGCGCCGAGACATTGGCCAGCCGCGCCACCACCAGCCCGTCGAAGGCGCTCGCGCCCGCCTCCCCGGTCGCTCCCTCGAGCCCGGCCCGCACCTCGTCGATCCGCGCCTCCGCGTCGGGAGTCACCCACACCAGCGAGGCGAACGCCCGCGCGCCCGCCCCCGTCGCCGGTCCCGCCAGGATCTCCCGCGCCCGCCCCTCGACCCGGAACGTGTCGGCATGGACCAACCGCCCGCCCCGACGCACCCGCCAGCGATCGACCAGACGGCAGCTCTCCACCTCCTCACCCGAGGCGGTACGCCCGAACACGATCGCCTCGACCATCAGCGCCGAGGCGTCGGCCGCGACGTCGACCTCGAGCGTGCGCGACAGCGCCGCCCGGTCGAACAGGATCGTCTCCTGCGGCAGCCACTCCGCCCGCGCCCCCGCCTCGACCGTGAGGCGGGTATGGATCTCGCCCGAGAGCCCGCCGTCGGTCGGCGACGAGCGATAGACCCGCTCCGCCGCCTGGCTCGTCACCGCCGCCCGGGCGCCCGCGCCGAACCGCGCCTCCCACTCGATACGGTCGCCCCCGGCGATACCGCCGCCGGTGTTGATCAGCACCGCCGTCGGCGCCTCGCCGCCGTGGACCTTCGGCAGACGGATCTTGGCCTGCCCCTCCTGGAACAGCCGTTCCAACCGGGTCGCCCCGTCGCGCAGGGCGAAGCCGACCGCCGCCCGCCCGCGTGCGCGCTGCAACTGCGGCAGGGGCTCGGCGGCGACGATGGCGGAAGCGGCGGTTCGATCCATGCAGGGCGTCCTCGCGAACTGGCCCTCCCTCTTAGCCGCCCGCGCCGGACGACGAAAGCGCCCCCGATCGGCCGCCGGCGCCCCTCGCCCCGATGTCGACGCATTTGCGAGCGATCAGCCTTGTGGGCGAGAGCCGTCCCCCGCGACCGCCGCCCTTGGCCACCGGCCACCGAATACGCTATCGAGGAGAGCCGCGTCGCATCGTCCGACGTCGCCGTCCCATCGGAGAGACCGACGACCGTGATCCGTCCCGCAGAGCCGATCTCGCGCGCCACCGCGCTCCGTCGAGCGTCCCGCCGTCTTCTCGCCGCCGCGCTCGCCGGACTGGCGCTCCTCGGCGCGACGGCGCCCGCCGCCGCCGCGCCCCATGCCGCCGCCTGGCTGGTGTTCGACGCCCGCACCGGCGAGGTCCTCGCCCGCAACAACGCCGATCAGCTCTGGTATCCCGCCTCCGTCACCAAGCTGATGACCACCTGGGTCACGCTCCAGGCCATCCGCGCCGGGCGCATCACCCCGCGGTCGCTGGTGCCGATGACCCCGCTCGGCGCCCGTCAGGCCCCCTCCAAGATGGGCTTCAAGCCCGGCGAGGTCGTCACCGTCGACAACGCGCTCAAGATCATCATGGTCAAGTCGGCCAACGACGTGTCGATGGCCCTCGCCGAGTTCGTCGGCGGCTCGCGCGAGGGCTTCATCGCCGAGATGAACCGGCAGGCCCGCATGCTCGGCATGACCTCGACCCGCTGGAGCAATCCCAACGGCCTGCCCGACCAGACTCAGGTCTCCACCGCCCGCGATCTCGGCCTTCTCGCCCGCGCCCTGCTGCGCGAGTTCCCCGAGGCCGATCACCTCTGGCGCCTGCCGGGCATCCAGATCGGCGAGGAGATCATCCGCAACCACAATCATCTGATCGACCGCTACCCCGGCGCCGACGGCATGAAGACCGGCTTCATCTGCTCGTCCGGCTTCAACGTCGTCGCCTCGGCCACCAGAGGTCATCGCCGACTGATCGCGGTGGTGCTCGGGGCCCGCTCCGCGCGCGGTCGCGCCGAGGTCACCGCCGAACTGTTCGACAAGAGCTTCGAGGGCAACGGCGAGGTGAACCTGTTCGGCCGCTTCTCCGTCCCGGAGACCGTCGATCACATGAGCCGTGGCCCCGAGGCGGGCAATCCGGTCCGCGACGTCAAGCAGGACATCTGCGGCCCGAAGCGCAAGGGCGATCCCGATCCGGACGCCTTCGCCGCCGAGGCCACCACCCCTGCCGAGGACCCCGGCGCCATCGTTCGCCCCGGCGCCCTGGTCCGTCCCGGCACGGCCGCCGCCGCCCCGGCCGCGCGCGTCTCC
>JBEOKB010000052.1:0-8629 GCA_040275425.1 Siculibacillus sp. | reverse complement strand
CGTGGCGGCGGCGCGCTCGCTCGCCGACGGGCGGCTGCTGTGGGCGGCCGTGCGCGACCGGACCGGCGATCTGCCGGGGGAGTTCGCGGCGCGCGGGTTCGAGGTGGTCACGGTCGAGGTCTATCGGGCCGAGGCGGTCGACGGCCTGCCGGAGACGGTGATCGCGGCGTTCCGGGCGCGAGAAATCGACGCGGTCACCATTCATTCACCACGAAGTGCCGCGCTCTTGGTCGAAAGGCTCGTCGCGGCGGGGCTCGACCCCGCTTCGCCGGGCTCGAGCTTCCATGCTATATCCGAGGCTGCGGCACAGCCTCTCCGTGAGGCGGGATGCGCCGACGTGATCGTCGCGGCGCGACCCGACGAGACGGCGCTGTTGGAAACGTTCGGTCGTTCGTCGCCCGTCCCGGCGGGTCCGGAGAACGACGCCCCTTGGAGATCGAGCATGGCGCGGAAATCGGACAAGACGCGCGGGTCGGCCGCCGAACCGGGCGAGACCGACGCCGTGACGGCGCCTCCGGCCGAAGAGGCGGCGGCGAACCCGACCCCGGTCGAGACCGTCGAGGCTTCCGAGGCGGGGGAAGTGGTCGTGACGGCACCCGAGCCGATCGAGACGCCGGTCGAGGCGGCGGAAGCCGTCGTCCCGGCGCCGGTCGAGACCGAAGCGGTGGTCGCGGAGACCGTCGCGCCCGAGGCACCGGTGATCGAACCGGTGGTCGAACCCGTCGCCGTTCCGCCGTCGCCTGCCCCGGTCGCGGCCCCGCCGCGGGGCGGCAAGGGCGGACTGGTGGCGGCCACGGTGGTGGCGAGCGTGCTGGGCGGGGCGATCGGCATCGGCGGATCGCAGTATCTCGCCGAACGCAAGGCTCCGCCCTCGGCTCCGGCGACCGAATCCAACGCGCGGCTCGAGGCGCTCGACGGGCGTCTGGCGGCGATAGAGGGTCGGCTCGGCGCGCTCGGTGACCTGGGCGGACGGATCGGCGGAGTCGAGGCCAAGGTCGGGGCGATGAAGCCGACGGATCTCTCGGGCATCGAATCGCGTCTCGCCAAGATCGAGGCCGCGCCGGCGCTGACGCTGCCCGGCGACGTGGCGACGCGGATCACCGGTCTCGAGAAGGCGGCGGAGGAACGGCTGGCGGCGGCGAAGACCTCGGTCGGCGAGGCGCTGGCGAAGCTGCCGGAGGACACCGGAGCGAGAGCGGCGATCGCCGAGCTGGCCGGGCGGGTCGACGCGGCCGTCTCGGCGGCGCGGGAGGCCTCGGCCGGGGAGATCGCGCGGCTGCGCGCCGAACTCGCGGCGCGGCAGGGCGAACTGAACGCGTGGACGGCGGCGATCGGCGGAGACATCGATCGGGCGCTCACCGCCACGCGCGAGGCGACGGTGACGGAGATCGCGCGGCTCAAGGGCGAGATCGAGACGCGTCAGGCGGAGATCGCCGCGCGCGGCGGCTCGGTCGGCGACGACGTCAAGGCGGCGCTCCAGGGCACGCAGGAGCGGCTGGCGGCCGAGGTCGAGCGGCGCAGCGCCGAAGTGGCGGCGATGGTCGAGGGCCTGCGCCAGCGCATGGGCGGGCTCGAGGGCCTGCGCGGCGAGGTCGACGGGCTGATCGGTCGTCTCGGCGGGCTGGAGAGTTCCAACAAGGAGGCCAAGGTCGATCGCGGCCGCATCGTCGAGACGCTCGACGCGACGCGATCGGCGACGGAGGGCCGGGTCGGCAGCGTCGAATCGAAGCTGGCGACGCTGGAGGCCGGGGCCGAGGCGGCACGCGCGGCGCAGGCCGAGGCGGTGTTCGCGGTGGCGCTGGCGGATCTGAAGTCGGCGGTCGACGCCGGGCGGCCGTTCCAGGGCGAATACGACGTGGTGAAGCGCGCGGCGCCGCAGGGCACGACGCTCTCGCTCGCGGCGATCGATCCGTTCGTGGCGACGGGCGTGCCGAGTGTGACGGCCCTGCGCGACGGACTGCCGCGCGTGGTGCGGGCGATGCACGAGGCCAAGGAGGCCGAGGCGGCCGGGCCGGGGCCGCTCGACCGACTGATGAGCCATGCCGGACAGCTCGTGCGGGTGCGCCCGGCGGGCGAGACGGCGGGCACCGACGTCGGCGCGCTGATCTCGCGTCTCGAGGGGCGTCTGGTGGCCGGGGATCTCGCCGGTGCGCTGGCCGCCTGGAAGGCGCTGCCGGAAACCTCGCGCAAGGCCGCGGCCCCGTGGGGCGCGGCGCTGGAGGCGCGGGTCACCGTCGACGCCGCGCTCGCCGCCCAGACGGCGGCGGTCGTGTCCAAACTGTCCCAACCGCGTCCGTGAGGCTTCGGCGATGATCCGACTGCTCGTCTTTCTCGCCGCCCTCGTCGGTTTCGCCGTCGGCTTCTCGTGGCTCGCCGATCATCCGGGCGAGGCGACCTTCGTCTGGCTCGGCCAGCGGGTGGAGACCGACATCACCACGGTGATCCTCGCCGCGGTGGTTGGCATCGTGGTGGTGACGATCGTTCTCCTCATCCTGCGGGCGGCGTGGAACGCGCCCGGCTCGATCGGCTCGTTCTTCGGGCGCCGTCGGCGCGAGAAGGGCTGGGCGGCGCTGTCGCGCGGCATGATCGCGGTCGGGGCGGGCGATCTCGCCACCGCCGGCAAGGCCTCGGCCGACGCGCGCCACATTCTCGGCGACGAGCCGCTGGCGCTGCTGCTGGAGGCGCAGCAGGCGCAGCTGCTCGGCGATCGCGGCTCGGCGCGGCGGGCGTTCGAGCAGATGCTCGACAATCCGGCGACGCGGCTGCTCGGCCTTCGTGGGCTCTACGTGGAGGCGGTGCGCTGGGGCGACGGTCCGGCGGCGGCGCAGTACGCCGAGGCGGCCAATCGCTCGGCGCCGAAGCTCGCCTGGGCCGGTCAGGCCATGCTCGATCACCGCACCCGCAGCCACGACTGGCAGGGGGCGCTGGAGATCATCGACAAGAACCGCCGCAACGGCGTGATCGACAAGGCGGCGGCCAAGCGGGCGCGCGCGGTGATCCTGACCGCCGACGGACTGGAGCGCGAGACGACCGCCGCCGACGTGGTGCGCGGCACCTCGCTGGAAGCGCACGGGCTGGCGCCGGAGCTGGTGCCGGCGGCCTGTCTCGCGGCGCGGGTGAGCGCGCGGGCGGGCGAGCTGCGCAAGGCGATGCGCATTCTCGAGGCGACGTGGAAGCTCGATCCCCATCCCGAGATCGCCGAGACCTACGCTCACCTGCGGTCCGGCGACGGCGCGGCCGATCGGCTGGCGCGGGTGCGCGATCTGGTCAAGGTGCGGGCCAATCATCCCGAGGGCGCGCTGGCGTCGGCGCGGGCGGAGATCGACGCGCGCGACTTCGCCGCCGCGCGGCGGTCGCTGGCGCCGTTCCTGGCTCAGGGGCCGACGCGGCGGGTGTGCCTCCTGATGGCGGAGATCGAAGAGGGCGAGGGCGGTACGGCCGGGGCGGTGCGGACCTGGCTGACGCGGGCGGTCCATGCGCCGCGCGACGCGGCCTGGGTCGCCGACGGCTTCGTGTCCGAGCGGTGGTCGGCGGTCTCGCCGGTCACGGGCCGGATCGACGCGTTCGAATGGAAGGTGCCGGCCGAGGACGTGGCGGCGATTCCCTTCGCCGATCCGATCGACGAGGCGGACGAGACGCTGGCGCTCTCCGGCGCGCTGACGCCGATGGAGACGGTGCGCGCACCGGCGACGATCGAGAAGGTCGTCCCCGCCGAGGCCGAGGTGATCGAGGGCACGGTGATCGAGGCGGCGGCGTCGCGGCCGATCGAGGTGCCGGCCGTCGAGGCCGAACCGGCGGCGCCGACGGCGACCGGGCCGGGCACGGCCACGACCGTGCCGACCCAGAAGGCCAACGGCACGGCGACCGACGTTCAGCCGCATCTGCCGGACGATCCGGGTCCGGACGAGGACGCGGCGCCGAAGGAGAAGAAGCGGTTCCGCCTGTTCTCCTGAGACGCGACGGATGATCGAACGGAGGCCGGGAGCGATCCCGGCCTTTTTCATGCCCGGGCCCCGCGCGCGATCCGGAAACGGCGAAGGGCCGGGATCGCTCCCGGCCCTTCGAAATCTCGATCGAGAGAGGTCGCGCGGCCGATCACTCGGCGGCGGTGACGACCTTCTTCTCCTGCTTGCGCTCGACGATGCGGGCCGCCTTACCGGTCAGGCCGCGCAGGTAGTAGAGCTTGGCGCGACGGACCTTGCCGCGACGGACCACGTCCACCGACTCGATGAGCGGGGTGTAGACCGGGAACACGCGCTCGACGCCTTCGCCGTAGGAGATCTTGCGGACGGTGAAGCTCTCGTTGAGGCCGGCGCCGGAACGGGCGATGCACACGCCCTCGTAGGCCTGCACGCGGGTGCGGTTGCCTTCGACGACGCGCACGTTGACGCGCACGGTGTCGCCCGGCGCGAATTCGGGGATGGAGCGCTTGTCGGCGATGGCCTGAGCCTGCTCGGCCTCGAGCTGTTCGATGATGTTCATGGTCGTCACCTGTTCGGAATTTGCGTTGCCTATACTCGAAGTCCGCCGCCTTGTCATGCCCCCGTCGCGAGGAAAGGGGCCGCGAGGCCGTGATTCGTCATGTCTTTCGATCCCTCGTCCGTCCGGCGCTGCCGCCGAGGCGCTCGAAGAGGTCCGGACGCCGGTCCCGAGTGATCGTCTCGGCCGCCGCTCGCCGCCAGCGAGCGATGGCTCCGTGATCGCCCGAGGTCAGGACCTCCGGGATCGTCCGCCCCTCCCAGACCTGCGGCCGGGTGTAGTGCGGATATTCCAGGAGCCCGGCCTCGAAGCTCTCCTCGGAGCCGGACTCTCGCTTTCCCATCACCCCGTCGAGGAGGCGGACGACCGCGTCGAGCACGATCATCGCGGCGATCTCCCCGCCGGAGAGCACGTAGTCGCCGACCGAGACCTCGATCAGGCCCCGGCCCTCGATCACCCGCTCGTCGACGCCTTCGAAGCGCCCACACAGCATCACCACACCCGGTCCCGCCGCCAGTTCGCGAACGAACTCCTGGGTCAGAGGGCGCCCGCGCGGGCTCATCAGCAGGCGGGGACGGGTGTCCTCGCCGGTCGCGGCCTCGGCGACCGCATCGATCGCCCGCGCCACGACGTCGGCCCGGAGCACCATGCCCGGACCTCCTCCCGCCGGCGTGTCGTCGACACTGCGGTGGCGGTCGGTGGCGTGATCGCGGATCTGCACCGTCTCCAGCGACCAGATCCCCTTCTCCAGCGCCTTGCCGGCGAGGGCGGTTCCGAGCGGACCCGGAAACATCTCCGGATAGAGGGTCAGGACGGTCGCGGAGAACCCGGTCACGCCTCTTCCTCCGCTCCGTCCTCGCCCGCCTCGGGTCGTGCCTCCGCGAAGAAGCCCTCGGGAGGCGCGATCACCATTCGTCCGCCCTTCACGTCCACGACCGGCACGAAGGCCAGGGTGAACGGCAGGTAGAACGACTTGGCGTTCGGCGGCCGGATCTCCAGGAGATCGCCGGCGCCGAAGTCCGGCACGGCGATCACCTCGCCGATGGTCTCGCCCTTCTCGTCGACCACCGTCAGGCCGATCAGATCGGCGTGATAGTAGGTCTCCTCGTCGTCGGGGTCCGGCAGGGCCGAACGGGGGACGGTGAGGTCGAGATTGGTGAGCTTCTCGGCGGCGGTGCGGTCGGCGACCTCGCGGAACTTGACCACCAGGGCGTCACCCTGGGATCGCATGCGCTCGATCGTCAGCCGCCGTCCGTCGGGAAGGGAGAGCGGGCCGTAGTCGTCGATGGCCTCCGGCGGCGCGGTGAAGGACTTCACCCGCATCTCGCCGCGGATGCCGTGCGCGGCGCCACAGCGGCCGACCAGAATCGGTTCGTCGCTCATGGCGCCTCACATCCTCCGCGATCGGCCGATCACTCGGCCGCTTCGGCCTTCTTGGCCTTCTCGGCGGCGCGCTCCTGGGCCTTCTTGCCCGGGACGCCCTGGTTCGGGTTGTTGCGCGCCTCGCGCTTCATCAGGCCGGCGGCGTCCAGGAAGCGGGCGACGCGGTCGGTCGGCTGGGCGCCGACGGACAGCCAGTGGGTGAGGCGCTCGGTCACCAGAACGACGCGATCGGCCGAATCCTTGGCGAGCATCGGGTTGTAGGTGCCGACCTTCTCGATGAAGCGGCCGTCGCGGGGCGAGCGGGCGTCGGCGACGACGATGCGATAGACCGGGCGCTTCTTGGAGCCACCACGGGCGAGACGGATCTTGAGCGACATTGCTCTTCCTTTCTTCGTAACAGTCGAACACGCGAACCGGACCGAGATCCGGGAATTCCGAAACACCTCGCCCGCCTTCGCCTCGAAACCTCCGCATCGCGGACCGTTCGATCGAGGGCGGGAGAAACTCACTTCTTGCGGAAGCCGGGGGGCAGGGGGCCCTTGGGCATTCCCATGCCCGGCATGCCGAAGCCGGGGGGCAGACCCGGCATGCCGCCGAGTCCGCCGGGCGGCAACTGCGGCATCTGGCCGGACTTGGCCATCGCCTCCAGCTCGGCCGGATCGATCTGGGGCATGCCGCCGCCGAACATCGAGCCGAGCCCGCCGAACAGGCCGCCCTTCTTCTTGCCCATGGCCTTCATCATGTCGGCCATCTGGCGATGCATCTTGAGGAGCTTGTTGACGTCCTCGACGCGGGTGCCGGAGCCGGCCGCGACGCGGCGCTTGCGCGAGGCGGCGAGAAGCTCGGGCTTGCGGCGCTCCTTGGCGGTCATCGAGCGGATGATGGCGACCTGACGATCGAACACCTTCTCGTCGAGACCGGCGGCGTCGAGCTGGCCCTTGAGCTTGCCCATGCCGGGCAGCATGCCCATGATGCCCTTCATGCCGCCGAGCTTCTTCATCTGGCCGAGCTGGTCGGCGAGATCGTCCAGGTCGAACTGACCCTTCTTCATCTTGGCGGCCATGTCGGCCGCCTTCTTCACGTCGATCTCCTGCGCCGCCTTCTCGACCAGGGCGACGATGTCGCCCATGCCGAGGATGCGACCGGCGATGCGCGAGGGATCGAAGTCCTCGAGCGCATCGGCCTTTTCGCCGACGCCGACCAGCTTGATCGGCTTGCCGGTGACGGCGCGCATCGACAGCGCGGCGCCGCCGCGGCCGTCGCCGTCCATGCGGGTCAGCACGATGCCGGTGATGCCGACGCGCTCGTCGAACGACTTGGCGAGATTGACGGCGTCCTGACCGGTGAGCGCGTCGGCGACGAGCAGGATCTCGTGCGGCCGGACGATGCGCTTGATCTCGGCCATCTCGAGCATCAGCGGCTCGTCGATGTGGACGCGGCCGGCGGTGTCGAGGATCACCACGTCGTAGCCGCCCAGACGCGCGGCCATCTCGGCGCGCTCGGCGATCTGGGTCGGGGTCTGGCCGACGACGATCGGCAGGGTGTCGATCGAATTCTGTTCGCCGAGGACGCGCAGCTGCTCCTGGGCGGCCGGGCGGCGGGTGTCGAGCGAGGCGAGCAGCACCTTGACGCGGTGGCGCTCGGTCAGGCGCTTGCCGATCTTGGCGGTGGTGGTGGTCTTACCCGAGCCCTGCAGACCGACCATCATGATGCAGACGGGGGCGGGGGCCTCGAGGTCGATCGGACGGGCGGTCGAGCCGAGGGTCTCGACCAGGACGTCGTGGACGATCTTGATGACCTGCTGGCCGGGGGTGACCGAGCGCAGGACCTCGTGACCGACGGCGCGGTGGCGCACCTTGTCGGTGAAGGACTTGACCACGTCGAGGGCGACGTCGGCCTCGATCAGGGCGCGGCGGACCTCGCGCATCGCCTCGCCGACGTCGGCCTCGGAGAGGGCGCCACGGCGAGTGAGCTTGTCCAGAATGCCTGACAGGCGTTCGGAGAGGTTGTCGAACATGCGGGTCTCGTCCCTCGAGGGTCGTGTTCCTCACCGGCCGTTCGACGATCGCCCAAGCGGAAACGCGCCCGCGAGCGCAACGCGCCGGCGGGCGTGGACCTCCGGGGACTTTTCGGTATGCCCCGGTCGGCTGATCGTCGACGAAGTCGGCGAGAAGGCCGAACGCATAGGCGAGACGGGGGAAAGAGTCAACGCCCGTGCGGCCCGCGTGGGCGGCGGCTCACTTCAGGAAGACCAGAATCCTCATCACCACCCGATCCTCGGGCGAGGCGAGGGCGTCCTCGTCGTACTGTTCGACGATCGAGGTGGTCTCGAGGCCGCGCTGCTGGAGCACGTCGTCGATGCGGGCGTAGACGACCTCGAGGTCGTCGAGGGCGCCGGCATGGCGGAACTCGAGGGCGCGGCCGCCGGGCGAGCGGCCTACCTTGACCGTCTTGGGCAATCTGGTCGGGGCGGGGCCCTCGAACGGCAGCATGGCCTTGTAGCCGACGTCGTCGCCCTCGGTCTCGATGTACTGGACCAGCGGGCCGCCGGCGCTCTTGGCGTTCGACCTGCGCAGGGTCTGAGCCAGGGCGGCGAAGGCCTTGCCCATCTCCTCCTCGGCGTCGTCCCAGGTGGTGGTGCCGGTGACGAACAGGACCGCGCGCGGTGCGACCGTCACCTCTTCCGGCGCCGACAGGGGATCGGGCGCGGGCGCGGCGACCGGCGGCGGTGCCGGCGGGGTCGCGGGAGCGGCGGTGGTCGGGGCGG
>JBEOKB010000051.1:0-8403 GCA_040275425.1 Siculibacillus sp. | reverse complement strand
AACTGACGCTGGAATCGGCCGGCGCGCTCACCTTCACCGCGCTCTGACCGGAGGCTCACCCATGGCCAATCGCCGTCGCGGCGAGGTCGCGGCGACCCTCGACGGTCGCCCGGTCACGCTCTGCCTCACCCTCGGCGCCCTCGCCGAGCTCGAGGCCGCCTATGCGGTCGACGATCTCGCCGCCCTCGCCGACCGCTTCGCCGCCGGACGCCTCGGCGCCCGCGACGTCGCCCGCATCTTCGCCTGCGGCCTGCGCGGCGGCGGCACGCCCGTCGGCGACGACGACGTCCTCGCCGCCCGCATCGACGGCGGTCTGGTCGCCGCGGCGAGCGTCGTCGCCGACCTGCTGGCGCTGACCTTCGGTGTCGACGAGGTTCCGGCGAGCGGGGAGGGCGCCGACCCTTCTCGACCGGTCCCGGGGGCGGTCGAGTCGCCTTCCCCTGGGACGAGGTGATGCGTCTCGCCTTCACCGCCTGGGGCCTCGCCCCGGCCGCCTTCTGGTCGATGACCCCGCGCGAACTCGCGAGCGCCCTCGGCCGACCCGCGAGTCGCGGTCTCGACCGCGCCGCACTCGACGAACTGATGCGGCGCTTCCCCGACCGCCCGTCCGACTGAACCGCGGAGCCCCGACATGGCCGACACGTCTCTCGATCAGACCCGCTCCGAACTCGCACAGGCCACCGACGCCGGTGAGAGCCTCGCCGGATCGCTCGCCGACCTCAACAACCTGTCCAAGACCTTCGGCCAGTCGATCACCACCGCCTTCAAGGGCGCGGTGGTCCAGGGCAAGTCGCTCGACACGGTGCTGCGTTCGATCGGCGAACGCCTGACCGGCCGCGCCCTCGACGCCGCGCTCGCGCCGCTCTCCGGCGCGCTGGCGAGCGGGGCCTCGTCACTGATGGGATCACTGACCAAGGCGCTCGGCTTCGCCCACGGCGGCGTCTTCGCCGGTGGGCGCGTCACGCCCTTCGCCTCAGGCGGCGTCGTGGCGGCGCCGACCTGGTTTCCGATGCGCGGGGGAGCCGGGCTGATGGGCGAGGCCGGACCGGAGGCGATCGTGCCGCTCTCGCGCGGCGCCGACGGACGCCTGGGCATCGCCGCGCACGGTGGCGGCGGCACGGCGGCCACCCACGTCACCATCAACGTCACCACGCCCGACGCGACGAGCTTCCGCCGCTCCGAGGCGCAGGTGACGAGTATGTTGGCCCGCGCCGTCGGACGGGGACGGCGCGGGCTCTGACACCGGACCCAACGAGGAGGGGCTCAGGTTCCGGTGTGTTCGGGTTGCAGAAGTTTCTGCAGAATCAGGTCGAGGTGGTGAAGTCGTTTCTTCTTCAACGTCTCGAGATACTCGTCCGACGCCGTCTCGAGTTCGTTCTCGATCCTGAGGATCTCGAGATTGACGTCCGAATACGCCTGAACGGTGTGAGAGAATTTCGCATCCACCAGCACCAGCGAGCGGATGCGCTCGACGTGCTGCGGAAATTCCTCGGCGAGATCGTGTGAAGAATGGACAGACATCACTACGCGTCCTCCTCTCATTCGATCGTTACCCGTCCCCTCGGGAAGCGTCGTTGAGGAAAATCAAATGTACGAGGGTTCATCGCCATGACCGAAATCGTCGCGATCGACGACGTCGAATTTCCGCTCGCCCTCGCGCTGCGCGCCGCCGGTGGTCCCGAGCGTCGCACCGAGATCGTCGTTCTCGGCTCCGGCCGCGAGGTGCGCAACGCCCGCTGGGCCGACAGCCGCCGCCGCTGGGACGCGGGCTCGGGCGTCCGCTCGCTCGACGACCTCCACGAGGTGCTCGCCTTCTTCGAGGCGCGGCGCGGGCGCCTCCACGGCTTCCTCTGGCGCGACCCGCTCGACGACCGCTCCTGCGCTCCCTCGCGCGCGCCCGGTCCGCTCGATCAGACGATCGGCACCGGCGACGGCGCCACCCGCGTCTTCGCCCTCGCCAAGACCTACGGCGCCCCCGTCCGGCCCTGGACGCGCGCGGTCACCCGCCCGCTCGTCGACACCGTCCGCGTCGCCGTCGCCGGGGTCGAGAAGACGCGCGGCGCCGACTTCTCGGTCGATGCCGAAACCGGCCTCGTCACCTTCGCCGTCGCCGCCGTTCCGCCGTCGGGCGCCGCCGTCACCGCCGGCTTCCGCTTCCGCGTGCCGGTGCGCTTCGACACCGACGAGATTCGTGTCGATCTCTCCGCCTTCCTCGCCGGCGAAATCCCGACCATCCCGCTCGTGGAGCTGCGCTCGTGAAGACCCTGCCGCCCGCCCTCGCCGCCGCTCTCGCCACCGGCGCGACCACGCTCGCCCACTGCTGGCGCCTGACCCGCGCCGACGGCCGCGTGCTCGGCTTCACCGACCACGATCGCCCGCTCGCCTACGACGGCGTCGTCCACGAGGCGGCGACCGGCTTCACCGCCTCCGAGGCGGTCGCCCGCGCCGATCTCTCCGTCGGCGGGCTCGAGGTCGACGGCGCGCTCACCTCCGAGGCCCTGACCGCCACCGATGTCGAGGCGGGCCTGTGGGACGGCGCGGCGGTGGAGATCGATCTGGTCGACTGGAGCGATCCCGCTCGCCGCGTCCGCCTGCGCGACGGCCGTCTCGGCGAGATCGTCCGTGCCGACGGCGCCTTTCGCGCCGAGATCCGCTCGCTCGCCCACCGCCTCGACGAGACCCGCGGCCGCCTGTTCCAGCATCGCTGCGATGCCGATCTCGGCGACGCCCGTTGCGGTCTCGCCGTCGAGCCGGAGGCGGCGACCGTCGTGGCGCTCGCCGCTGCCCACCGCCTCGTCGTCTCCGGCCTCGACGGCTTCGCCGCCGCCATCTTCGATCGCGGCCTCGTCCGCCCCCTCGACGGCGCCGCCGTCGGTCGCGCGACCGAGATTCGCACCCACGAACTCGACGGCGGCGCGGTCGTCCTCGACCTGTGGCGCCCGCTCGCCGGTATCGCCGTCGGCGACCACCTCGCGGTCTTCCCCGGCTGCGACAAGCGCTTCGAGACCTGCCGCGATCGCTTCGCCAACGCCGGCGCCTTCCGCGGCTTCCCGCACATCCCCGGCAACGACTTCCTGGTCGCCGCCCCCGGCTCCGCCGGTGTCGCCGAAGACGGAGGCGTGATCGTCACATGACCGACCCTGTCCCGCAGGGCGCCCCGACGCGGGAGGCGATCGTCGCCGCCGCCCGCCGCTGGATCGGCACGCCCTATCGCCACCGCGCCGGCCTCGAGGGCGTCGGCTGCGACTGCCTCGGCCTGGTTCGCGGCCTGTGGCGCGAGTTCTACGGCGCGGAACCCGAACCCTTGCCGCCCTATGCGCCCGACTGGGCCGAGGCGGGCGGGCTCGAGACCCTGTTGTCGGCCGCGCGCCGCCGCCTCGTGCCGGTGCCGGTCGACCGCGCCCGCCCCGGCGACGTCCTGCTGTTCCGCTGGCGCGCCGACATGCCGGCGAAACACGCCGGCGTCCTCGTCGCTCCCGCCCGCTTCGTCCACGCCTACGACGGCTCGGCGGTGGTGGAGAGCCCGCTCGGTCCCTGGTGGCGCCGCCGTCTCGCCGCCGCCTTCGCCTTTCCCGGCGTGATCGACGACCCGATCGAAGATCGCGTCCCCTCCGTCTCCGACCCGGAGTGATCCCCCATGGCCACCCTGCTCCTCGCCGCCGCCGGAAGCGCCCTCGGTGGCGCGATGGGCATCGGTGCGATGGTCGGTCAGGCGATCGGCGGTATCGCCGGCGCGGTGATCGACCGCGCGCTCCTGCATTCCGGCGCTTCCGTCACCGGCCCGCGCCTCGCCGATCTCGACGTGCAGAGCTCGTCCGAGGGTGCCGACGTCCCCCGCGTCTACGGCCGCGTCCGCCTCGCCGGTCAGGTGATCTGGGCGACCCGCTACGAGGAGACGGTGGTCGAGGAGACCCACGGCGGCAAGGGCGGCGTGTCGTCGACCTCCTATCGCTATCACGCCAACTTCGCCGTCGGCCTGTGCGAGGGGCCGATCTCCCGCGTCGCTCGGGTGTGGGCCGACGGCACCCTGCTCGACACCGAGACCGTGACGATGCGCGTCCATCTCGGCAGCGAGGACCAGGAGGCCGACCCGCTGATCCTCGCCCGTCAGGGCGGCGAGGTGCCCGCCTACCGCGGCACCGCGATCGTCGTGTTCGAACGCTTCCCCCTCGACGACTGGGGCAACCGCATTCCCCAGCTCACCTTCGAGGTGATCCGCGTCGTCGACGCGCTGGAATCGGAGATTCGCGCCGTCACCCTGATCCCCGGTGCGACGGAGTTCGGCTACGACACTCGCGCCGTGACCCGTGCCAGCTTCGGCGCCACCGCCTCGGAGAACCGCCACACCGCCTCCGCCGCCACCGACTTCCTCGCCGCCCTCGACGAGTTGGTCGAGCTGTGCCCGAACCTCGAGCGCATCGCCCTGGTGGTGAGCTGGTTCGGCGACGATCTGCGCGTCGGCGAATGCCGCCTGCGCCCCGCCGTCGACGCCGCCGACAAGGACACCTCGCCGACGCTCTGGTCGGTCGCCGGTCTGTCGCGCACCGAGGCCCGCGTCGTCGCGCGTCTCGACGGTCGCGCCGCCTATGGCGGCACCCCGTCCGACGCCTCGGTCGTCGCCGCGATCCGCGAGATCCGCTCGCGCGGTCTGAAGGTCACGCTCTATCCCTTCGTGTCGATGGACCTCGCCCCCGGCAACGGCCTGCCCGACCCCTACGGCGGCGCCGAGCAGGCGGCCTTCCCGTGGCGCGGCCGCATCACCTGCCATCCGGCACCCGGCCGCCCCGGCACGTCCGATCGCACCGCCGCCGTCCGCGCGGACGTCGCCGCCTTCGTCGGCGACGTCCCCCGCTCGGCCTTCGCGGTGAGCGGCGACACCGTGCTCTGCGCCGATCCGACCGAATGGTCGTTCCGCCGCATGATCCTGCACATGGCGCACCTCGCCGTCGCCGCCGGCGGCGTCGACGCCTTCCTGCTCGGGTCCGAATTCGTCGGCCTCACCACCCTGCGCGATGGAGCCGGCGCCTACCCCTTCGTCGAGGCCCTGGTCGCGCTCGCCGCCGACGCGCGCGCCGTGCTCGGCCCCGCGACCGCGATCACCTACGGCGCCGACTGGACCGAATGGTTCGGCCATCACCCCGCCGACGGCTCCGGCGACGTGCGCTTCCATCTCGATCCGCTGTGGGCGAGCCCGAACGTCGACGCCGTCGGCATCGACGCCTGGTTCCCGCTGACCGACTGGCGCCCGGGTGATCACCTCGACGCCGCGCTCCACGACGGCCCGGCCGACCGCGCCGCCCTCGCCGCCGGGATCGCCGGTGGCGAGAACTTCGACTGGTACTATGCGAGCGACGCCGATCGCCGCGCCCAGATCCGCACTCCGATCGTCGACACCGCCCACGGCGAGCACTGGGTCTTCCGCCCCAAGGATCTCGCCGGCTGGTGGTCGAACCCCCATCACGATCGCCCCGGCGGCGTCCGCGCGCCGACGCCGACCGCCTGGGTGCCCGGCTCCAAGCCGATCTGGTTCACCGAACTCGGCTGCCCGGCCGTCGATCTCGGCGCCAACCGGCCGAGCGCCTTTCCCGATCCGAAGTCGTCGGAAGGCGGCCTGCCGCCCTTCTCGAGCGGCGCCCGCGACGATCTCGTCCAGCGCCGCTTCCTCGAGACCGTGCTCGACCACTGGAACCCCGACCGCCACCCCGCTCACAACCCGCTCTCGCCCGTCACCGGCCGACCGATGGTCGATCTCGCCCACGCCCACCTGTGGACCTGGGACGCTCGGCCCTATCCGGTGTTCCCCTCCGCCGTCGACGTGTGGTCGGACGGCCCGGCGTGGTCGACCGGCCACTGGTTGACCGGCCGCCTCGGCGGCACCTCGATCGAGGGGCTGATCCGCGCGGTGCTGGCCGACTTCGACTTCGACGAGGTCGCCTTCCGCGCCGTGCCCGGCCACGTCGACGGTTTCGTGATCGACCGCCGCATGGCCGCGCGCGAGGCGCTCGAACCGCTCCTCGCCGCCTTCTGCGTCGATGCCGTCGATACCGGCACCGCGCTGCGCTTCTGCGGCCGCGGCCGCCGCGTCGACGCGGAGCTGGCGCACGCCGATCTGGTCGAGACCGAGAAGGCGCCGCTGATCGAGATCCGCCGTCGCCAGGAGAGCGAGCTGCCCGCCGAGGTCTCGGTCACCTTCTCCGACGCCGCCCTCGATCATCGCCGCACGACGGTCTCCTCGCGCCGCCTCGCCGGGGGCGCGAAGCGGGCGTCCTCGGCCGATCTGTCGATGGTCGCCCCGGTCGAGACCGTCGCCGGGCTGGTCGACGTCTGGCTCGCCGACCTGTGGGCGAGCCGCACCTCGCTGCGCTTCGCCCTCGACCCGACCCGCCTCGCCCTCGAGCCCGGCGACGTGATCGATCTCCACGTCGAGAACCGCCTCGAACGTCTCCTGATCGAGGCGATCACCGACGGCGCCGCCCGTACCGTCGAGGCCCGTTCGCTCGACCCCGCCGCCTATCGCCCCTCGCGCTCGGCGGCGCGACTGCGGCGCGGCGCGCTCTCGCCGCTGCGTCCCACCCCGGTGGTACACGTCCTCGATCTCGCTCACCCGACCGACGACGGCGAACTCCATCGCCCGTGGATCGCCGCCTGGGCCTCGCCCTGGACCGGCCGCCTCGCCGTCCGCCGCCGCCTCGACGCCGCGACGCTGGCGAGCGCCGGCACCATCGACCGCCCCGCCCTGATCGGCGAGACCGTGACCGCGCTGCGGCGCGGCCCCGTCGCCGTATGGGATCGCGCCACGGTGCTCGACGTGCGCCTCCTCGGCGGCACGCTCGCCGCCGCCTCCGAGCGCATGGTGCTCGACGGCGCCAATCGCGCCGCGGTGCGGGCGTCGAACGGCCGTTGGGAGGTCTTCCAGTTCGCGGGAGCCGAGCTCGTCGCCGCCGCGACCTGGCGTCTGACCGACCTCCTGCGCGAGCAGGGCGGCTCCGACGATGCCTGGGACGGCGTGAGCGAGATCGCCGCCGGCGCGCCCTTCGTCCTGCTCGACGATCGCCTCGTCGCTCTGCCCACCGGGCGCGACGACGTCGGCCGCGAGATCGTCTGGCGCGTCGGCCCCGCCGCCGATCCGCCCACCGCCCCGAGCTGGGTCGAGGTCGCCGCCACCCCGGAGGGCAGGGGCCTACGCTCCTGGAGCCCGGCCCACTTGGGCGCCCGCGTCGATCCCGTGAGCGGCGACGTCGCCTTCTCCTGGGTCCGACGCTCACGCGCCGCCGGGGCCGATTCCTGGGCCTTCGCCGAAGTGCCGTTCCCCGAGACGGCCGAAGCCTGGCGCCTGGAGATCCGCCGCGCCGGAACACTCGTCCGCACCGTCGACACCGCCGCGCCCGCCTGGGTCTGGCCCGGGGCCGCGCGCGCCGCCGCCTTCGGCGCGAACCCCGTCGACGTCGAGGTGAGCGTCGCCCAGGTCGACCCGGTCTGGGGCGTCGGCGTCCCCCGTCGCGCCGTGTTCCGTCTCTGAACCGTCCCCTCGTTCGAGTCCCACGCCCCGTACGCACCGGTCGCGGGACGCCGGAGGTATGTATGACGACCACACCTCGCCTCGCCCTGCCGCTGATCGAAGCCGGGCAGGCCCAGAAGCACGTGACCCACAACGAGGCGCTGATGCGCCTCGACGCAGGGGTTCAGATCGCCGTCGCCGATCGTGACCTCGCCGCCCCGCCCGCGAGCCCCGCCGAGGGCGGGCGCTGGCTGGTGGCGACCGGCGCGACCGGTGCCTGGGCCGGAGCCGACGGCACAATCGCCGCTCGCCGCGACGGCGCGTGGGAGTTCCTCGCCCCCCGTGCCGGATGGCTGGTGTGGGTCGAGGACGAGAGCCGCCTGCTCGTCCATCTCGGCGCGACCGGCTGGCACGATCTCGCCGAGGCCGCCGGTCTGGTCGGCCGCGCCGCCCTCGCCGACGGTTCGCTCGCCACGCTCGGCCTCAACACCGCCGCCGACGCCGTCAACCGCCTCGCCGTCAAGACCGACGCCGCGCTCTTCGCCCACGACGACGTCTCCGGTGCCGGAACCGGCGACGTCCGCATCGCCGTCGCCAAGGCCGCGCCCGCCCGCGACGCGGCGGTGCTGTTCGAGACCGGCTGGAGCGGCCGCGCACTGCTCGGTCTGCTCGGCGGCGACGACTTCTCGCTCAGGGTCTCCGCCGACGGCGCGACCTGGACCGAGGCCCTGCGCGTCGCCGCCCTCGACGGCCGCCTCACCCTGCGTCCCGGCGGCCTCGCCGGGGGCGGCCGCCTCCTCGCCACCCGCCTGTTCACGTCGTCGGCCACCTGGACGCGTCCGACCGGCGTGCGCTTCGTCCTCGCCTGGGTGCTCGGCGCCGGCGGCGGGGGAGGGGGCGCGGCC
>JBEOKB010000050.1:0-4798 GCA_040275425.1 Siculibacillus sp. | reverse complement strand
GGCGGGCGCTTCCGCCGCGCTCTCCTCGACGACCGGCGCCGCCTCGGCCGCGACCTCGGCGACCGGCTCGGCCGGCGTCTCGACGACGTCCACCGCCGGTGCTTCGCCCTCGGCGGTCGGCGCCACCGCTTCTTCGGCCGCCGCTTCGACCGGCGCGGTCGTCACGGCCGCCACGACGGGCTTGGCCACCGTGCGCTTCTCGACGCGGTAGCCGAGCGACTTCAGCACCGAGGCGAAGTCCTCGCCCGAACAGCCGAGCAGCGACGTCATCGCCACCGTGACCGTGAACGCCCCGCCACCGGCCAGCGCGCCCTCCGGCGGCGCCACCGACGGGTCGAGCGGCTTCCACGCCACCAGCGGACGGATGATGTCGGCCAGACGCTCGAGAATGTCGATGCGCACCGCCCGCTCGCCGCACACTCGGAAACCGGCGATGCGCCACAGCTGCTTCGGCACGGTCTTGTCGACCGGGATCGAGGTGCGCCCCGACGCCGACAGATGATTGAGGTCGGCGGCCGAATGGGTGTCGACCTCCGGATTGGCCAGCGCCCACAGCCGGGCGATCAGCGCGCTCGGCGCCGGCTTCAGGAGCGCCGGCACGAACACGTGATAGGCGCCGAACCGCACCCCGTACTTGCGCAAGCTGGCGCGCATGGTCTGATCGAGCGCCTTGACGTCGTCGGCGATCTGCGACCGCTCGATCACGCCGAGCGCCTCGACCAGCCGGAACGCCACGCCCTTGCCGAGCCCCTCGAGGTCGGCGGCGTCGCGCAGATCGATCAGCGGCTTCAGCACCGTGGCGATCTGCGTCGAGATCCACAGGTCGAGCCGCGCCTGCGCCTTGTCGCGGGCCGGACCGGTCAACTGCTCGTCGGCGAGCAGGATCACGCTCGGGCGCAGGATGTCCTGACCACCGGCGATCTTGGCGACCGTCTCTCCGACCCAGCGGAAGGTGCCTTCCCCGTCGAGCTTGATGTCGCCGTCGGGCGCGCGCGCCAGCCGATCGGCGCGGGCCTCGATCTCTCCGGCCAGCGCCTTGGCCGCGGCGTTGCGCACCGCACGGGCGTCTTCGCCTTCCGCGCTCGGGTCGGCGACGAACCGGAACCCGGCGAGATGGCCGACCCGATGACCCTCGACGTTGACGTCGCCGCCGGTGGTGATCTCCGCTTCGATCATTGCGTTCTCTCTCAAGCGTCTCATCAGGACGGAAGTGCGCCGGTCCACGAAGCGCCGCGTCAGGCTCTCGTGCAGGGCATCGGACAGACGATCCTCGATCGCGCGTGTCTTGTCGCGCCAATGGGCCGGGTCAGTCAACCAGTCCGGGCGATTGGCGACGAAGGTCCAGGTACGAACATGTGCGATTCGAGCGGACAACGTATCGATGTCGCCGTCGACCCGGTCGGCCTCCGCGACCCGTTTGGCGATCCAGTCGTTCGGGATCGTGCCCTTTTCCACGAGGAAGCGGAAGAGGGTGGCGACGAGATCGGCGTGATTGGCCGGTGCGATCTTGCGATAATCGGGCACCTGGGCGACGTCCCACAGCATCGCCACCCGTTCCTCGCCCCGCGCCAGCCGGGCGACGTCCTCGTCGCGCGCGGCCAGTTCGAGCGCGTTCTGATCGTCGGCGGTCGGCGCGCGCGTCAGTCCCTCCTCGCGCGGCGGCTGATCGAGCGTGCGCCGCAGCGCCGCCAGCGAGGAGAAGTCGAGCGCCGGATTGCGCCACTGGAACCGCTGCAACGGCTGGAAACGATGGGTTTCGAGCTGTTCGACCAGCTCGTCGGGAAAGGACTCGACCCGCCCCGTCACCCCGAACGTGCCGTCGCGCATGTAGCGCCCGGCCCGCCCGGCGATCTGCCCGAACTCCGCCGCCGTCAGCTGGCGATACTGGTAGCCGTCGAACTTGCGACTGCCGGCGAAGGCGACGTGATCGACGTCGAGATTGAGCCCCATGCCGATCGCGTCCGTCGCCACCAGCACGTCGACGTCGCCCGACTGGAACAGCTCGACCTGCGCGTTGCGAGTGCGCGGGGAGAGCGCCCCCATCACCACCGCCGCCCCGCCGCGCTGGCGCCGGATCAGCTCGGCGATGCCGTAGACCTCCTCGGCCGAGAAGGCGACCACCGCCGTGCGCGCCGGCAGGCGGACGAGCTTCTTCGATCCCGCATAGGTGAGTTGCGACATGCGCGGCCGTGTCACCACGTTGATGCCCGGCAGCAGCTCGTCGAGGCATTCCCGCGCCGTCAGCGCCCCCAGCAGCAGCGTCTCGTGCCGCCCGCGCAGGTTCAGGGTTCGGTCGGTGAAGACGTGACCGCGCTCGAGATCGCCGGCGAGCTGCACCTCGTCGATCGCCACGAAGTCGACCTCGGTGCGGCGCGGCATCGCCTCCACCGTCGACACCCAGTAGCGCGCCGTCTTCGGGATGATCTTCTCTTCGCCGGTGACCAGGGCGACGGCGTGCCGCCCGACCCGCTCGACCACCTTGCCGTAGACCTCGCGCGCCAACAGCCGCAGCGGCAGACCGATCAGCCCCGACGGCTGCGCCAGCATCCGCTCGATCGCCATGTGGGTCTTGCCGGTGTTGGTCGGCCCGAGCACGGCCGTCACCGTGCGCGCCCGGATCGAGGGCGGCAACACCGGCAGATGGGCGGCGGCGGAAGGGCGGAGCGGCGGAGCGTTCGACGTCACGGACGAGCCTGGAGCAGGGCGGCGCGCCGCCCCCTCGGGAAGAGGACCGCCTCTGTCTAGCACGCCCGCCCGCCGATTGCGCCCCTTCTCGCGCGCGCCTCTCGCCCCGGCCCTTTCCGAACCCTGAACGCCGCCGCTCGCCTCTCCGGGCTCCGCCTTCACCCTCGCCCGGCAACCGGAACGAGTCTGGAACGAACGGAGCCCGAATCGCTGATCGTCCGGGATTCGGGGTTCGTTCCCTACCAGATGATGGGGGTCGGCCCCGGCCGAGGCGCCGAAACGCGAATCGGCACCGCCGTTTGGAGCCTGCAGGGTGAACGCCGGTTGACGATTTCGTCCCCGTCCGGGACGCACCCCGGCAGTCGCGATGGTTGCGATCTGGACGGGTATCATGGCCGAGAAAAAAGGCCGGAGCTCGCGCCCCGGCCTTTCGAAACCCTCGAGATCGACGTCGCTCAGAGATCGCGCACGTCGACGAACCGGCCCTTGATCGCCGCCGCCGCGGCCATCGCCGGGCTGACGAGATGGGTGCGGCCCTTGAAGCCCTGACGGCCCTCGAAGTTGCGGTTCGAGGTCGAGGCCGAACGCTCGCCCGGGCTGAGCCGGTCGGGGTTCATCGCCAGACACATCGAGCAGCCCGGCTCGCGCCATTCGAAGCCCGCCTCGATGAAGATCTCGTGCAGCCCCTCGGCCTCGGCCTGATCCTTGACCAGCCCCGAGCCCGGCACCGCCAGCGCCCGCACGCCCGGCGCCACCTTGCGACCCTTGGCCACGGCGGCGGCGGCGCGGAAGTCCTCGATGCGGCCGTTGGTGCACGAGCCGATGAACACCGTGTCGATCGCGATGTCGGTGATCTTCTGGCCCGGCTTCAGGTCCATGTACTCGAGCGCGCGCCACTTCGAGCTGCGCTTGTTCTCGTCGGCGATGTCGTCCGGGTTCGGCACCACGCCGTTGATCGACACGACGTCCTCGGGCGAGGTGCCCCAGGTGACGATCGGCGTCAGATCGGCGGCGTTCAGACGGATCTCGGCGTCGAAATGCGCGCCCTCGTCCGAGAACAGCGTCTTCCAATAGGCCACCGCCGCGTCCCAGTCGGCGCCCTTCGGGCTCTTCGGCTTGTCGCGGAAGTAGTCGATGGTCTTGTCGTCCGGGGCGATCAGACCGGCGCGCGCGCCCGCCTCGATCGACATGTTGCACACCGTCATGCGGCCCTCGATCGACAGTTCGCGGATCGCCTGCCCGGTGTACTCGATCACGTAGCCGGTGCCGCCGGCGGTACCGAGCTCGCCGATGATGGCCAGCACGATGTCCTTGGCGGTGACGCCTTCCGGCGGCACGCCGTCGACGACGACGCGCATGTTCCTGGCCTTGGCCTGGACCAGCGTCTGGGTCGCCAGCACGTGCTCGACCTCGGACGTGCCGATGCCGTGCGCCAGCGCGCCGAACGCGCCGTGGGTCGAGGTGTGGCTGTCGCCGCATACGATGGTGGTGCCGGGCAGGGTGAAGCCCTGTTCCGGTCCGACCACGTGGACGACGCCCTGCCGCTTGTCGTGCTCATTGTAGTACTCGAGCGCGAAGTGATCGGCGTTCTTGGCGATCGTGGCGACCTGCAGCGCGGATTCCGGATCGACGATCGGCAGCGAGCGGTCGGTGGTCGGCACGTTGTGATCGACCACCAGCAGCGTCTTGCTCGGCGCGCGGACCTTGCGGCCGGCGACGCGCAGACCTTCGAACGCCTGCGGGCTGGTCACTTCGTGCACGAGGTGACGGTCGATGTAGAGGAGGCAGGTGCCGTCGGGCTGGGTGGCGACGACGTGATCGTCCCAGATCTTGTCGTAGAGCGTGCGCGGGGCCATCGGAGGCATCCTTCGTCCGGTGGAAAACGTGGGCGTCATTTAGAGCACTCCGGGCCGAAGCGAAAGGGCCGAGACGCTTGCCATGGCTCCGGTTTGTCGGTATCTAGCGCGCGGTCCGGCGCGATCCCGTCCGACCGACGCCCCGCGTCGGCCGTGGCACCTCGCGCGAAGGGACAAGCCGCGGTAGCTCAGCCGGTAGAGCACGTCATTCGTAATGATGGGGTCGGGGGTTCGAATCCCTTCCGCGGCACCACTTC
>JBEOKB010000049.1:0-12775 GCA_040275425.1 Siculibacillus sp. | reverse complement strand
GCTTGCGAAACGAGAGACGACGCGGTTGCTGTATTTAGTCAGATGAGCAGAAGCCTTGTTGAACCGATTGATGGAATTGGGAAGAAAGCCGGAAAGGTTGAATATTTTTTCCGAGACATAAAAAGCTCATATGTGTATCTGTATGAGGCATTAAATAGAATAAGAGCTTACCGAAATTGGATGATGCACTTAGAGCTTAATATTTTAGCAGAAGAGTCTTTTGTAAGGTACGTTAATGAAGATTTTTATGGAGAGAAACCTGGAGAGAACCACGATGGATGGTTCATCATTCAGTCGGTAGTACTGGATGCTCTCGTTGTTGCAATACAGTCGGAGTTGGCGAAAATTACATAAACAGATAGAGGTATTGGGCGAGGTATTCCTACCTTGCCTTGTTCCGCCCCACCCCGTTCGCTTCACCGGTTGTACCATCAGCTCCGTTGCGAACGGCGGGGTAGCGAGGACAGGGGCGGACACAATCCCACCTCCGCCTCGAAACCTCCCCCTCTCGCCCTCCAAAAGGACGCACCGGGGGGCCCTTTCGAGCCCCCCGTCGTCGTGTCGTCTCTCGCGTTTCGCCTCACAGGCTGTCGCCGAAGTCCGCGCGGAACTTGGCGACGAGCTTCTCCTGCCAGTCGCCGATCGGCGCGAGCCGGCCGTAGAAGAAGCGCAGGATCTCCGGCTCCTCCACGAAGGTCAGGCCGCCGACCAGCTCCCGGTTGCGCCACAGCCAGTCGATGCGGTCGATCGCGTACTTCACCTGCGACAGGGTGAACACGCGCCGCGGCATCGCCAGACGCAGGAGCTCCATGTTGGAATAGACCTCGGTGCCGTCCGGGTTGCGCTGTTCGGACAGCGACCCGCGTTCCATGCCGCGCACGCCGGAGACGAGGTAGAGCGCCGAGGCGAGCGCGCCGGCCGGATACTGCGACTGCGGCACGTGATCGAGGAAGCGCATCACGTCGATGTGGCAGCCGAGACCGCCCGCGGGCGTGATCACCGGGATGCCGCGCTTCACCAGTTCCTCGACCATGTAGGCGATGAACAGCGGCCCCTGGCTGATCATGTCGATGTCCATGGTCTCGTCGAGACCGACGGTCAGCGCCTCGATCTCGCGCACCGACATGCCGCCGTAGGTGAGGAAGCCCTCGTAGAGCGGAACCAGCGTGCGCATCTTGGCGTAGAGCTTCTCGTCGCGGATGCACATGCCGCCGCCGCGCGCGCAACCGAGCTTGCGGGCCGAGAAGTAGATCACGTCGCACAGATCGGCGATCTGCCGGGTGATCTGGGCGATCGTCAGATCGCGGCAGGCCGGATCGCGCACCTTGAGGAAGTAGAGGTTGTCGGCGAGGAGGCTCGCGTCGAGCACCAGGGTGAGGCCGTGGGTGTCGCAGACCCGGCGGATCTCGGTGAGGTTGGTCAGCGAGATCGGCTGACCGCCGATCAGGTTGGTGCCCGCCTCCATGCGCACGAAGGCGATCTTGTCGGCGCCGTGGGTGGCCACCAGCCCTTCGAGCTTGGCGATGTCCATGTCGCCCTTGAACGGCCGGTCGCTGGTCACTTCCAGGCCGACGTCGGCGATGATCTCCTCCACCGTGCCGCCGTTCAGGACGATGTGCGCCTTGGTGGTGGTGAAGTGGTAGTTCATCGGCACGATCGTGCCCGGCTTCACCATGACCTGGGCGAGGATGTTCTCGCAGGCGCGTCCCTGATGGGTCGGCAGGATCCAGTGCATGCCGAACAGCTCGCGCAGCTTGGCCTCGAGCTTCTCGTAGGTGGCCGACCCGGCATAGGAATCGTCGGCGACCATCATCGACGCCAGCTGCTGGTCGCTCATGGCGTTGACGCCGGAGTCGGTCAGCATGTCCATGAACACGTCGCGATTGCGCAGGAGGAACGTGTTGTTGCCCGCCGCTGAGATCGCGTCGAGGCGCGCCTCGATCGGCGGCAGGTTCAGTTTCTGAACGATGCGGACCTTGTGCATTTCCAGCGGCACGTTCTCGCCGCTGGCGAATTTGACCGTCGCCATGTTTCCTCCGACTGCAACACGGGCGCGCAAGGGGCGCGTCCAGGGCCGGTCGACAGTAGTCGGTGGCGGGACGAGGAAATGAGCAGGATCCCGAATGCGGCAATCCGACGCATCGAAGATTCGGCGGAAAACCGCGGTCGATTCGCGTCTTGCGACGAAGGTCGGGAGCCTTATCGGCTCGCCCGCTTGACCAGATGCACCATCACCGCCGTCGCGAACAGCGGGGTGGCGAGGTTGAGCACGGGCACGGACAGGACCGCCGCCGCCGCGATGCCCGCGAGCAGCGCGGTGCCGCGGTGGCGCAGCGCCAGCCGGTGGGCATCCTCCGCCGACATCAGCCGCCGCGCGGCGAATTCGAAGTATTCCCGCCCGATCAGCCAGCCGTTGCCGAGGAGAAAGGCGACGAGATTGACGCCCGGCACCAGCAGCAGGATCACGCAGCCGAGATTGACCACGAGCGACAGCGCCGTGAACCGCGCCGCCGCCCCCAGGCTCTCGCCGAGCGGCATCGCCCGCCCCGGCGCATCGGCCGGCCAATGGGTCCGCTCCACCGTGTCGGCCACCTCGTCGAGGAAGAGCCCGGCGACGCCCGTGGTGATCGGCGCGATCAGGAAGGACAGCCCGACCATCAGCGCCGCCCCCGACAACAGCCCCGCCGCCCATCGCACACCGTCGAGCCAGAACGGCACGTCGAGCGGATGCGCCCCGGCGAGATCCCCGGCCATGCCGGTGAGGAACCGCGTGCCCAGTGCCCACAGCACCGCCACGATCGCCAGCGTCACCCCGAGCGAGCGCAGCAACACCCCGCGAAACGGCGGCGTGGCGAGATCGCCGATCGCCGCGCGCACGGCCGCCCCGACCGAGAGCGGTGTCGCCGAGGGGGGAAGCGGAGCCATGCGCCTCAGCTCCCGTGCACCATCAGGTCCTGCCGCCGCCGCAGCTCGACGATCAGGCTTCTCGCCGGCGGCTCGCAGTTGTCGCGGGTGAGAAGCTCGCCCCGCTTGATCGCCTTCGTCGTGCGCCCGCCCTCGATCAGGCCGATCGGCATGGCGCGGGCCGCGCGCGCCGCCTCGTATTCGAGCGTGAAGGCGCGGTAGCAGTATTCGCCGATCGCATCGAGCGTCTCGCCCGCCGCCAGATCGCGCTTGGCCACCGCCGACACCTCGGCCGAGGGCCTCGTCAGCGCCCGCATGTCGACGCGGCCGTGGAGGACGGCCCGCGCCGCCGACAGCGGCACCTCGAGCGAGGTGAGGTGATAGGGCCGGTAGAAGGTGTAGTAGGGCCCGGGGCCCAGCTTCAGATCGTTCATGCGCTCGCGTAGGCGCGGATGGCTCATCTCCGCGACGACGAAGACGCCCGGCGCCACCCCCTTGCCGATGGTGTAGTCGACCACGCCCTTGCGGGTCAGGATGCCGCCGTCCTCCTTCGGGCACAGGATGGTGTGCAGGTTCTCGAGCGTCGCCTCCGGCCCGTGCATCCCCGCGACGTCCGGCACCAGCCCGGTTGCGTTGGCGATGTTGGCCATCTCCACCATGGTCTTCGACCCGTCGATGAACTCCACCAGCATGCGCGGGTTCATGTTCCGCCGCGTCGCCTCCTCGACGTACTGATCGGGCGTGGCGGTGATGTCGAGCGGGTTGTTCTTGCCCTTGCCGGCGGCGATCACCGGATAGCCGAGCGCGGTGACGAACTCGATCAGCTCCATCGTCGACGAGGGCTCGTCGCCCGCGCCGACGGTGTAGACCACCCCGACCTCGCGCGCGCGGCTCTGGAGATACGCGCCGATGGTGACGTCGGCCTCGACGTTCATCATCACCACGTGCTTGCCCGCCTCGATCGCGCCGAGGCCGATGATCGCCCCCATCTCCGGCTTACCGGTGGCGTCGATCACCACGTCGACGTGGTCGGACGTGTAGAGCGCCTCGACGTCGGTGGTGACGGCGGTGTAGCCCGCCTCGACCGCGCGCGCGATTCCCGCGCGACTCTCCACCACCCGCACGCGGTCCGGATCGAGCCCGGCGACGATGTGGGCATGCTCGGCGTGGCGCTTGCCGGGATCGCGCACCGCGATCACCGTGATGGCGAGACCCTTCATCAGCGCCACCTGGGTGACGATGTCCGTGCCCATCTCGCCGACGCCGACCAGCCCGATGCGGATGCGTCGACCGGCGTCCTCGAGCGCGGCGAGCTCGGCGGCGAGCCCGGTCGGGGCGACGAAGCGCTGGGCGTTGTTCATCGCGGAGGGGTATCCTTCTCTTGCCGACGACCGATCGCGGAAACTCGAACCGGGGGTCCGGACGCGTCCCTAGGGCAGATAAGGCAGGCGAGGGGGATTCTCAACGTCAAAGCCGTGGTGCGGCGATGGGGCCGCCGCCGGCGGCGCCTTCGCGGGCGGCGCTCCGCGTCGGGGCGAAGGTTGCAAGATCGGCGGAATTCCTTATACCCGGCGCCGAGGCCATCGCCCTGACCGGCTCGGGAGATCCCGCCTCGCGGTGGAACCGAACCCCGAGGGAGCCCCCCATGTCCGACGCCCGTTTCGACGTTCTCGCCATCGGCAATGCCATCGTCGACGTCATCGCCCGCTCCGAGGACGACTTCCTGGTGCGCGAGGGCCTCGCCAAGGGTTCGATGCGCCTGATCGACGCCGACGAGGCCGAACGGCTCTACGACCACATGGGCCCGGCCAAGGAGATCTCCGGCGGCTCGGCCGGCAACACCATCGCCGCGCTCGCCGGTCTCGGCGGCAGGGGCGCCTATTTCGGCAAGGTCGCCGACGATCACCTCGGCAAGGTCTTCCGCCACGACGTCCATGCCGTCGGCGTCCACTTCGAGACCCCCTCGCTCGCTCGCACCGCGCCCGACTGGGCCCCGACCGCCCGCTCGATGATTCTGGTGACGCCCGACGGCGAGCGCACCATGAACACCTTCCTCGGCGCCTGCACCCATCTGACCCCGGACGACGTCGATCCGGCCGTCGTCGCCGACAGCGCGATCGTCTACCTCGAGGGTTATCTGTGGGATCCGCCGGCGGCCAAGGAGGCCTTCCGCAAGGCCTCCCGGATCGCCCATGCCCACGGCCGCAAGGTCGCGCTCACGCTCTCCGACAGTTTCTGCGTCGATCGCTGGCGCGCCGAGTTCCTCGAGCTGATGCGCTCCGGCCTGGTCGACGTGATCTTCGCCAATCAGGCCGAGGTCAAGGCGCTCTACGAGACCGCCGACGTCGACAGCGCCGTCGCCGCCCTGCGTCGCGACGTCGGCCTCGCCGCCGTCACCCTGTCGGAGGAGGGCTCGCTGGTCGCCTCCGCCGACGGCGTGGTGCGCGTCGCCGCCAGCCCGGTCGAGGCGGTGGTCGACACCACCGGCGCCGGCGATCTCTACGCCGCCGGCTTCCTCTACGGCCTCACCCACGATTTCGATCACGCCGTCTCGGCCGAGCTCGGAGGCCTTCTCGCCGCGCAGATCATCGGCCACATCGGCGCCCGCTCGCAGGCCGATCTGATCGATCTGGCGCGGCAGGCCGGTTTCCCGGTCTGATCGGTCGCGACGGCGCGAGGACGGCGGCTACTGCGCCGCCTCCGGCACCCGCTCCGGCGCCGTCGCGACGATCGTGTCGGCGAGACACCAGCGGTTGCGACCGCTGTTCTTGGCCCCGTAGAGGGCGCGATCGGCGAGGGCCATGCACCGCCGCGGATCGCCCCCCTCGCGCGGGTCGGCGACGCAGCAGCCGATCGACACCGTGACCACGTCGCTCGCCTCGCCGCGAATGCCCGCATGCGGCACGCCGAGATACTCCACCCCCCGCCGCAGCCGCTCGAGCACGCGCGGCGCGTCCTCGCGCTCGAGACGCGGGGTCAGGATCACGAACTCCTCGCCGCCGAGCCGGGCGACGAAGTCGTCGGGTCCGCGCAGGTGCCCGGCCAGCGCCTGGGCCACGGCGCGCAGGCAGCGATCGCCCTCGATGTGGCCGTAGTGGTCGTTGAAGCGCTTGAAGTGATCTATGTCGATCATGCTCAGCCCGAGCGGCACGCCCTCGTCCGAGCACCGCGCGGCGAGCGCGGCGAACCGCTCCTCGAAGGCGCGGCGATTGGCGATGCCGGTCAGTTGATCGACCACGCTCATCTCGAGCAGCTCGGCGTTCTCCGCCCGCGACTTCTCCACCATCAGTCGCTCGCGCATCAGATAGAGGAAGGTCGCGCGCTCCGAGCGCTCGGTACGCCAGTTGCCCCACAGCGTCATCGCCGAGGTCGAGATCACCAGCGCCAGATCGGTGAAGATAAGCCGCGCGTCGACCTGCACCTTCAGCGTCAGCACCAGCGCCAGAAACGACGTCGCCAGGACCGATATCACCACCGCGCGGTAGAACTGGAGCCCCACCAGCGTGTTGGAGGCGAGCGGCATCATCACGAAGCACATCGCGCCGTAGGCGAAATGAGGCGTGTCGTCGAAGTAGATGCTGGCCGCGGCCAGTCCGGCCATCATCGCCAGCGACCAGAACACCACCTGCTCGCGGGCGCCGTGGGAGAAGTCGGCGACGTGAACGGCGAGATTGACCGCGATCAGCACGGCGATCGCCGCCATCAGCTGGAGCCAGATCCCCAGCATGGTCGGTCGCTGCGACGGGTCGATCACGAAGACGGTGTCGAACGTGAACAGCGCCAGGATCATGAAGCCGATCATCGAGGCGCCGATCATCGAGCGTCGCGCCCGTTCGGACGCGGTGCGGCGATAGTGATCCTCGAGACGGGGCGTGAACCGGAGGCCGACGAGCGGGTCCTCCAGATTTCTCACCACTTCGTTCAGAAGTTCGTCTCGAGCCATTCCCTGTCGTCAGCCCCCCAACGACGCCCGACCCTCGGCGGGCAACTGCCGTATCGGCAGAACTCGCATATAGTAAATCACTTATGCGCGTCTACCGTGTCCCGACGGCGCAGGGCGGTGTCGAGCGCACTTTTTCTCAGAAACTCGGTGGCGTGCACGCCGAGACGATCACCAGATCGGTGTCGCCCAGGTTGCGGAAGGCGTGAGGACGGCGGCTGTCGAACAGATAGGCGTCGCCGGCGCGCAACGTGTGGCGCACCCCGTCGACCTCGAGCTCCAGCAGGCCGCGCACCACCAGCCCCGCCTCCTCGCCCTGGTGCGACAGGCTGAGCCGCCCCGAATCCGCGCCCGGCCGATAGCGCTCGTGGAGCATCTGCAACGACCGCCCGGAGAGATCTCCCCCGACCTGCCGATAGGAGACCGACCCGCCGGCGATCTCGGTCAGTTCGTCCGCCCGCCACACCACCTTCTCGCCCTCGCCGTCCTCGGCGGCGAAGAAGGCGCTGAGCCCGAGCGGAAATCCGGCGAGGATCTGCTTCAGCGCCGCGATCGACGGCGACACCCGATTGGCCTCGATCATCGACACGGTGGCGTTCGACACCCCGGCCCGCTTGGCCAGCGCCCGTTGCGACAGGCCGTGGGCGAGGCGCAGGCTCTTCAACCGCCGCCCGACGTCGAGATCGGCGCCGGTAGGCGGGGGCGGGGCGGGCGGCGAGGAGCGATCGACCGGCGTGTTCATCTGTTCAGAATACGGAACGCTCCGAACGCCGTCGAGGGATTGTCGCCGCCCGCCCGCCTCTCTAACGTTCGCCATTCCGAACTCTCGCTGATCCCGGCCGAGGAGGCCGCGCGCCCATGAACGTTCCCCCCCGCCCCAACGATCTCGCCTCCTTCTGGATGCCCTTCACCGCGAACCGGCAGTTCAAGAAGACGCCGCGCATGTTCGTGAAGGCGGATCGGATGCGCTACGTGACCGACGACGGCCGCACCGTGCTCGACGGCACCGCCGGTCTGTGGTGCTGCAACGCCGGTCACAATCGCCCGAAGATCGTCGAGGCGATCCGCGCCCAGGCCGGCGAACTCGACTACGCGCCGGCCTTCCAGATGGGCCACCCCAAGGCGTTCGAATTCGCCAATCGCCTCACCGCGATCGCCCCGAAGGGCTTCGACCACGTCTTCTTTACCAACTCCGGTTCGGAATCGGTCGACACCGCCCTGAAGATCGCGCTCGCCTACCACCGCGCCCGCGGCGAGGCCCAGCGCACCCGTCTGATCGGTCGCGAGCGCGGCTATCACGGCGTCAACTTCGGCGGCATGTCGGTCGGCGGCATCGGCGGAAACCGCAAGATGTTCGGCCAGATGCTGCCGCACGTCGACCACATCCGCCACACCCACGATCCCGCCCGCAACGCCTTCACCCGCGGTCGGCCCGAGCACGGCGCCGAGTTCGCCGACGAACTGGAGCGGATCTGCACCCTGCACGACCCCTCCACCATCGCCGCCGTCATCGTCGAGCCGATGGCCGGCTCGACCGGCGTGCTGATCCCGCCCAAGGGCTACCTCGAGCGTCTGCGCGCCATCTGCGACAAGCACGGCATCCTGTTGATCTTCGACGAGGTCATCACCGGCTTCGGCCGCCTCGGTAGCCCCTTCGCGGTGGATCACTTCGGCGTGGTGCCGGACCTCTTCACCATCGCCAAGGGCATGACCAACGGCGTGGTGCCGATGGGCGGCGTTCTGGTTCAGGGCAGGATCCACGACGCCTTCATGACCGGCCCCGAGCACATGATCGAGTTCGCCCACGGCTACACCTATTCGGGCAACCCGATCGCCTGCGCCGCCGGCATCGCCACGCTCGACACCTATGCCGAGGAGGGCCTGCTCACCCGCGCCGCCGATCTCGCCTCCTACTGGGAGGACGCGCTGCACTCGCTGAAGGGCCTGCCGCACGTGATCGACATCCGCAATCTCGGCCTGATCGGCGCGGTCGAGCTGGAGCCGATCGCCGGGGAGCCGACCAGGCGCGCCTTCTCCTGCTTCCTCGACGCCTTCGAGGACGGCCTGCTGATCCGCACCACCGGCGACATCATCGCCCTGTCGCCGCCGCTGATCATCGAGAAGTCGGACATCGACGAACTGTTCGGCCGGCTCGCCGACGTGCTGAAGCGCGCCGCCTGAGGCGACGCGCGCGAGGCGAGGGGAAGGGGAGGGCGCCGCGTCTCAGGCGCGGCGTCGGATCTCTTCGAGATCGGTCTCGTCCTCGGTCTCCGCGTCGGGCGTCGGAGCCGCCGCGGCTTCCGCCTCCGCCTCGGTGATGACCGAGGCCGGCACCACGAAGCTGGCGGCGGCGACGCCGAGCGCGGTCTGGTCCGTCGGGAGGTTCGCGCCGAGACCGGCGTCGAGCAGCGCCAGGAGCTGCGGCACCTCGTCGCCCGGAACCGCCTTGGAATAGAGGAAGCCCTGGCCGAGCGTGCAGCCGAGGTCGCGCAGGACGTCGGCGTTGTTCAGGCTCTCGATGCCCTCGGCGGTGGTCGGTAGGCCGAGGCTGCCCGACAGACCGATGATGGCCTTGACGATCATCCGGCTGTCGGTGTTGTCGCGCATGGTGCGCACGAACGACTGGTCGATCTTGATCTTGTCGAACGGCAGCATCCGCAGCTGATGCAGCGAGGCGTAGCCGGTGCCGAAGTCGTCGAGCGCGATCGACACGCCCTGGTTCTTCAGCGAGGTGATGGTGCGCTTGGCCTGCTCGTGATCGACGACCAGGGCGTTCTCGGTGATCTCGATCTCCAGCCGACGCGGCGGGAACGCCACTTCGGTGAGGACCTGGAGGATCTCCTCCGCCAGCCACGGGTTCTTGAAGTCGATCGGCGAGATGTTGACGGCGAGCTTGAGATGGGCCGGCCAGTCGCGCGCCATCAGACAGGCGCGGCGCAGAAGCACGGTGGTCATGCGCGCCAACAGTCCGGTCTCCTCGGCGATCGGAATGAACGCCGCCGGCGAGATCATGCCGCGCACCGGATGGATCCAGCGCGCCAGCACCTCGAAGCCGTTGAGGCGATTGGTCGCCAGATCGATGACCGGCTGGAAGTAGGGCTGGATCTCGTCGGTCTCGATCGCCGTCTCGAGCGCCTGTTCGAGTTCGGCGCGCTCGCGGATCGACTGCTCCATCTCCAGCGAGAACAGCGCGATGCCGTCGTCGCTCGGCTTGGCGTTCTGCAGCGCGATGTCGACGCGGCGCATGATCACTTCGGCGTCGCAGTCGCCCGCCCGGGTGCAGAACAGCACCATGCCGACGCTCGAGGCGATCTGGACCGGTGGGTCCTCCTCCTCGATCCGGAACGAGATCCTCGCGCGCAGCCGAGCGGCGACGGCCCGGGCGTGGGCGGCGTCGGTGACCCAGGTCAGCACGTGGAACTCGTCGGCGCCGACTCGGGCGACGAAGTCGCCGTCCTCGACCGCCACGGCCAGACGATCGGACACCTCGACCAGGATGCGATCGGCGATGCCGTGTCCACTGACTTCGTTGAGGGTCTTGAACCGGTCGATGTCGAGTCCGATCACCACGCCGCGCCGCCCGTCGGGCGGCGCCGCCGCGAGCCGGCAGCGCAGCTCGTTCTGAAGTCCGGCGCGATTGGGAAGGCCGGTCAGCCCGTCGGTGATCTCCGCGTTCTCGGCGTGCGCCTCGGCGCAGGCCTTGGCGCGACGCATCTCCTTCAGCTCGAGCCGACGGCGCACCGCGTAGGCGAAGGCTCCGGCCCAGGAGGCGAAGGTCAGCGCCAGCACGACCGAGCCGAGCGTGGTCTCGACTTCTTGAACCATCGCCACGACGAGATGCAGGGCACCGAACGTGTAGTCGACCAAGAACAGGACGAGGATCGCCGCGAGGAGCATGATCCGCTCACCCCTGGCGGACAGGGGGCGGTTGTCGAGCTTGTCGGCGAACCACGAGGGCAAACGCATTACCAACACTCCGGACGGATCGCCGACATTCGACGAGACCGAACTCCGATCGTGCCGTTCTACCTCGCGAGTTTTAAGGAGGTCTTGCCCCGGCGGGGTTCCTCGCCCCCGCGGACGCTCCCCCTCACTGCATGGTTGCGGCTTTCTTTACGCCGGCCCCGGCGCCCCGCCGTCGAGGCCGAGCCGGGCGACCAGCCGGGCGGCGAGATCGGCGTCGGCGTCGGCGTCGCGGGGGCGGAGGGGCGGGCGCCCCCACACCGGGGAAGGCCAGGCCGGATCGTCGGAGAAGCGAGCGATCACATGGACATGGAGCTGCGACACCACGTTGCCGAGCGCGCCGATGTTGAGCTTGTGCGCCGCCGTCTCCGCCTTGAGCGCGGCCGCGACCCTGGTGATCTCGTCGAACAGCACCGCGCGCTCGGCATCGTCGAGATCGAGGATCTCGACCAGTCCGGCCCGACGCGGCACCAGGATCAGCCAGGGGTGATCGACCGCGCGCATCATCACGAGGCGCGACAGCGCCAGCTCGCCGACGGCACGGGTGTCGGCGGCGAGTCGGGGATCGAGGGCGAAGGCGGACGAGGTCAAGGGCGCGGGCTCCGGAAGAGATCGGCCGAGACTATCAGCGCCCCGCCCGCGACGGAACCGCCTCCCGTGCCGCTGCCGCGCCCCGCCCGAGCGAGCCGAGCGCGAAGGCGGCGAGAAGACCGATCGCCAGTCCCCAGAACGCCGAGCCGAGCCCGAGGAACGACACGCCCGACGCGCTCACCAGGAAGGTGATCGCAGCCGCGTCGCGGTCGCGCTCCTCGGCGAGCGCCCCGACCAGTCCGGCGATGATCGCCCCGAGCAGCGCCAGCCCCGCCACCGTCGCCACCAGCGCCGCCGGTAGCGCCGCGAACAGCGCCGCCAGTGTCGCCCCGAACGTGCCGACCACGATGTAGAACACCCCGAGCGCCACCCCGGCGATCCACCGCCGCCCGGCGTCGGGATGCGCCTCCGGCCCCGAACAGATCGCCGCCGTGATCGCCGCCAGATTGACCCCGTGCGCGCCGAACGGGGCGAGCACGGCGGCGAGCGCCGACGTCACCCACACCATCGGCCCGGCCGGAGCGCCGTAGCCGAAGGCGCGCATCACCGCGACGCCGGGCACGAACTGCCCCGTCAACGACACCAGCGCCAGCGGCAGCCCGAGCCCGATCACCGCCGAGAGCGTGAACTGCGGCGCCGTCCACACCGGCACCGCGACCTCGAGCGCCAGCCCCTCGAACCGCATCGCCCCCGTCGCCGTCGCGAACGCCGTGCCCGCGATCAGCACCAGCGCCACCGCCCAGCGCGGCGCGAACCGCCGCGCCGCCAGCCACACCGCGAACATCGCCCCGACCAGCGCCGGATCGGCGGTGAAGCTCTCGAACAGCCGCGCGCCGAAGCGGAACAGGATGCCGGCGAGCAGCGCGGCGGCGATCGAGCGCGGCACCAGCGCCGCCACCCGATCGAACAGGCCCGACAGCCCGAGCCCGGTCAGAAGAAGCGCCGCCACCAGGAACGCGCCGATCGCCTCGCCCCAGCCGTAGCCCGGCAGCGCCGCCACCAGCAGCGCCGCCCCCGGCGTCGACCACGCCGTGATCACCGGCGTGCGGAACCGGATCGAGAGAGCGATCGCCGACACGCCCGAGCCGATCGAGATCGCCCAGATCCACGAGGCGATCTGCCCGCGCTCGAGCCCGGCCGCGCTCGCCGCCTGCAACACCACCAGGAGCGGCCCGGCATAGGACACCGTCACCGCCACCATGCCCGCCACCACCGCCGAGAGATCGTTCGTCCGCATCGCCTCGCCCTCCGAAGTTTCGTGAGGGTCGACCTATCGAACTCGCTCTGTTCGCAGTAGATACAGAATTCCTCTCATCGGCCGATACAGATGTCCGACCCCGCCGCCCGTCCCCTCTACGAGACCATCGCCGACGCCCT
>JBEOKB010000048.1:0-11785 GCA_040275425.1 Siculibacillus sp. | reverse complement strand
CCAGCTCGATGCCGAAGGTCTCGAGCTCCGCGAACAGACCGGCCGACCCGTGCTCGAGCACCGACATGGTGCAGCCGCCGCAACTGCCGGCCTGCAACCACAGCACCGCGAAACCCTGGCCCGTCATCGCGTGTCCTCGAACCGTCGCCGACCTCCCACGGGGGAGACGGGGACCGTTCACTTGCTCCGGCAGATCACCAGGGCCGAGAAGTCCTTGGCGATCGCCGCCACGTCGGCGGTCGACTTGTCGCCGTCCGCCGCCTCCTGGGTATAGGAGATCTGGTTGGCGTCGAGGAAGTAGCCGGCGACCCCCGACTTGATCGCGAAGTTGACGTTCTGCAGCACCTCGACCGAGCCGGAATCGCCGCGCGGCCGGGTGTTGGCCTTGGCCACCACCACGCCGACCACCTTGCCCGACTGATCGACCACCGCGCCGCCGGAATTGCCCGACTGCACCGGCGCCGAGATCTGCATCCGCGTCACGTCCTCGCCCGGCCCGGCCATCGCCGAGATCAGCCCGGTGGAGAGATTGCCTGTGACGGTGAGTTCGCCCGCCAGCGGATAGCCGAACAGCACGATCGAATCGCCCAATCGCGCCTGCTGGCCGGAACGGAATCGGGCATAGGCGGTCGGCGTCAGATCGGCGGCGAGCACGGCGAGATCGTTCTGCGCCGAACGCGCCAGGATCTTCGCCGGCCCCGTCCGCCCGTCCGGCAGCTTGACCGAGGCCTCGGTGCAATCCTCGACCACGTGGGCGTTGGTGACGAGCTGACCCTTGTCGTTGACGAAGAAGCCGGTGCCGGTGGAGACCGACGGCCCCTTCTTGGCGGGCTCGGCCGGCGGCGTCTCCGGACGCGGCTCGCTCTTGGCCGGCGGCGGAGGTGGCGGCGGCGGCGGAGGCGCCGCATCGGCGAAGGACACCCGTCCCGCCCGCATGTCCTGCGAACAGTCGACCAGCGACTTCACCGCCGCGCGCGTTCCCGCCAGATTGAAGCCGTCGAGTCGACGCCCGTTCATGTCGACCTGAATGGTGGTGTAGTTGGCGAAATCGAGGACGAAGTCCGCCTTGATGCCCTCGAACACCAGCGCATGGAGCTTGCCGATCCCGACCGCGCGGGCCGAACCGTTCCAGCGCTTGTGGCCGTCGAACACCAGCTTCACGTCGTAGGTCGTACCCTCGCGCAGGTGATCCCAGGCCTGATTGGCGAACAGCAGGAACGCCCGGTCCTTGTTTCCGTCGAAGCCGATCTCGATCGAGGTCTCCGACTTGAAGGTGGCGAAGGCCAGGCACCCGTTGCGCGACTGATTGGCCGCGATGGTCCAGCCCCGCACGTTGTCGACCTCGCGATCCAGCGAATAGGGCGTTCCCGCCGTCGCCGAACTCGCCGTGGCCCCGACCATCAGGCCTCCCAGCACCGCCACGCCCACGCGACGTCGCATCGCGCGCATGCCCTGGAGGATCTCGCTCGCCGCCATGTCGTCCCGTCTCCCGCACACTCGGTCGGCGCGCGGCCCGGCGGCGCCGACGGGCCGTTCCCGGCGGCCCTCGTTCGCGAGAGGCTACGCGGAGCGGGGAACGGGTTCAAGACGCCGTGCGATTCGCCCTGCTCGATCCTTCAGCGATGACGCGCCGATGCCGCATGAAAGTCGACGTAGCCGTGCGCCCGGTGATGGATGGCGTAGTCGCGGGCGAATTCGCCGATCGGCGCCAACAGCCAGTCCCAGTCCTCGTCCGCCGGCGGCAGACGCACCCCCTCGAGCAGATCGCTGCGCTCGATCTCCCGCCCCTCGGCGTCGAGATCGAACGACTGCGAATCGGTGAGCAGGCACACCCGCCCGGAGAACTTCTTCAAAACGTCGAGGTGGCCCTCGATCAGCCGCCGGCCGATGTCGGGAAACCGCGTCCGCGCCAAGCCGTCGCGCTTCTCGATCCATTCGCTCGGCAACAGCCCGATCTGCGACAGGCAGTTGGCCGAGATCACCAGATCGACCGTGGCGTCGTTGCGGTAGCGCCGCAGCGGATCGCCGAACCCGGTCGCCCGCCCGAGCAGCAGATCGGTCGATCCGGTGATGTCGAGATCGACCAGCTCGACGTTGGCGTGGCGCCGCGCCTTCCACCGCGCCGGCCACAGATGGACCACGTCGATCAGCACCACCTTCTCGAACGCCGCCGCCAGTCGGTCGAGCGGCACGTCGCGCACCAACCCCGAGCCGAGCACGATGCAGGCGCGCCGCCGCGCCAGCCCCTCGATCGCCCGCTCGATCACCGCATGGCAACGCGCCTCGTGCGACCCCCAGGCGCGGCGGCACCGCGCCGCGCGCGACCACAGCGACACCGCCGCCGTCAGATGACCGGTGCGGCGCGCGTCCCAGGTCGCGGGCGTGAGCAGCCAGGAGAGAACCTCGGCGAGCATGCGGCCTCCTCGGGGTCGATTCGCACCCCCGAGACTAGTGGATCTCGTGGGTCCCCGCCGCCCGAACCCGCGCGCGAACGCCGGATTGGCGAAGTGATCTCTTCGACCCCATGTGATATGGGCGAGGCCGCGCCCTTCGACGGCGCCTCCGCCCACGAGGGTCGATCCGCATGAGCGACGCGCATTCCCCCGCCCCTGCCGACGCCGCCGCCCCGGCGCGCCCGCGCGATCTGCACGGGCTGCCCAAGCTCGCGGTCGAGCTCGGCCCCCTCGGCGTGTTCTTCGCGGTCAACGCCCTGACCAGCAAGACCTACGGCCTCTACCCCGCCACCGCCGCCCTGATGATCGCCACCGCGATCGCGCTGGCGGTGTCGTGGTGGCTGGTGCGCCGCCTGCCGATCATGCCGCTGGTCTCCGGCGCCGTGGTGCTGGTGTTCGGCTCGCTCACCCTGATCCTCCAGGACGAGCTGTTCATCAAACTGAAGCCGACCATCGTCAATTCGCTGTTCGGCACCGTGCTTCTCGGCGGCCTCCTGTTCGGCCGGTCTCTGCTCGGCGTGGTGTTCGAGGCGGTGTTCGAGCTCGACGACGCCGGTTGGCGCAAGCTCACCTTCCGCTGGGGCCTGTTCTTCTTCTTCCTCGCCGCCCTCAACGAGGTGGTCTGGCGCAACTTCCCGACCGACACCTGGGTGTCGTTCAAGGTCTTCGGCATCATGCCGCTGACCTTCGCCTTCGCCCTGTCGCAGGTGCCGCTGATCCAGGCCCACACCGTCGCCTCCGAGGACGAGGGCGAAACGGCCGAGAAGCCCTGATCCTCACGCTCGCCACAGCGCCAGCTTGACCGCGAACGCGCCGAACAGCCCGGCGGTGGCGAAGTCGAGCCCGCGCCGCAACGCCCGCGACGCCGCGAACACGCCCGACACCCGCTCCGCCCCCAGGATCAGCGCGACGCAGATCGGCGCCCCGATCACCCCGTAGAGCCCGCCGAGCACCGCCATCTGGAACCCCGCCGCCGGATCGGCCGGATCGACGAACTGCGGCAGGAACGTCACGAAGAACAGCACGATCTTCGGGTTGAGCACGTTGACCCCGAGCCCGGTCAGGAACGCCCGCCCGAGCGAGGGCGTCTCGCCCGCTCCCGCGCGCGGCTCGAACGCCGACCCTCGCGTCAGCGCGACCCAGGCCAGTCGCGCCAGATAGATCGCCCCCGCCCACTTGAGCATCTGGAACGCCGTGTCGGACGCCGCCAACAGCGCCGACAACCCGAGCGCCGCCGCGACCGTGTGGACGTAGAGCCCGACCGTCGTGCCGGCCAGCACCGCCAACCCCGCGGCCCGCCCGCTCACCAGGGTTCGCCCCAGGAACAGCGTCATGTCCGGCCCCGGCGTCAGCACCAGCAGCAGCACCGCCGCCGAATAGGTCGCGATGGTGGGAAGGGACGGCCACACCGCCGCCGCGAACGGATCGATCATAGAGGGGCCTCACCGGTTCGAACGCCCCATTTTGCACGGCGCGCCGGTTCGGGCTACACCACCGCCGAACTCGACCGGATGAGACCCATGGCCGACGCCGAAACAGACACGTTCGCGCTCCGATCGCGCGCCGCCCTGCGCGCGCTGCGCGACCGCGCCCTCGCCCGCCCGATCCTCGCCGCCGTCGCCGCCACCGCGCTCGTCTCGGCGCTGGCGCTCGCCTTCCCCGGCATCGACATCGCCCTCGCTCGCGTCTTTCACGCCCCCGGCGTGTCGCCGAAGACCGAGTTCCCGCTCGAGAACGTCTGGGCCTTCGCCGCTCTGCGCCGCTCCGGCATGGCGGTCACGCGCTGGGCGGTGATTCTCCTGCTCCTCGGCGTCCTCGCCAAGATCTTCGTGCCGATGATCGCCCGCGCCCTGCCGACCCGCAAACTCCTGTTCCTGGTGGCGAGCCTCGCCACCGGTCCAGGCCTCCTCGTCAACGCCTTCTTCAAGGAGGTGTGGGGCCGCCCGCGCCCGAGCGAGACCACCCTCTTCGGCGGCGACTGGACCTTCCTGCCCGCCTGGATCCCCGGCGGCGCCTGCCCGACCAACTGCTCCTTCCCCTCCGGCGAGGCCTCCGGCGCCGCCTGGCTGATGGCGCTCGTCTTCGTCGTGCCGGAGAGCTGGCGCCGCGCCACGCTCGCCGCCGTCGCCGCCTGGATGGTGGTGATCTCTGCCAACCGCATCGCCTTCGGCTCGCACTTCCTCTCCGACGTCGTGATCGGCTGGGGCCTGATGCTCGTCGTCGTGCTGATCTGCCGCGAGATGATCCTCCTGCGCCTCGACGAGGCGACCCTCGCCCGCCTCGACGCCGCCCTCGAGGCGATCGGCCGCCGCCTCACCGACCCGTTCCGCCCCCGGCTCTGATCGGCGCCCGCGCGCGCCCATCCGTACTCGTGCTGACGCGCGAGCGATCGCCCGGCGTCCACGGCGCAAAAAGCGATGCGCGCCCGCATCGCCGCGCGCGAAGTTGTCGCCGCCGCCCACCCTCGCCCTTGACTTCGCCCCGGCTTTCGGGCTTTTCGAGACCGGCTCCGCACCATGCGGCGCCGCAACTGTTCGGGAACACGTGTCGGTCATGTCGCTCGTCACTACGACGAAAACCAAAACGACCATGACGACGGCGACTACGGTCGCCGGCTGACGCAGGCTCTCGACCTCCCGCATGCCCTCTCCCGGCGGGTGACGAGGGCAGCGGAGGACCGAACGGTTCCTTTCTCGACACCCTCGATGAAGCGATCCCCAGGTCCTCTCCGTGAAACGGGAGAGCGGATGAACATGCGGGGATTTTTCGAGATGGGCTACAAGGTCGCAATCGTCGGTGCCACCGGCAACGTGGGTCGTGAGATGCTCGACATCCTGGCCGAGCGCGGATTTCCGGTGTCGGAAGTCGTGGCGCTCGCCTCGGCCCGGTCGCTCGGGACCGAGGTCTCCTTCGGCGACAAGACGCTGAAGACCAAGGTGCTCGACCATTACGACTTCTCCGACACCGACATCTGCCTGATGTCGGCCGGCGGCTCGGTGTCGAAGGAATGGAGCCCGAAGATCGGCGCGCAGGGTTGCGTCGTCATCGACAACTCCTCGGCCTGGCGCTACGACGCCGACGTGCCGCTGATCGTTCCGGAAGTGAACGCCGACGCCATCACCGGCTTCTCCAAGAAGAACATCATCGCCAATCCGAACTGCTCCACCGCCCAGCTGGTGGTGGCGCTGAAGCCGCTGCACGATCGCTTCGGCATCGAGCGCGTCGTCGTCTCGACCTACCAGTCGGTCTCCGGCGCCGGCAAGGAGGGCATGGACGAGCTCTTCACCCAGACCCGCGCGGTGTTCGTCACCGATCCGGTCGAGCCGAAGAAGTTCCCCAAGCGTATCGCCTTCAACCTGATCCCCCACATCGACGTGTTCATGGAGGACGGGTTCACGAAGGAAGAGTGGAAGATGATGGTCGAGACCAAGAAGATCCTCGACCCGAAGATCAAGCTGACCGCGACCTGCGTGCGCGTGCCGGTGTTCATCTCCCATTCCGAATCGGTCAACGTCGAGTTCTCGAAGCCCGTGACCGCCGACGAGGCCCGCGACATCCTGCGCGAGGCGCCGGGCTGTCTCGTCGTCGACAAGCACGAGCCGGGCGGCTACGTCACCCCCTACGAGGCCGCCGGCGAGGACGCCACCTACATCAGCCGCATCCGCGAGGACGCGACGGTGGAGAACGGCCTGGCCTTCTGGTGCGTGTCCGACAACCTGCGCAAGGGCGCGGCGCTCAACGCGGTGCAGATCGCCGAGGTGCTGATCAACCGCAAGCTGATCACGCCCAAGGCCGGCAAGTCGGCCTGATCCGGTCGGCACACGTCCGAGACATCGATCGGCGCCCCTCGGGGCGCCGATTTCGTTTGCCCTCGGTCACCCGACGGCGCGTGAGCGAACCGATGCGAAGGCCGCACTCGACAGAGGGTCGCGGCGATCGGATCATCCCCTCGCCGACCGCTTCGGAGACGCCCCGCCATGTCCGACTGGAACCCCGCCCTCTACGCCCGCTTCGCCGACGAACGCGCCCGACCCGTCGGCGATCTCCTCGCCCGCGTGCCCCTCGCCGCGCCGAGGACCGTGGTCGATCTCGGCTGCGGCGCCGGCGCCTCGACCGCGCCGCTGCTCGAGCACTGGCCGGACGCCGACGTGCTCGGCATCGACACCTCGCCCGCCATGCTGGAGGAGGCGCGCGCCCGCGTCCCCGGCGCCCGTTTCGCCCGCGCCGACGTCGCCGCCTGGACGCCCGAGGCCCCGGTCGATCTCCTCTTCTCCAACGCCACCCTGCACTGGGTGCCCGATCACGCGGCGCTGCTGCCGCGCCTGATGGGCCTGCTCGCCCCCGGCGGCGTGCTGGCGGTGCAGATGCCCGACAATCTCGCCGAGCCGAGCCATGCCCTGATGCGCGAGGTCGCCGCCGAGGCTCCGTTCGCCGAAGCGCTGCGCGAGGCGGCGGGCGCCCGCGCGAGCCTCCTCTCCTTCGAGGAGACCTTCGACGCCCTCGCGCCTGCGAGCGCGCGCGTCGAGATCTGGCGGACGACCTACGTCCACCCGCTCGACGGCCCGGAGAAGATCGTGGAGATGGTGCGCTCGACCGGCCTGAAGCCCTTCGTCGATCCGCTCGACGACGCCTCCCGCGCCGCCTTCCTCGCCCGCTACGGCGAGAGGATCGCGGCCGCCTATCCTCGGACGGCGGCCGGATCGGTGCTGTTCCGCTTCCCCCGCGTGTTCTTCGTCGCGGTGAAGCGGGAAGACTGATCCGCGATCAGTCCTTCTTCAGGCGCATCGCCGTGACTTCGATCTCGACCTTCATCTCCGGCTTGACCAGACCGCACACGATCATGGTCGCGGCCGGGCGCACCTCGGCGAAGTACTCGCCGACGATCGGGAACACCACGTCCATCATCGACGCCTCGGTGACGTAGTAGGTCGCGCGCACCACGTCGGCGAGGTGGAAGCCCGCCTCGTTGAGCGCCTTGGTGATGGTGGTCATGGCGTTGCGGGTCTGCGCCTCGACGCTCTCCGGCATCTGCATGGCGGCATAGTCGTAGCCGGTGGTGCCCGACACCCAGCACATGTCGCCCTGGGCGACCGCGCGCGAGTAGCCCGCCACCTTCTCGAAGGGCGAACCGGTGGAGATGAGACGACGCTGCGACATGAGACTGTCCTCCTCGACGTGGATCACGAGCTCGCCGGGCGGCGAGCGAACAGAAGCGCCAGACCGGCGGCGATCAGCGCCGCCCCGGACAGGCGATTGACGAGACCGAGCCCGCGCGGGGACCGGGTGAAGCGGCCGAGCCGCGCTCCGGCGAAGGCGTAGATCGCCACCGCCACCGCCTCGAGCGCCAGCGCCACCGCGCCGAGCGCCAGGATCTGGCCGAACGCCGGTCGGCTCGGATCGACGAACGGCGCGAAGAAGGCCGTGAACACCAGCATCGCCTTCGGATTGGTCGCCGCCGTCCAGAACTCACGCGCGATCAGCGCCTTCATCCGCCCGTCGCCCGACTGTTCGGCGAGGTCGCCCCCGCCGGCGCGCATCATCTGCACGCCGAGCCACAGTAGATAGGCCGCGCCGACGATCTTCAACAGAGCGAACAGCTCGGCCGAGGCCGACAGCACCGCCCCGAGCCCGATCGCCGCCGCCAGCACGAACGAGGCGAACGGCGGAAATCGCCCGACCGAGGCGAGAAGCGCCGTGCCGAACCCCCACCGCGCCGCGTTGGTCGTCGCCAGCACGTTGTTCGGCCCCGGAAACATGTTGAGCGCGAAGGCGGCCGGCACGTAGATCGCCCAGATCTCGAGGCTCATGACATCCCCCGAACGGCGAAGGCCCCGAACGACGAGGCCCCGAACGACGAAGGGACGGCTCTGACGAACCGTCCCCGCGACCGATGATCGAACCGAGGCGGCGGCCTCACGCCCACGGGCGCGACGCGGCGGTCTTCGCCTCGTAGGCGGTGATCTGATCGGCCTTCTGCAGCGTCAGGCCGATGTCGTCGAGCCCCTCGAGCAGGCAGTGCTTGCGGAACGGATCGACGTCGAACTTGACCACGCCGCCGTCCGGTCCGCGGATCTCCTGCGCGACGAGATCGACGGTGAGCGTGGCGTTGGAGCCGCGCTGAGCGTCGTCCATCAGCTTGTCGAGATCGCTCTGCGGCACGCGGATCGGCAGAATCCCGTTCTTGAAGCAGTTGTTGTAGAAGATGTCGGCGAAGCTGGTCGAGATCACGCAGCGGATGCCGAAATCGAGCAGCGCCCACGGCGCGTGCTCGCGGCTCGAACCGCAGCCGAAGTTGTCGCCGGCGACGATGATCTGCGCCTTGCGATAGGACGGCTGATTCAGCACGAACTCCGGCTTCTCCGAGCCGTCCTCGTTGAACCTGAGTTCGAAGAAGAGACCCCGCGCGAGGCCCGTGCGCTCGATCGTCTTCAGGAACTGCTTGGGGATGATCATGTCCGTGTCGATGTTGACGATCGGAAGGGGCGCGGCCACGCCGGTCAGCGTCGTGAACTTGTCCATGGGGTGGTCTCCGAGATCTGTGCCGGGCTCATAGCGCGTTTTCCGCCGAGAACAAAGTCCCCCGGTCGGCTCTTCGCGAGCCCGTCACGGGCAGGTGGTGACCTGGTTGCCGCAGATCTCCGTGACCCAACCGCGCGTCGCCCGCCGCGCGCCCGCCCCGCTCGGACCGAACGATCCCTCGATCTCGATCCAGCGCCCGCGACAGGCGACGATCCGATCGAGCCGCAGGATCTCCGGATCGCCGGTCGGCAGCGTACGCGGCGCGTCGACCACCTCCGCCGCCGCCTCCGGCCGGACCCGCACCCGCTCGTCCTGAACGCCGACGTCGATCATGCGGCCCGAGACCCAGCCCCGCCCCGCGAAGACGGTCCTCGCCCGCGCACCGCCGTAGTCGCCGAATTCGGCCCGATCGATCGCCAGCCACCCGTCGCGCGACCCGACGACGTGAACCTCGACCGCGAAGCTCTCGTCCCCGTCGCGGCGCGGCGGCGGCAGTCTGCCGATCCGCGCCGCGTCGCTCGTCGGCGCCGCCCGCACGTTGAGCCCGGCCGGATCGCCATCCTTGGACCAGCCGCGAAAGTCGCACCGCTCCTCCGCCGCCGACGTCGGTCCCGCCGTCGCCGCGACGAGGGCTGCGATCATCGCCACCCGACGGAGGACGCGGCCCCTCATTCGCCCTCTCCCTCGCCGACGAGCGCCTCGATCGCCTCCATGTCGTCGTCGGAGAAGCCGAAGTGGTGGCCGATCTCGTGGATCAGCACGTGGGTCACGATCGCCCCCAGGCTCTCGTCGTTCTCCGCCCACCAGTCGAGGATCGGCCGGCGATAGAGCCAGATCCGATTGGGCATCCGCCCCGTCTCCGCCACCGCCCCGCCCTGCGGCAGGCCGACGCCCTGGAACAGACCCATCAGATCGAACGGGCTCTCCAGCCCCATCTCCTCCAGCACCTCGTCCTCGGGAAACTCGGCGATGGCGATCGTCACCTCGCCGGTCAGCCGCCGGAACTCCACCGGCAGGCTCGCGTAGGCCGCTCGCGCCAGCATCTCGAACGCGTCGAGATCCGGCGCCCTGGCGTGGGCCCAGTCGATCGGGGCGGGCGGGGTCGAGGTCTCGATGCTCATCGGCCGGTCGTCTCCTGCGGCGCGGCGACGGGAGCGCTCGCGCGAAAGGCGTTCATGAGAAAGCGGATCTGGTCGGGAGCATAGCGATGCGCCCGCCCGATCGGACAGGCGTCGCGCGCCCGGCACCCGTCGGTTCGGCACAGCCCCCCGGCATGGCCCTCGAGGTGGCCCCGGCAGCGCGCCTCGGCGAACCCGCTCCCGTCGAAGGCATCGGCCGGACAGGCGGTGAGACACGGCCGCGTCGCGCAAGTCCCACACGGCGAAGTCGTTTCGTCATCGAAACGAATGGCGAGCTCCTCGGCGAACGCCAGCGCCCCGCGAAACCCCAGCCACGGCCCGACCGTGGCGTCGATCACCAGCCCCGTCGGCGCCGCTCCCCGCCCGCCCGAGCGCAGCGCCCAGCGCTGCACCGGCGGCCAGGGTGGCCCCTCGAAGGGAAAGAGCGCCCGCGCCCCGAGTTCGTCCGCGAGCCCGCCGACCACCCGGCGCGACCATCGGTCGAGCGGATCGGCCGCTCCGTCGCGCCGCTCCGGTGCGCCGGCGAAGGCCGCCCAACCGACCCGCCCGCGCCAACCGACCAGGACGAGCGCCCGCGCCGCTCTCCCGTCGATGGCCACCACCGACCCGTCCTCCGGGCAGGGCGCGACGAAGCCGAGCACCGCCAGCCCGCGCGCCGTCACCGCCGCCTCGATCTCGGCCCGCCGTGCCTCCACCGCTCGCGCGAGTTCGCTCATGCCGCCGCCCTCATCCGGCGAGGTAGGTCAGGTAGAGATGCACCACCAGCGCCGCGACCGCGACCAGCGCGAGCCCTCGTCCGATCCGCCGCCCCCAGATTTCGACCGCGTCGGCCGGGTCGGCGTCGGCCCCGCCGAAATGGGCGCGCGTGCGCTCCACGCCGACGTTCACCGCCCGCGCCAGCGTCGACGAACCGATCACCTCGCCGTCGCGCACCGCGCCCGCCAGCGCCTCGTCCGCCTGCCGCCGCCGTTCCGCCTCGATGTCCTCGCGTCTGCCCATGCCCGGTCCCGCGTCTCCCGTCGCCGCTCGCCTCTCGGCCGAGAATGCGACTCGAATGCACATCGCCCCTCGTCGGAGCGGGCGGATCACTTCTTCTTCGACATGAGATGGGCGACCACGTCGGCGATCTCCACCCGCGACAATTGGAGATCAGGCATCTTCGAATGGGTGGTGCCGGGCAGGGTGAGGAAGTCGGTCAGGCTCGCCGCCGTGCGCTCGCCCGAGGCGATCGCCTGGAAACTCGGCGCATCGCTCGAGGCCTGTTTCTGATCGGTCGCGACCGCGTGACAGTTCGCGCACCAGCGCTTCGCCAATCGCTCGCCGCGTGCCGCGTCTCCCTCCGCCGCGAAGGCGCTCGCCGCGCCCCACACCGCGATCGTCCCCGTCAGAGCGACGACGGTCCGCCTTCTCCATCCGCCTCTCATGGCGCCCTCCCGCGCTGGCCGTCGGCCTCGACCGACCGCCGTCACCGGTTCCCCCGGTCGCTCCCGAGTCTAGGCGCGTTCCCGCCGTCCGGCCACATCCGAATGCGCACGCCCGTTCCGGCCCGAGCGATTTCGCCCGAACCGGCGCCGCCGGACCCCGAAAACGAAAAAACGGCGGATACCCGCCGTCAAGAGAAGAGAATTGGTGGAGCTGAGGGGATTTTCGATGTTGTTCGAAATATCCCTTGTA
>JBEOKB010000047.1:0-2534 GCA_040275425.1 Siculibacillus sp. | reverse complement strand
CGAAGGGCGCGAAGAGAGTTGAAAATCGGGTGCGCGTGTGACAAAAGGCGTCTCAATTGTGACGGGACCGTATGATCCGCGTCCGCAGAATGTGAGAAGAAACAGGAAAAACAAAAACTTGCTCGCATATGTCGGACCGTTCGACGAAGTGCTCACGGGCAGCAGGCGTCGAGCGATGCGTGGTCGATCCGCATCCTGACAGCTATCCGGCATGAAACGATCCGGCGGTGGGCGGCAGACCCGCGCCACCGGCGGCACCGCTAAAACGAAGGTCTTTACGATGCAGGTTACCGAGACGCTCAATTCCGGCCTCAAGCGCGAGATCAAGGTGACGGTTCCCGCCGGCGACCTCGAATCGCGGATGATCACCCGGCTCAACGAGGTCAAGGACAAGGTCCGCATCAATGGCTTCCGGCCGGGCAAGGTGCCGATGCCGCACCTGCGCAAGGTCTACGGCAAGTCGGTCATGGCCGAGGTCGTGAACGACATCCTGTCCAATTCCGTGCGCCACATCATCGCCGACCGCGGCGAGAAGGCCGCCATGCAGCCCGAGGTCAAGATGACCGAGGACGAGAAGGAAGCCGACAAGATCCTGTCGGGCGGCGCCGATTTCGAGTTCGAGGTCGCCTATGAGGTGCTGCCGGCCATCGAGGTCAAGGACGTGTCGGGGATCAGCGTCAACCGTCCGGTGTACGACGTGCCGGAGACCGAGATCGACGAGCAGGTCCGCCGCGTCGCCGAATCGACTCGCACCTACGCCGCCAAGGACGGCAAGGCGAAGGACGGCGATCGGCTGAGCATCGATTTCGTCGGCCGCATCGACGGCGAGGCCTTCGAGGGCGGCGCGGGCAACGACCAGCCGCTGGTCATCGGCTCCAAGCAGTTCATTCCGGGCTTCGAGGAGCAGCTCGTCGGCGCCAAGGCCGGTGACGAGCGCAAGGTCACGGTGACCTTCCCCGAGGATTACGGTGCGGCGCATCTGGCCGGCAAGGAGGCCGTGTTCGACGTCACGGTCAAGGAAGTCGCGGCGCCGGGCGAGCTGGAGCTGAACGACGAGACCGCCAAGGCGCTCGGCCTGGAATCGCTTGATCGCCTGCGCGAGATCGTCAAGGGCCAGCTCGAGAACCAGTACGGCTCGATGACCCGCCAGAAGGTGAAGCGGCAGCTTCTCGACCAGCTTGATGCCGCCTACACCTTCGAGGCTCCGTCCAAGCTGGTCGACGCCGAGTTCAACAACATCTGGTCGCAGGTCAACCGCGACCTGGAGGCGGCCGGCCGCACCTTCGCCGACGAGGAGACGACCGAGGAGGAGGCCCGCGCCGAGTATCTGAAGCTCGCGGAGCGCCGCGTCCGCCTCGGCCTCGTGCTGGCCGAGATCGGCGAGAAGGCCGGCGTGCAGGTGGCCGACGACGAGGTGCAGCGCGCCCTGTTCGAGACGGTGCGCCGCTTCCCGGCCAACCAGCAGCAGGAAGCGTTCGAGTTCTACCGCGATAATCCCAACGCGCTGGCCAGCCTGCGCGCGCCGCTGTTCGAGGAGAAGGTCATCGATCACCTGATGACGCAGATCGCGGTGACCGACAACAAGGTCACCAAGGACGAGCTGATGGCCGAGGACGAGGCCGAGGAGGCCGCCGCCGAGAAGCCGGCCAAGAAGAAGTCCGCGAAGAAGTCCGAGGCGAAGGCCGCCGAGGACGGCGAAGGCGAGGCGGCGGAGGCCAAGAAGAAGGCTCCGGCCAAGAAGAAGGCGGCCAAGGCGGAGGACGGCGAGTAAGCCGCCCGCCCCGAGACATTCCAATGCAAAAAGGCCGCCTTCGGGCGGCCTTTTTCGTCGGCATCGCTTCAGATGAGCTTCAGGCCCTTCATGCTGGCGAAGCCCTTCTTGCCGATGATGAGATGGTCGTGGACGACGATGCCGAGCCCCTTGCCGGCGTCGATGATGGTCTTGGTCATGTCGATGTCGGCGCGCGAGGGCGTCGGGTCGCCGGAGGGATGGTTGTGCACCAGCACGATGGCGGTGGAGGACAGCTCCAGCGCCCGCCTGATGACCTCGCGCGGATAGACGGGCGTGTGGTCGACCGTGCCGGTCTGCTGAACCTCGTCGGCGATCAGCGCATTGCGCTTGTCGAGGAACAGGATGCGGAACTGCTCGCGCTCCTCGAAGGCCATGGCGGCGCGGCAATAGTCGAGCACCTGGCTCCATGAGGAGAGGATCTCGCGCTCGCGGATCTCGCTCTTCACCATGCGCCGGGCGGAGGCGGCGATCACCTTGAGGTCGAGCGCCACCGCAGCACCGACGCCCTTGACCTCCTGCAACAGGGCGGGCGGCGCGCCCAGGACCTCGCCCAACGTCCCGAAGCGGGCGAGAAGCGCCTTGGCGACCGGCTTGGTGTCGGCGCGCGGAATGAGGCGGAACAGCAGCAGCTCGAGAAGCTCGTAGTCGGGCAGGCCTTCCCCGCCCGACTGGGCGAAGCGCTCGCGCAGGCGGTCGCGATGGCCGAGATAGTGGGCCTTGTCGCCGCCGGCCGGCTGGCCCT